>NZ_CP017560.1:312416-624832 GCF_001753205.1 Sporosarcina ureilytica | reverse complement strand
GATTCCTTTGATTCTGTTGTTGATTGCGTTGATTTTTTTGGTTCTGGTTGTTGTTCGGCATTGTCACCACTCCATTTATTTTGTTAAGTGATATTTCACTTACACCTCGTAATGTGTACGATTTACTTTAGATGATACTTGTCTATTATTTCCAAAGCAGCTTAAGACAATGCGCTCATTAATTTATTGACTATTATCTTCTCGTTGTTCAGACGGTTCTTCTGTTGGATCCGGTTCGTCTTCGTCAACGCCATTACAACCGAAAAGAAAACCCGCCGACAACATAACCGACATAAACGGTAAAATGATTTTTTTGTATTTCATTCCTCTTCCTCCAATCTAATTTATTCGTTATATTTTGCCCTAAGATTGTTTTATTATCCACAGTTTAGTGGACTTTCTTCATCTCCTAAAACTTTATATAAGTTATTATCCAATCATATTTTATTTATTCTATTGTTACCTAAAACACATTACTGTATGATACATAGTATAAGAAGGTGAGATAATTATCATGTCATTAGTAGAATCTTTCACAACTGAATTAAGAAGAGGGACTTTAACTTTGGCCGTATTAAGCCAATTAGGAACCCCACAATATGGTTATTCATTGGTGCAACGTCTTGAAAAGGCAGGCGTTACGATTGAACAAAGCACGTTATATCCATTGCTTCGCCGACTAGAGAAACAGAAACTCCTAACAAGTAGCTGGGATACGACAGAAAGCAGACCGCGCAAGTATTACGTCATGAATGAATATGGGATTGAAATTTATGAGCAACTCACAAAGGAATGGAAAAAAATGACGCTAGAATTAGCGTCTTTATTGGAAGGAGATGAACATCATGAATCTGATTGAAGCTTATGTTTATGAGGTAACAAGAAGATTACCAGAAAAATCTAGGGATGATATTGCGCTTGAACTACGCTCTACCATCGAAGATATGTTGCCAGATGACTATACAGAAAATGATATCATGGAGGCTCTTTCGGAACTCGGAGACCCGGCGGAACTTACCGCAAGCTACCGTGACACACCCAATTTTTTGATTGGTCCCAAAATATACGATACTTATATGCGGACACTTAAGATCATCGTGCCATGGGCGATTTTCATTACCATTTTAGTCTATATTGTTGAAAGTATTGTCCTTTTTTCTGGAGAACAAAACATTCTCACCTTGATCATTAACGGTCTGGGCATGATAATCGCCAATATCATCACAGTGCTTATCCAGACGTTGTTTTGGGTGACCATTGTATTTATCGTGATTGAACGATTTGGGCTAGATAGCAACACCGAAACCCTCACAAACTTTGGAATAAAGTGGACGCCAGAAGATTTAAAACAGGTGCAAGTCATCCCAAAGAAAAAAGTCATATCAAAAGGTGAAGTGATTTTCGGCATCATTTGGACAGTCATTTGGGTCCCGCTTTATTTCAATGCAGAACGCCTTGTGGGAATTTATCGTTCAATTGATGGGAATGACTTGCAAATGATCATGCCCATTTTCGATCAAACCGTCTTACTATCTTATTGGCCAATCATTTTACCATTTGCCCTACTTGAAATCGGACTTGGAATTTATAAATGGAAAACAAAACAATGGACAAAGAAGCTCGTTACAATCAATGCAATCATAAAAGTATTAAGTGCCATTGCTTTTATTGTCATCGCAAGTAACCCAAACCTCATAAACGAGGCAGTTGTTCCATATATGGCAAATCTACTTGAAATCAGTTTATCCTCAGTGCAAAACATGATGTATTGGGCTTTTTGGACGATTATTGTCACCGTCATCGTCACTTCAGCAATTGAAGTGTATGACAGCTATCGAAAAGCGAAAATAAGATTATGAAACGCGAAACCTCCACACAATATAATCTGTGCGGAGGTTTTTCGATTCATTCCTAAAGCTCACTTAGTCCCATTTTGACTTCGCTCGGTAATTCAAAGAAAGGCTGAATGTCTTGGACGTATTCTAAAATTCCTAAAAACTCCCCTTCATCATTAAAAAGTGATTTATACGTAATATGAATATATTTCCCCTTCATTTTAAACCACATGCTTTCAGAAGTTCGTCTGCCTGTTTTCAGATCACGGATGATTGTCATGACCTTCATCAAACTTTTAGGCGGATGACAATTGGCTACGTTACGGCCAATCGAACTTGGCGTCCGCACAAGCATCATTTCCGATGCTTCTGTGATTTCATTGAAGTACTTAAATAAATCATTTTTATCAACAAATGTGATTTCCAGTGGCAAGTTGTTAAAAATCAGTTGGGCTTCTTCTGTCGTTAAATGTCCGCCACCGCCCATCACAAGATTTTCAGCATGTGGCGTATCATTTGTCTTTTTTTCAACTGTAGGCGTCCATTTTTCTGCTGGTGCTTCGATAATCGCATAGCCAAATGCATCACTTTCATTCGCAACCGCTAACCAATCCGACTGACTAAAGATTGTTTTAAGAATTGGTAAAATGATTGTCTCTTCCTGAAAGATCATTTCTTTAAATTCCCTTGCAAATGCGGTATACCTCATTCGAACACGCTCAACGTCTAGTGGAAGTCGAACAATTTGTTTTTTCAGCGCCTGATATAAGGCACGAATGCGGTCATCTTTCCGCCATACTGTTCGAGCGGGCGCAATGTGGCCGTATCGTTCCATAATTGGGAAAAAGAGCTTCTCTTTGCGATTATAATGATTGTGAAATTCTCCTAGATGAAAGATGTGCTGTGTTAATTCATCACCTATCGTTTGATCTGGATTCTTTTCAATCGATTCCAAAAGTTGTTGGATTTGATTCAAAAGAACTTGAAATGCAGTGTTTTCCGCCTTAAAAATTTGAACGGGATGATTTGTGGCATAATTGATAAACGTATTCTCTTTATCGTTAATAGATAACTGATCATGCATACTCGAAAACTTTTTAACGTCCTCCATCGTCACACCGTAATCACCATTGATTAATTCCAGTTGCATGAGCAGTAGGTCAAGCGGACGCACATCGTTAAAATGTTGTTCAAAGTGGATTTGTAATGCTTCCAACGAACCACCATCACGTAAATATAATATTATTTCTTTTAATGCACTCATTCTTTTTATATCAAATTGCATATTTAACATGATTTCACCTCATATTAATTTTGGATACGAAGATGGATTTCCTATCCGATTTTAGACAATCTTTTAAACCTATATTTTAATTATAACTTATCAAGGGGAATTATTTGTGAATTATATCACGTTAATGAACGATTTCACGATAGATTATGACGGATTGAATAAAAAAAAGACCTTTCGCAACTTACGAAAAGTCTTCAGCAAAACCCGCCAATATTTACACTAGATTACCAACACTCTTAATCACACCCATCCTGCGACCAATCTCACCCACATGATCCACAACGGTTTGAAGCTGTTTCTCGGTATGTGTCGCCATCACAGTAATGCGCAGTCGACTTGAACCTTGTGGGACGGTAGGTGGGCGAATGGCTGGGATGAAAATACCCTCTTCCATCAATTGCTCGGAAAACTGGACTGCCTGATTTGCATCGCCAATTAGGAGCGAAATGATCGGTGTATTTGAGGGACCTATCGTAAATCCTTGACGCGTTAAATTCGTATATAAGAAATGCGCGTTCTTTAACAGCCGTTGACGCCTTTCTGGTTCATATTGAATGAGGCGAATGCCTTCCCGCGCAGCTTCAATCACACCTGGTGATAAAGCGGTTTGAAAAATAAACGTTCTTGCACGATTTCGTAAATATTGAATTGCAAGGGAGGAGCCGGCCACAAAACCACCTTCTGTTCCAACCGCTTTACTTAACGTCCCCACGACAAAATCAACCTCATGTTGCAAGCCAAAATAATCAACTGTTCCACCACCGCGCTCACCCAATACCCCTGTTCCATGCGCGTCATCAACCAGTATGTAAGCATTGTACTTCTTGGCAAGTGCAACGATTTCAGGAAGCGGTGCAATATCTCCGTCCATGCTAAAAACCCCATCCGTCACAATGAGTTTTTTCCCATCCCCTTGCCACGCCCGTAACTTTTCTTCTAAATCCAACATATCTGCATGTGCGTATCGGATTGTTACCGCCTTGCTTAAACGGCAACCATCAATAATACTTGCATGATTCCACGCGTCCGAAAAAATGACGTCCCCTTCTCCCATGACACTTGAAATGAACCCAACGTTCGCCAAATAACCACTGCTGAATAAAATCGACGCTTCCGTCCCTTTTAACTCGGCAATTTCACGCTCCAATTGCTCATGAATCACCATATTGCCAGTCGTCAGCCGCGCACCGCCACTACCCGTCCCGTAAAGAGAAATTCCATTCATCGCCCTTTCTTTTAAGCGCGAATCTGTTGCGAGTCCTAAATAATTATTTGATGAAAACAATACATACTTGTTTCCCTCTATCATCACTTCCGTATCATTTCCCGTTGACAATGAACGCAAAGTTCTCGTTAACCCTTCCGCTTCAATCGCTTCCAGTTGACGTTGAAACCAATCATTCATTCGCTTTCTCCTCCTTGAATAAACACGGGCTTCCTTTCTAAAAAATCAATATACGAATCTATATCTACGTCGTTATGTACAAAAAACACACGTCCCCCACTTTCACATCCCATCCTTTTCAAAGGAGAAATTCTAACATATCCTAGTTGTTGGCTACTTACATACCCCGTTACATAATCTGGATCATCAGACCAACAAAGTTCCGCAACGGTATAAGGGGATTGTGCTACTTTGGTAGCCAAAGCCAATGCCTCTCGAACGCGGACGGAATCCGCTACATGTCCACAATCCGTCCAATCCATGCGTGACACACGGACCCCTTTCTGTCCCCGTTCATCCAATCGTTCACCGGTCTCGCAATTCACAATTGCCGCCCCGCGAAGATTTCGTTCATGATTTAATATCAAAAAAGCATGTTCAATCGCTCGTTCTGAAACACCTGCGGCAGCCAATTGGTCTTTCGCCTTGTCATGCCCTTCTTGAACCGTCGCCACTTCGATTGCCGAAACGTCTAACGGAGGAATAAATTGAAGTTCTTCACCCGGCACTTTTTCAACAACAAGTTGAATAAAATCAGCACTTCCTCTTGAATGATTAGACGCTTTCGCTAATAATTCCGTAGCAATCACTTCCAACTGCAATCGATTGCCCAACCGCTCACCGCCGGATATATGCTTCCCACCTAACTCATGGGCTTTCCCTTCAGCCGCACGCATACGAACACTAAAATACTCGGGGTACATCGTTTCTGGCACCTACTTTCTCATGAATTGTCCGCATCATTTTCGTAATTGGCCACACACATAATGCCGTAATAATCATTCCTGGAATAACTGGAATGAGAAGCGGTAAAATTGGAATATCTAAAGTGAAAGCCAACCCAATACGTGCTACGGCAGTCCCAATTGGACCCGCGAGCACGAGTACAGGAATTGATGTCCCACAAAATAAAATGATCAACCCAACAGTCAGTCGAAAAATGAGTGATATTTCAGCATTGATAATTGTATGTATACCAAGTAAAAGTAAAAGGACAGTTGCAATCATGCCTGCAAGAAAATAACGCTTAAAACCGAAAACTGCCACAATTGCAACCGCAACGGGTGCAGATAACTGAAATTCAGACCCAGGAATCCCCGTTGGAATTTTAAAGTATCCAGCGAGAATAATAAAACAAGCCAACAAAGCAATTTGTGCAATATCATAAGCTGTAAACTTTTTCACTTAGACCACCCTCACTTAATATGAGTTAACCTAAAAATACACTTAGTTAACCTATATTAAATTGAAGCATAGCGAACACATTCTTGTCAATCATTTTTATGCTATATTCAGAGAATTCTAAGCATCCTTCAATGAATAACATATTAAAAAAACAATCCAACCTTAAATAAGGTCGGATTGCTTTAATAAATTTATACTGATTCCTCACTTGCATGTACCTTACGCATAAATGCATTCACGTCTGCTGGTACTTTACCGTCTATTAAGGAAACAATATAAACAGTTAAGAAGCCAATCGGCACAGTAATAATACCCGGCACCCTAAATTGTAATACTTCCGGTAATACCGACGAAAAGAAAATCATAAACATGGAAACGGCAAATCCGACGATTAGACCCGCAATCGCGCCTTTTTCAGTGATTCCACGCCACCAAATGCCGAGGATGAAAATAGGTGCGAATGTGCTTGCCCCAACAGTAAATGCGAGGGCAACAAGATGTCCAATCGATGCCTCTTTTACCAATAAACCAAGGACTCCGTAAAAAACACCGAGGAAAACAATCGATAATTTTGCGGCAAATACCCGCTGTTTCTGCGATAATTCCTTTTTTGAAAACTTTGCATATAAGTCGTGCGCGATTGCCCCTGAACTTGCAATGAATAACCCGGATAAGTTTGAAAATACTGCGGCAAATGCTCCGGCAATTACAAATCCAAGCATCCATTTTCCACCTAGTGCAGTTGCAATCGATGGGATGACCATATTGTCCCCGCCGGTAACTAGGTTTTGCATGACCTCAGGGCTTGCGTTTCCATCCAAAAAGATTGCCCGTCCAACAACACCAAGATAAATGGCGAAAGCGAAAAACAAACTAGCAATTCCAATCGCCATTACAGCTGACTTACGAGCAGCCTTCGCATCTGGATTCGTGTAAAAACGTAGCAATATATGCGGAAGTCCGAGTGTACCTAGTGAAAGCCCGATTAGCATCGAAGCGGAATGCCAAAAGTTTGGATTGAATGCCCCAGCTTTTGCCCAAGTCTCTCCGTCAAATACAACATCTTTTCCATCTGTTGTATAAGCTCCTGTGCCAAATACAGTACCACTAAACTCACTAATTGCAGTCAGGATTTTCTGGTAATGGAATCCTCCGTAAATCGCGGCAGCTACCATTAGAACAAAAGCAAAGAAACGAATCCAAAGCTCCAACGCCTGGTTAATGGTTGTCCCCTTCATACCACCAACCCCGACATAGAAAATCATGACAACACTTGTAAAGATGATGCCAAATTCATAGGATGTCCCAAAAAACATGCTTAAAATTTGAGCAGCGCCAAGTAATTGCGGTGCCGCATAAAAACCTGATATAGCAAGAACAACGATGACGGCTACTATTCTCGCTCTCTTACTATGAAAACGGTAGGCAACAAAATCGGCAACGGTATAAGCGCCGAATTTTCGTAACGGCCCCGCAATAAATAGTGCCAAAAGTGTTAATCCAATCGTAAAGCTAAACGTATAAAAAGCGCCATCATAACCGATGGCAAAAGTTAATCCCGCCAACCCTAGAAAGGTTGCGGCACTTAAATAATCCCCGCCAATTGCCGAACCATTTGTAAACCAGCCGAAACCCCGACCACCTACAAAGAAGTCACTCGCACTTTCGTTCTTTTTTGATAAGTACGTAATATAGACAATCGTTCCCAATAATAGGATTGTAAAAAGGTATTTCGGATCCAATAATAGTTGCATCATAGAACCGATTCCTCCTTACTTACTTGTGCACTTAGCACTTCCTCCTTATTATCCAAAAGACTGGCCTGTATACTTTTTTCCTTCTTCTCCTTCAGATTTGCTTGTAAACTTTTCATTTCCCATCTTTCATAAAGCTTCGTGTGAAGATAAGCAATAATAAAAGCCATCGCCATCGCGACAAGTGTCGTTAAAAACCAGCTATAAGACATGCCGCCAAACATTTTTGCAAATGCCCAATCCGGTTTAAACCAGTTTAATGCTGGAACGGAAAAAATAAAGATAAAGTAAACAATCGATAGCGATAATCCGGTTATAAATTCCGATCTAAGACTGTATCTAGTTTTATCATCTAATTTTGGTAATTTCTTAATGTCAATTGTTTCATAAGGCTCGTCCGTCATGACATATTTTTCCTCTTTCAAATGAACACATCCCCTTCGTTCCCTATCGGTTTTCTTCAGACCTAATGCATCATTTCTCCAATCCTAATTTTTGATAGCTTGTCCTAGAACGCTATTTTGGCGTGGAACTGCATAGGTACTAACTGGTTAGTTGTCTGTTGACTGTAAGAAAACTCTTTATGTAAAAGAGTCTTTAATGGTTCAATTCTGATTATCTATCTATTTTTCTAAGGTGATGTTTTCTAACGAATGCCTGCTTCCACATACTCCCAACGTACACATTCCCGTGAAATCTTAAAAACGCCAAATCATCCCCCTTTGAATTTGGTTCTCAGGATAATCGCACAGCCATTGTTCTCATCGAAGGAAGAGCTTCTCCCCCAAAGATACTATTCCCTTCGTTGTTCCATGAGTACCTGGTTCTGAAAAAATCTTTACGGCTGCATTTTAGTTATCCTCACCCGTTTCAGATATTTCACTGATGCCTCAACAATGCATTCTGTACTGATCATCCCTACCCCCTTTTACTTTAAATTGTTTCTCTTCCGACTAATCAGTCTTTTAAATTATACGAGTCATTTCTAGTTTAGTCAAGTGACTTGGGCGTAACTTATCAGTACATCCAAACCTCCTAATGTGACATTTACAAGCTAAAACAAGTGACATTTATAACTTATTAAATCTACTCATGTCATTTATAATTACCATAGATTAAATATGATTGAGAAGAGGAATAAAAATGCGCACGCTAGTATTTCAAGGATACCTTTGGGGTTATATTTTAAGTAATGCAAACAAATCATTTACTATAAATAAATTAAACAAAGCAGGTAAGAACAAAGATAAATTAAAACTGATGGATAAAATCATTTTAAAGTGTACCAAAAACCTAATTAAAATCTCGGGCGCCGACCTCGTCGTAACAGGAACAGAAAATATCCCTTTAGATGAACCAGTGTTATATGTTAGCAATCATCAAGGTAATATGGATATTCCCATTTTGTATTCAACAGCTCCTCAGACAATGGCTTTTGTTGCTAAAAAAGAAATGGAGAAAATTCCGATGTTGGGCTATTGGATGAAAGAACGAGGATGCGTGTTTATTAACAGGGATAACGCTCGTAGTTCCCTAAAGGCGATTAACCAAGCAATAGAAGGTTTAAAATCAGGTAATTCAATAGCAGTTTTTCCAGAGGGGACTAGAAGTAAAGGCCCTAAAATGGGAAGCTTTAAGCCGGGTAGTTTACGAATTGCGATTAAATCGGGGGTCAAAGTCATTCCCGTGACCTTAAAGGATTCTTACAAATTGACAGGAAAGAAGGGCAAGTGTACACCAGCAAAGGTTCATGTTCACTATTCTAATCCCATCGATTCAAGAAACTTTACAGATACAAACGAACTCGCTACAGCAGTGCTCACACAAATTAAAAGACATTTGTAACAAGCTCGTGTTGGTGGGATGGTCTTAGGCCAATAATAGGTGGGCAAACCGTGAAGCCAACATCGGAGATAACAATATGGAAGAATCCTAATTTTAAAAAGGCCTTTCACCAATTCAATGAATTGATGAAAGGCCTTCTTAATTTAAAATGAATGTCGAAGTGATCATGAAAATTAAATGACCACTAGATGATAAAGTACGCGCTAGTCCATCTTAATAAAGGGGGTTAGCGTTTTCCTTACATCATTCCTGGCATGCCGCCCATGCCGCCCATATCCGGCATTCCGCCAGCATTTTCTTCAGGCAGGTTTGCAACAACTGCTTCTGTCGTCAGGAACATTGCTGCAACAGATGCTGCATTTTGTAGTGCTGAACGTGTAACTTTTGTTGGGTCCACGATACCAGCTTCCATCATGTTGACCCAGTCGCCTTCAGCTGCATCGAAACCAATACCGATTTCTTCGCGCTTTAGACGATCTACAACGATTGAACCTTCAAGTCCAGCGTTGTTCGCAATTTGACGAACTGGCTCTTCAAGTGCACGTAGAACAATGTTCACACCTGTTGCTACATCACCTGTTTCAGTTTCGTTAAGCTCTTCAACTTTCTTGTAAACGTTAATCAGTGCTGTTCCTCCACCTGAAACGATTCCTTCTTCAACCGCTGCACGTGTTGAGTTCAGTGCGTCTTCGATACGAAGTTTACGCTCTTTCAACTCAGTTTCAGTCGCTGCACCTACTTTAATTACCGCAACTCCGCCTGCTAATTTCGCAAGACGCTCTTGAAGTTTTTCTTTGTCGAACTCAGAAGTTGTGTCTTCAAGTTGTGTACGGATTTGGTTCACACGGCCTTCAATTCGAGCTGTGTCTCCAGCACCTTCAACAATTGTTGTGTGGTCTTTTGTCACAACAACTTTCGCAGCTGTTCCAAGTTGTGTAATTTGCGTTTCTTTTAGATCTAGACCTAGATCTTCTGTAATTACTTCTCCACCTGTTAGAATTGCGATGTCTTCAAGCATAGCTTTACGACGGTCACCGAATCCAGGTGCTTTAACCGCTACTGCGTTAAATGTTCCGCGAAGTTTGTTGACAACAAGTGTTGCAAGTGCTTCACCTTCAACATCTTCTGCGATTAGAAGAATTGGTCTACCTTGTTGAACAACTTGCTCAAGAACTGGTAGGATTTCTTGGATGTTCGTAATCTTCTTATCTGTAATTAGAATGTATGGGTTGTCCAATACAGCTTCCATTTTGTCCGTATCTGTCGCCATGTATGCCGATGCATAACCACGGTCAAATTCCATACCTTCAACAACGTCTAGCTCAGTTGTGAAGCCTTTTGACTCTTCAATTGTAATAACGCCGTCGTTACCAACACGCTCCATTGCATCTGCAATTAACGTACCTACTTCTTCATCGCCTGAAGAAATTGCTGCAACTTGTGCAATTGATTCTTTTTCTTCGATTGGTTTAGAAATCACAGTTAGCTCTTCAACTGCTGCTGCAACTGCTTTTTCAATTCCTTTACGGATCCCTACTGGGTTTGCACCTGCAGTTACGTTTTTAAGTCCTTCGCTAATCATTGCTTGCGCTAGAACTGTAGCTGTTGTCGTTCCGTCACCAGCAATTTCGTTTGTTTTAGATGCAACTTCAGAAACAAGCTTTGCACCCATATCTTCAAATTTATCTTCAAGCTCGATTTCACGAGCAATCGTTACACCATCATTTGTAATTAATGGAGAACCAAAAGCTTTCTCAAGAACTACGTTACGTCCTTTTGGTCCAAGTGTTACTTTTACTGTATTTGCTAATGTATCAACACCACGTTGCATTGCGCTACGTGCATCTTCGTTAAATTTAATTTCTTTAGCCATTTATATAATTCCCTCCTGAATTTATACGTGTGGTTTTCGAATAAAAATTAGCCAATAACTGCTAAAACGTCAGTTTCACGTAGGATTAAATATTCGTTTCCTTCATATTTTACTTCAGTGCCGGAATACTTTGAGAAGATAATCCGATCGCCTTCTTTTACTTCTAAGTCGATACGCTGGCCATTTTCAAGGACGCGTCCTGTACCTGCAGCGATTACTTTCCCTTCCTGCGGTTTCTCTTTAGCAGAATCTGGTAATACAATCCCACTTGACGTTTTTTCTTCAGCCTCAACCAATTCAATTACGATACGGTCACCTAATGGTTTCAACAAGTGAAACAACCTCCTCAAAATGATAACTTATATTTTAGCACTCAATCAACGCGAGTGCTAACACACAATTATCATCATAATAAACATCAAAGAAATTTGCAAGTAAAAGGCGCCAATACAAATTTCGACAAGTTTTTATTATGAATTTGATATAAGTAATCATCACTCCCCTTTGCTTCCCTCCTATAAAAAGGATAAAATAATTAAGAGTGATGATTGAAAGGATGTTTCAACTTGAAAAACTGGAAAATTTATCTGTATTTAATTTTGACATATATTATTATGCAACTAGCAAGTGTCGCGCTTGCAAGTCCATTAACACAATATTTTAATGGCGATGCGGCCCTTTCTGCAAAAGAAGCAAAATACCATGGTTTTGCCTGGTCTTTATTCACAACGAACTTATTAGCCGCCATTGTTTTTTACATACTCTTCTTCCGCAAAAAGAATTTCTTCAAAATTTTTGATGGAAAACCTGCCTCAATCGGTATGACAATTGTCTGGGGAATTATCAGCTTCTTCCTTGCGCTATTCGGACAAATGATTGCTGGCATGATTGAAATGACTTTATTTGGAATCGAACCAGGTTCAGATAATACCGCACTCCTTTCAGACATTGCGAAAGTTTCGCCAATCATTATCGTATCAATGGTCATTTTTGCACCACTTTTAGAAGAACTGATTTTCAGACGCATATTATTCGGTGGGCTGTATCAAAAAACAAACTTTATCATCGCTGCAATGATTAGCGCGCTTGTATTTGCGGTTGTCCATAACGAATTAGAACATACGCTTATTTATATGGCACCTGCTCTTGTATTCTCTTTTGTATATTACAAAACAAAGCGATTACTGGCACCGATTATCGGGCACTTCATGATGAATGGATTCGTCGTGGTTATCCAACTCAACTACGACAAAATTATGGAACTTCAAAAACTACAACAATCCGTGATTGCCTTTTTCCAATAAAAAAACTTCCTTCTCTTATTTGGGAAGGAAGTTTTTTTATTCATTTATTTCTTCAATTTGACGCTGTTGTTCAGCCTTCAAATATTTTCGATAACCAATTCGAGAAATGAGTATACTAATTTCATACAGTAAAAATAATGGTACCGTCACAAATAAATGTGAAAATAAATCAGGTGGCGTTATAATAGCCGCTATGACAAATAAAACGAAAAACGCATACTTTCTAACCTTAACTAGAATCGTAGGATTTAAAATACCTAATCGTGTTAAAAATAAAGTAAGAATCGGCATTTGAAATATGAGACCAAAAGGAATCGTAATTTGAATAAGAAAATTAAAATATTCATTAATCCCTAGTGTTTGTGTGATATCAAGCTCATTTGCTAAAGCCATCGTAAACTTCATGATATAAGGAAATAGTATAAAGTAGGAAAATGATATACCGCCAAGAAATAGTAAAAACCCAAACGGAATATAACTTAATGTGACTTTGCGCTCTTTCTCATGAAGCCCCGGACTCACAAATGACCATAACTGATATGATAACACTGGCGAAATAAGGATAAACGAGACAATCACAATGACTTTTAAATAAATCAAAATCGGATCTGTGACATTAAATGCGTTTAACGTTAAACTTTTTGCCTCTTCAGTGTACTGAAGATACTGGATAAGCGGTTTGGCAATAAAAAAACCACCTACCAATGCAATCACAAAGAAAACGACGATGACCATCAGCCGTTTTCTTAGCTCATCTATATGTTCAATGATGGTTAATTGTTTTTCATTCGACATCGGACTAACATCCTTACTTACTTCTTATCATCTTTATTTTTTGGCTCCTCGTCATCGGTAAGTCCTTTTGTTGCGTTTTTAAATTCGCGTAAAGATGAACCAAATGCTTTTCCAATTTCAGGTAACTTTTTAGGTCCAAATATAAGTAACGCAACAACTCCGATAAGGATTAAACTTGGTACTCCTATCATGACGAC
Organism: Sporosarcina ureilytica; assembly: GCF_001753205.1. Taxonomy (GTDB): domain Bacteria; phylum Bacillota; class Bacilli; order Bacillales_A; family Planococcaceae; genus Sporosarcina; species Sporosarcina ureilytica. The sequence goes on along the minus strand of NZ_CP017560.1, from coordinate 611,306 downwards.
ACCTCCTAGTTGAAAGAACATTTTTCGAACTATACTGTATTCTCTATAATACAGGAAAACTACTTAGGATGCTATGTGTAAGCCATTACAATTGTGACTGTTTGACGTCGTTTTTCATAAAATAAATAAGTGTTTGCAATTCAACTGACAAATCAATCGTATGTACTCGAACAGAATCGGGCGCTGACAGACGTACTGGGGAAAAATTCAGTATCCCTTTAATCCCAATATCTACAAGTTCATTTGTCACATCTTGGGCAACGTCAGCAGGAACTGTTAAAATTGCAAGTTCAATGCCACGTTCCTTTATTTTTTCGGCCATCTGATCCGAATGATACATAGGAATTCCACTGTTTATCATCCCATCTTCAGGTGTCCTTGGGTCAAACGCCATGATAATACGTGTATTATGATTTTTGTGAAAATTATACTTTAAGAAAGCGGTTCCTAAACTACCAACCCCGATAAGCGCAACATCTGTTACTTCATCTTGATCTAATGTTTTACGAAAAAAATCAAGTAAATATTGCACATCATATCCATATCCTTTACGACCGAGCGCACCAAAATGCGAAAAATCTCTTCGAATTGTAGCCGCATCAATTTTCATCGCCTCGCTTAATTCGCTAGAAGACACACGTGTCTTATTTGCGTTCGCGAAGTTTTGTAAAAATCGATAATAAAGAGGCAATCTTTTTGTAGTCGCTTGCGGGATTCTTGATGTCTCATCTATCATGCTAAACCTCCTCGACGTACTCCTCACCTATTCTATCGTACAAGAAATGTCGATTATTGTAAAGTTGTGCATTGCACGCTGCATGCGATTCAATTAGACTATAATTGAATAGAGGTGTAATAAAATGATCGTATTACAAGTGAATGGATTAACGAAATCCTTTTCAGGTTTGAATATAATAGAAAATATCCAATTGGAAGTTCGAAGTCGTGATCGCATTGCACTCGTCGGAAGAAATGGAGCTGGGAAGTCCACCCTATTAAAAATTATTGCGGGTGAAATGAGCGCCGATACAGGAGATATTATCGTTCCTAAAGATACGCGGATTGGTTATCTTGAACAGCATTCTGGAATCGATTCATCCTTAACGATTTGGGACGAGATGATGACTGTTTTCGAACCGCTCCAAGTTATGGAGAAACGTATTCGTGCGCTCGAAGAAACGATGGCGGATCCTGCTGTTTATTCCAATCCGGATGAATTTATGCGTGTCACGAACGAGTATGATGCCCTTCAAACAGAGTTTAAAAATGCGAACGGCTATCAATATGAATCGGATACACGTTCAGTTTTACACGGTATGCGTTTTTATCAAGAGGACTTTGACAAAAATGTAAATACTTTATCAGGCGGGCAAAAGACACGATTGGCCCTGGCAAAAATGCTCCTCAGTAAACCGGATCTATTAATACTAGACGAGCCAACCAACCATTTAGATATCGAAACGCTTAGTTGGTTAGAAAAGTATTTAGTTGGATATGAAGGGGCACTTCTTGTTGTTTCTCACGATAGATACTTTCTCGATGAAATCGTGACGATCGTATACGAAATCTCCAGAACAAAAATGACCAAATATCACGGCAATTACAGTGCCTATCTCACTGAAAAAGCACGTAATTACGAACGTGATAGGAAGCAATATGAAAGAGAAATGAGCGAGAGAGCGAGGATGGAGGATTTTATCCAGCGAAATATCGCCCGTGCATCCACGTCTAAAATGGCACAAAGCAGACGTAAAATGTTGGAAAGAACCGAATGGATGGCGTCCCCCGATGGAGATGAAAAATCGGCAAGTTTTACCTTTCCAATTGGTCGCCAAAGTGGCAATGATGTATTGGCCATCGACAATCTCTCCATTGGTTATGAGGAAGGTCCAGTATCGAAAAACCTGAATATCCATGTTTATCGCGGAGAACGCATTGCGATTATTGGACCAAATGGTGTTGGGAAATCAACCCTACTCAAAACAATCGTTAATAAGCATCAACCACTTGCAGGTGATATACGGTACGGTACAAATGTACAATTTGGCTATTACGACCAAGAACAAGCATCTCTTACAGGCAATAGCACCGTATTAGAAGAGCTGTGGCGTGACTGGCCGATGATGAATGAAAAAGACATTCGCGGCATCCTGGGTCGCTTCCTTTTTTCAGGCGATGATGTGAATAAACATGTTTCCACATTATCCGGCGGTGAAAAGGCTAGACTGGCACTCGCTAAACTAATGCTTCAACAATCAAACACGCTAATTTTAGACGAGCCGACCAACCATTTAGATCTAGATAGCAAAGAAATCCTTGAAAATGCGCTTGATGATTTTCCTGGGACAATCCTATTCGTTTCCCATGACCGTTATTTTATTAACCGAATCGCAACAAAAGTGATTGACCTAAACGAAAATGGCGCTCTAGAGTATCTAGGGGACTATGATTACTTCGTTGAAAAGAAGCAGGAACTGGCTGAAATCCAAGCGGAAAAAGACAATCTGCTTCAAGTGACATCTAACAAAGTCCAGCAAGTACAAGAAGAACTAAACCGAGAAGAAAAAAGACAGCTTAGAAGAATCACGAGAGCCATAGAAGAAGCAGAAAAAACAATCGCTTCCCTCGATGAAAAAATCGCTGAGTTTGAAACCGAACTATCAAACCCAGACTACGCTGATGACCATGTAAAATTAATGGAAATTCAAGCTGAAATTGATGCATTACAGGAAAAGCATGATAGCGAGGCTGAAAATTGGTTGGATCTTCAAGAACAACTCGAAAACTTCTCCTAAAACTAGATCGTTCACTAAAATGAACCAGTTCATTTTAGTGAACGATTTATCATTTTTTGTCGAAACTCGTAAATTCTATTCAATTTCTGCCGATACTATTTCCACAATCTTATCCACACTATGAATATAGTAATCACGGTAATTCAATGATGTTTTCCACACTATCCACAACAATACAATGAGTTATACACAAAGTTATCCATTTATAACCGTAATTAAATTAAGTTATCAGATTCTTATCAACAACTTATCCACAAAGTGTGCATAAGTACGAATGTTCCTCTTGACAATTCCATTGTAAGAAATATTAAAAACGCGTAAGTTGTCTAAACTTAACAACTTACGCGTTCGTTTATTTCGACCAAGAAACAAGCTCCATTCCCGGTCTTCCATTCATTGATAAATCGCTCCGAACACCATTCTCATACATAGACGCGCCTGCTGCTGCAATCATCGCTGCGTTATCTGTACAGAGATAAATTGGTGGGACATAAAACGGAATATTTAATTCTGAAAAAGCTTCAGTCAGTGAAGTACGTAACTGTTTATTCGCCGCTACACCGCCAGCCGCAATCACTTGTTTCACTTCATATTGTTCTGCCGCTTTTTTGGTTTTAGTCGTTAAGACATCTACGACACTATTTTGAAAACCAGCTGCCATATGCGCTGGATTAACAGTGCCCCCGCGCTGCTCTAGATTATGTTTATAATTAATGACTGCAGATTTTAATCCGCTAAAACTAAAGTCGTAAGAATCTGGCTCTAGCCAAGCTCTTGGAAACTCAATCTCATCATCGCTCTCAGCCGCCAAACGGTCGATCTCTGGACCACCTGGATACGGAAGGTTCAACACCCGCGCAACCTTATCATAAGCTTCCCCAGCTGCATCATCACGTGTTTCACCAATTAACTCGAATGAACCATGCTCTTTCATTAAGACAAGCTCTGTATGCCCGCCTGAAACAATCAGTGCCAGTAGCGGAAACTCCATACGTTGGACAAGTTGGTTCGCATAAATATGCCCCGCAATATGATGCACGCCAATAATCGGCAACTGATGTGCAAATGCAAATGCTTTCGCTGCGTTAATGCCGATGAGAAGCGCCCCAACCAATCCAGGCCCCTCTGTCACAGCTACTGCATCTAAATCACTCGGTTGCAATTTGGCTTGTTGCAAAGCTTCCTCAATGACAATCGTAATTTGTTCTACATGGTGACGAGAAGCTATTTCCGGTACGACACCACCAAATCTTTTCTGACTCTCAATTTGTGAAGCCACAACATTTGAAACAATCTCCGTTCCATTTTTAACAATAGAAGCCGCCGTTTCATCACAACTCGTTTCAATCCCTATTATATATTGATCTTTTTTCATCATAACTCCACCCACATGACGAGCGCATCTTCACGATCGTCCGTATAATAGTTTTTCCGGATTCCACCATCTTGAAATCCGAGTTTTCGGTACATATTCTGGGCAACCTCATTGCTGACACGAACTTCTAATGTCATGAGTCGAACGTCGAGATTACGGCAAAGCTTAATGCCTTCACGCAACAATTGTTCTCCAATTCCATTGCCTCTGTAACGCTTTAACACTGCAATATTCGTAATATGACACTCATCCAGCACAATCCACATGCCGCAATGTCCGATAACCTCTTCCCCGTCCGTTGCCACGATGTAATGCGCGTAATTGTTTCCTTTCATTTCGTGCTCAAAAATCTCTGCAGTCCAAGGCGTTGCAAATGCTTCTTCTTCAATTTTGACAACGTCAGGTATATCTTGCTCCGTCATTACTCTATAATTTATCACGTCAATCATTGCCTTAATCCTTCCCTTGCGCCTTCAACCAATTTGCCTCAGCTTCGGCAATTCGATGATACTCAGGTACGAAATGATGGACCTCTTTATTAAGTTCCACTTGCTGCGCAGTATAAATTAAAGAAGATGCGCGTGGGAGATTAAATGAAAACGGTGCAATCACTGCCCGTTCCTGCAAACTTTCAACTAATTGCGCTTCATGCATCGCGACATCTTTCCCAACAAATAAAATCGGCCTATCATAAGTTTGAAGTCTTTCTAATAAATCTTCTAGAGAATAGTGCCCATCTTCAATGACAGAGGTGAGCTTGTCATTCTTTGATTGATAAACACCCGCATATACATTTTTTCTTCTCGCATCTACAATTGGACAAATCAGGCCATTAAAAAATAGACCATTCATCGCAAGCACTTTCATGCTCGAAACGCCAACGAGCGGTTTATTCAATGTCCACGCAAGCGTTTTTGCTATCGTTACACCGATTCGCACACCGGTGTATGAACCTGGTCCCTCAGAAACCGCAATGGCATCGATATCCGCGGGAGACAGGTTTGCCTTTGTAAATACTTCTTCAATTGCAGGCATCGCACGCAATGAATGGTTTACGGGCATAGATGTATTTTCCTCAGTGAGTACTTGACCATCTTTCACAATTGCTACAGAAAGCGGTGTATTTGAAGTATCAATTCCTAGCCAAATCATATTTCTAGCTCCCCACACAATTTTTCATATCGTTTTCCTTTTGGCAAAAGCGTAATCGTTCGACGATCTTCTCCGTCTCGGGTTATCTGAATTTCTAATCGCTCTGCCGGTAAATCTTCTTCTATTAAATGTGCCCATTCAACAACAGAAATTGCATCTCCATAAAAGATTTCATCCCAACCGAGATCCTCATCACTTCCCGCTAGTCGATAAACATCTAAATGGTTAAAAGGATACTTCCCTTCGTATTGTTTCATAATCGTAAACGTTGGACTACTGACTGTCCTTTGTATACCTAGCGCTTTTGCCAGGGCTTGTGTAAATGCCGTTTTCCCAGCCCCTAAGTCACCTTCAAGTGTGATGACATCTGGAGGAGCCAGAAGAGGCGCTAACTTGCTAGCAAACATTTCTGTCTCAGCTAGGCTATGAACTTTAATTTCTTGTTTCATATTAATTTCCTCCACTTTTCTTTAGTGTATCGAAAACGTTAGTGATTCGAAAGTATAGCTACTTATTATTGATTTTTCTTTTATATACACAAAAAACCGATTCCGGAATAAATCCCGAAATCGGTTATAAATTTTTAAATTAATGGCGGTCCCGACGGGAATCGAACCCGCGATCTCCTGCGTGACAGGCAGGCATGTTAACCGCTACACCACGGGACCTAATTATGTAATACAACTTATATTTCAAAGTTAATAAAAAGTTTGGCAACGTCCTACTCTTGCAGGGGCTAACCCCAACTACCATCGGCGCTGAAGAGCTTAACTTCCGTGTTCGGTATGGGAACGGGTGTGACCTCTTCGCTATCGCCACCAAACTATTGAGCTTGTTCGCTCAAAACTGGATAAACAAAACATTGAATGACACAAATTGTCATGTATTTAAGGATAAGTCCTCAATCGATTAGTATCCGTCAGCTGCACATGTCGCCATGCTTCCACCTCGGACCTATCAACCTCATCATCTTTGAGGGATTTTACTTACTTACGTAATGGGAAATCTCATCTTGAGGGGGGCTTCATGCTTAGATGCTTTCAGCATTTATCCCGTCCATACGTAGCTACCCAGCTATGCCTTTGGCAAGACAACTGGTACACCAGCGGTATGTCCATCCCGGTCCTCTCGTACTAAGGACAGCTCCTCTCAAATTTCCTGCGCCCGCGACGGATAGGGACCGAACTGTCTCACGACGTTCTGAACCCAGCTCGCGTACCGCTTTAATGGGCGAACAGCCCAACCCTTGGGACCGACTACAGCCCCAGGATGCGATGAGCCGACATCGAGGTGCCAAACCTCCCCGTCGATGTGAACTCTTGGGAGAGATAAGCCTGTTATCCCCGGGGTAGCTTTTATCCGTTGAGCGATGGCCCTTCCATGCGGAACCACCGGATCACTAAGCCCGTCTTTCGACCCTGCTCGACTTGTAGGTCTCGCAGTCAAGCTCCCTTATGCCTTTGCACTCTACGAATGATGTCCAACCATTCTGAGGGAACCTTTGGGCGCCTCCGTTACTCTTTAGGAGGCGACCGCCCCAGTCAAACTGCCCGCCTGACACTGTCTCCTACCCCGCTAAGGGGCATGGGTTAGAATTCCAATACAGTCAGGGTAGTATCCCACCAATGCCTCCACCGAAGCTGGCGCTCCGGTTTCAAAGGCTCCTACCTATCCTGTACAGACTGCATCAGAATTCAATATCAGGTTGCAGTAAAGCTCCACGGGGTCTTTCCGTCCTGTCGCGGGTAACCTGCATCTTCACAGGTACTATAATTTCACCGAGTCTCTCGTTGAGACAGTGCCCAGATCGTTACGCCTTTCGTGCGGGTCGGAACTTACCCGACAAGGAATTTCGCTACCTTAGGACCGTTATAGTTACGGCCGCCGTTTACTGGGGCTTCGGTTCAAAGCTTCGCTTGCGCTAACCTCTCCCCTTAACCTTCCAGCACCGGGCAGGCGTCAGCCCCTATACGTCACCTTACGGTTTTGCAGAGACCTGTGTTTTTGCTAAACAGTCGCCTGGGCCTATTCACTGCGGCTCTCTCGGGCTTTAACACCCTATCAGAGCACCCCTTCTCCCGAAGTTACGGGGTCATTTTGCCGAGTTCCTTAACGAGAGTTCTCTCGATCACCTTAGGATTCTCTCCTCGCCTACCTGTGTCGGTTTGCGGTACGGGCACCTCCCGCCTCGTTAGAGGCTTTTCTTGGCAGCGTGAAATCAGGGACTCCGGGGAAAATTCCCCTTGCTATCACAGCTCAATGTTATAGAAACGGGATTTGCCTCGTTTCACACCTCACTGCTTAGACGCACATTACCAACCGTGCGCTCACCCTATCCTACTGCGTCCCCCCATTACTCAAACGGCGGGGAGGTGGTACAGGAATATCAACCTGTTATCCATCGTCTACGCCTTTCGGCCTCGACTTAGGTCCCGACTAACCCTGAGCGGACGAGCCTTCCTCAGGAAACCTTAGGCATTCGGTGGAAGGGATTCTCACCCTTCTTTCGCTACTCATACCGGCATTCTCACTTCTAGGCGCTCCACTAGTCCTTACAGTCTAGCTTCGACGCCCCTAGAACGCTCTCCTACCACTGACACCAAAGGTGTCAATCCACAGTTTCGGTGATTCGTTTAGCCCCGGTACATTTTCGGCGCAGCGCCACTCGACCAGTGAGCTATTACGCACTCTTTAAATGGTGGCTGCTTCTAAGCCAACATCCTGGTTGTCTGGGCAACGCCACATCCTTTTCCACTTAACGAATACTTGGGGACCTTAACTGGTGGTCTGGGTTGTTTCCCTCTCGACTACGAATCTTATCACCCGCAGTCTGACTCCCAAACAAAAATCATCGGCATTCGGAGTTTGTCTGAATTCGGTAACCCGGGATGGGCCCCTAGTCCAAACAGTGCTCTACCTCCGAGATTCTAACGTTTGAGGCTAGCCCTAAAGCTATTTCGGAGAGAACCAGCTATCTCCAGGTTCGATTGGAATTTCACCGCTACCCACACCTCATCCCCGCATTTTTCAACATACGTGGGTTCGGGCCTCCAGTAAGTGTTACCTTACCTTCACCCTGGACATGGGTAGATCACCTGGTTTCGGGTCTACGACTACATACTAAAACGCCCTATTCAGACTCGCTTTCGCTGCGGCTCCGCATTCTCTGCTTAACCTTGCATGTAATCAGTAACTCGCCGGTTCATTCTACAAAAGGCACGCCATCACTCAGCTTGTTTCCGAAGAAACAGCATCGAGCTCTGACTACTTGTAGGCACACGGTTTCAGGATCTATTTCACTCCCCTTCCGGGGTGCTTTTCACCTTTCCCTCACGGTACTGGTTCACTATCGGTCACTAGGAAGTATTTAGCCTTGGGAGATGGTCCTCCCGGATTCCGACGGAATTTCACGTGTTCCGTCGTACTCAGGATCCACTCTGGAGAGAATACACTTTTGATTACGGGGCTATTACCCACTATGGCAGACCTTTCCAGGCCGCTTCATCTAATGCATTCCTTTGTAACTCCGTATAGAGTGTCCTACAACCCCAGGAAGCAAGCTTCCTGGTTTGGGCTGTTCCCGTTTCGCTCGCCGCTACTCAGGGAATCGATTTTCTTTCTCTTCCTCCGGGTACTTAGATGTTTCAGTTCTCCGGGTGTGCCTCATATACGCTATGTATTCACGTATATGTACTGCTCCATTACGAACAGTGGGTTTCCCCATTCGGAAATCTCTGGATCAAAGCTTACTTACAGCTCCCCAGAGCATATCGGTGTTAGTGCCGTCCTTCATAGGCTCCTAGTGCCAAGGCATCCGCCGTGCGCCCTTTCTAACTTAACCTTAAAACCAATGCTGTATAGCGATATACAACAATTGATTCATACATTACTACATTTGTGTTTATTTCAATGTCGTTTTATCCAGTTTTCAAAGAACAAGTAATGAAAGTTCAAATGAATGAACCCTCAAAACTGAACGCAAAACGTCAAGTTGAAGAGAACTTTCTCTTCATTCCGTTAAATATCCTTAGAAAGGAGGTGATCCAGCCGCACCTTCCGATACGGCTACCTTGTTACGACTTCACCCCAATCATCTGTCCCACCTTCGGCGGCTGGCTCCCAAAAGGGTTACCCCACCGACTTCGGGTGTTACAAACTCTCGTGGTGTGACGGGCGGTGTGTACAAGACCCGGGAACGTATTCACCGTGGCATGCTGATCCACGATTACTAGCGATTCCTGCTTCATGCAGGCGAGTTGCAGCCTGCAATCCGAACTGGGAACGGTTTTATGGGATTAGCTCCCCCTCGCGGGTTGGCAACCCTCTGTACCGTCCATTGTAGCACGTGTGTAGCCCAGGTCATAAGGGGCATGATGATTTGACGTCATCCCCACCTTCCTCCGGTTTGTCACCGGCAGTCACCTTAGAGTGCCCAACTGAATGCTGGCAACTAAGGTCAAGGGTTGCGCTCGTTACGGGACTTAACCCAACATCTCACGACACGAGCTGACGACAACCATGCACCACCTGTCACCGCTGTCCCCGAAGGGAAAGGTATATCTCTATACCGGTCAGCGGGATGTCAAGACCTGGTAAGGTTCTTCGCGTAGCTTCGAATTAAACCACATGCTCCACCGCTTGTGCGGGTCCCCGTCAATTCCTTTGAGTTTCAGCCTTGCGGCCGTACTCCCCAGGCGGAGTGCTTAATGCGTTTGCTCCAGCACTAAGGGGCGGAAACCCCCTAACACTTAGCACTCATCGTTTACGGCATGGACTACCAGGGTATCTAATCCTGTTTGCTCCCCATGCTTTCGCGCCTCAGCGTCAGTTACAGACCAGAAAGCCGCCTTCGCCACTGGTGTTCCTCCACATCTCTACGCATTTCACCGCTACACGTGGAATTCCGCTTTCCTCTTCTGTACTCAAGCCTTCCAGTTTCCAATGACCTTCCACGGTTAAGCCGTGGGCTTTCACATCAGACTTAAAAGGCCGCCTGCGCGCGCTTTACGCCCAATAATTCCGGACAACGCTTGCCACCTACGTATTACCGCGGCTGCTGGCACGTAGTTAGCCGTGGCTTTCTAATGAGGTACCGTCAAGGTACAGGCAGTTACTCCTGTACTTGTTCTTCCCTCACAACAGAGCTTTACGATCCGAAAACCTTCTTCGCTCACGCGGCGTTGCTCCATCAGACTTTCGTCCATTGTGGAAGATTCCCTACTGCTGCCTCCCGTAGGAGTCTGGGCCGTGTCTCAGTCCCAGTGTGGCCGATCACCCTCTCAGGTCGGCTACGCATCGTCGCCTTGGTAAGCCGTTACCTCACCAACTAGCTAATGCGCCGCGGGCCCATCCCGTAGTGACAGCATAGCCGTCTTTCAGAGTTCCTTCATGCGAAGGAACTAATTATTCGGTATTAGCCCCGGTTTCCCGGAGTTATCCCCAACTACAGGGCAGGTTGCCCACGTGTTACTCACCCATCCGCCGCTAACGTCAGAGGAGCAAGCTCCTCTTCTGTTCGCTCGACTTGCATGTATTAGGCACGCCGCCAGCGTTCGTCCTGAGCCAGGATCAAACTCTCCATAATAGAGAAATTCGATTAGCTCGATTTCTTTGCTGGAATCATTTAAGATGTCCATCTTTGAATCCGAAGATTCATCTCTATAAACCAACAAGTTGACTTATAGTTGTTATATCTTGACGTTTTGCTGTTCAGTTTTCAAGGTTCATATGTTAATTTAATAAAATGGAGCGGGTGAAGGGAATCGAACCCTCATCATCAGCTTGGAAGGCTGAGGTTTTGCCATTAAACTACACCCGCATGATGTAATTATATAATATTATGTTGTTTGTTATTGGCGCGCCCGGAAGAATTCGAATCCACAACCTTCTGATCCGTAGTCAGACGCTCTATCCAATTGAGCTACGGGCGCTTTATAAAAAGCGTTATCCATTTGATTCTTAATTGTTCAACAAAGTAGTATGGTGCGGTAAAGAGGATTTGAACCTCCACAGGGTTAACCCCTACTAGGCCCTCAACCTAGCGCGTCTGCCGTTCCGCCACTACCGCGTTGTTTTAGCAACAAGTTCTATTATACATTATCCTATGAACTTGTCAACAGCTTTTGTAAATCTTTTTTAAAAACTGGTGAGCCATACAGGATTCGAACCTGTGACCCTCTGATTAAAAGTCAGATGCTCTACCAACTGAGCTAATGGCTCAATTAAACCGAATACGAAATTGAATTAGATTCACTTTCGCGTGACGCTTATAATCGATGTTTTATAAGAATTGGCTGGGGTAGCTGGATTCGAACCAACGAATGACGGAGTCAAAGTCCGTTGCCTTACCGCTTGGCTATACCCCACTATTTCGAAATCGTGACGCACACTACAGCGTCAGCCGTATCCATTCAGTATTTCAGAGAACTGCACTCTTGAACTCATCACTTGCCATATTGTAGACAATCGACAAGATTCTATACGTTCTTTCATAAGTTTCTTAAAATACTTATGACCCCTACGGGATTCGAACCCGTGTTACCGCCGTGAAAGGGCGGTGTCTTAACCGCTTGACCAAGGGGCCGTGATGTTATCAGTGTAACATGAAGACCTTACTTCTTGCAAGTCTTTTTTTAGCGAATTATGTCGTTTCTTGAACCGACTCTTACGATTATAGACAGGTTTCTTGTTTTCGTCAACAGTTTTAATGAATTCTTTTTATTCAATCTCTTAGTACCTCAACAACTGAAAAGTTCCTTCTATTATATATGTAAATACAGGCATATTAATTTCTCTAATTACTATTGAATCTCTACTATTGTTTCAGAAAAACAAGCTCGTTTATGATTTACAATTGTAGCATTCCCTTCAGATGCCTCACCTAAATCTTCATCCCTTTGCGGTCTCAGATCTATTAATTCCCACAAAAAACGTTGGAATATGATCTATTCCAACGTTATGTCGATATCGATTTGACTTTAATGATTTCCCCGGAACATTTTCCACAACGATACTTTGCAATGTCCATACGTCTTTTTCTTTTGTATTGCAGCTTACACAACTTGCATTCATAAATATGAAAGGTTGTCGTTCGTTTGTTTCTTTGCGCCAGAGGTTTACAATACCTTGGAGAAGATGTCTTGGCCAATAATTCTTTAAAGTCTTGATCGCGATGTTGATAGCCTTTCCCTTCCAAATGAAGATGATAGTGGCATAATTCATGTTTAATCACGCCGATTAACTCTTCCATCCCATGTAACGGAAGCACAAGCGGGTTAATTTGAATCGAATGATCTCCCAACATATATCGCCCACCTGTTGTGCGTAATCGATGATTATGCATCGCTTGATGAAGAAACGGCTTCTTAAACACTTCATTTGATATCGTTTCAACAAGCTTTTGTAAGTCTTGATCTAGCATTTCAACAGTCAATTATTGCTCAACTTTCTTTGGCGGCAACATCGTCAATGAGATTCGACCTTTTTCTTTATCTACTGCCTCAACCCATACGGTAACAATATCGCCAGAAGACACTACATCTAATGGGTGCTTTACAAAACCTTTTTTCAATTTAGATATATGAACTAGTCCATCTTCTGAAACCCCAATGTCTACAAACGCACCAAAATCAACGACGTTCCGAACTGTTCCTTGCATTTCTAACCCTTCATGCAAGTCTTTCATATCCAAAACATCTGCCTTTAATAAAGGTTGCGGGTAATCATCTCGCGGATCTCGATTCGGCCTTTGTAAAGTTTCAATTATGTCTTTAATGGTCACAGCACCAACTTCAAGGTCTTTTGCCAACTCATTTACATTTAATTGAGTAAGTGCTTGTACTGCCTCATCTGTGCCAAGTGATTCTTTTTTAACGTCAATCTTCTTTAAAATTTCCTCTGCAACTTTATAACTTTCCGGGTGGATGCCTGTTGCGTCAAATGGATCTTTTGCATTTGGTACACGTAAGAACCCAATAGCTTGCTCATACGTTTTAGCGCCCAGTCTCGGGACTTTTTTCAAGTCGCTTCGTTTCGCATAGAGACCATTTTCCTCACGCAATTTAACGACGTTTTCAGCTACTGTTTTCGATAGCCCTGATACGTATTGTAAAAGAGAGGAAGAGGCTGTGTTCACGTTAACCCCAACTCTATTGACCGCTGTTTCCACAACGAAAGTGAGCGAATCGGATAATTTACGCTTCGCAACGTCATGTTGGTATTGACCGACGCCGACTGAACCTGGATCGATTTTCACGAGTTCGGATAGAGGGTCTTGTAATCGACGCGCAATTGAAACCGCACTTCTTTCTTCGACTTGTAACTCTGGAAATTCTTGTCTTGCTAATTCAGATGCTGAGTAGACACTCGCTCCCGCCTCATTTACGATGACATAAGCAACTTCTGACTGTGCTTCTTTTAAGCAATCCGCGATAAACTTCTCCGTTTCACGAGAAGCTGTTCCATTCCCGATTGCAATAATGGAAATCGGATACTTTTTTAGCAGGCCCAACACCATTTGCTTGGACTTTTCTTTATTTGGTTTTGGTGGATGCGGATAAATCACCGATACCTCATGAAGTTTACCAGTTTCATCCACAACCGCTAACTTACAACCGGAACGAAATGCAGGATCTACACCGAGCACAACATTGCCCTTCAATGGCGGTTGAAGTAGTAAGCTCTTCAGGTTTTCCGAGAACACATGAATTGCTTGTTCTTCAGCTTTTTCAGTAAGGGCCGAACGGATTTCTCGTTCAATTGACGGTGCAATGAGCCTTTTAAACGCATCCGTTATCGCTTCTTTAACTTCCCCGGCCGCCGGGACATGTCCTTTACGAATAACTGTTCTTTCCATATTGCCAATAATCCGCTCTTCAGGAAACGCTACCCCAATCCGCAAAACATTTTCCTTCTCACCGCGGTTTAACGCTAACGTACGATGAGGGACAATTCTTTTAACCGGTTCTTCGTATTCGTAATAATTTCCGAAGACCTTTTTGTCGTCCTCTGCATTTTTCCTAATGGTTGAAGTGATTTTACCGTCGGACCAAGCAAATTTTCGAATCGTTTCACGAATTGCCGCATCATCTGCTATATTTTCCGCAATAATATCACGCGCCCCAGCTAGTGCATCTTCAATCGTAAGCACTTCTTTCTCTTCATTCACAAACGGCTGGGCTAACACCTCGAGTGAAGTCGATGGAAATTCGAGCAATGTTGCCGCCAACGGCTCTAATCCTTTTTCCTTTGCAATCGTTGCCCGCGTTCGTCTCTTCTGCATAAAAGGTCTATATAAGTCTTCAACCCTTTGAAGTACAGTTGCCGCAACAATCTTCTTCTTTAACGCATCGTCAAGTTTTCCTTGCTCCTCAATAATACGGAGAACTTCTTCTTTTCGTTGTTCAAGCCCGGTTATATATTGATAAGCATCCTCGACATTTTTAATTTGCACTTCATCAAGAGAACCAGTAGCTTCCTTACGATATCTCGCAATAAATGGGACAGTATTACCTTCTTCAAGAAGCGCGATTACTTTTTCTGTTTGCTTTACAGGAACTTCTGCTCGTTCCGCAGTAAGTTTTAAAATATGATCCATGCGCTAACCACCTTTCCATGTTGAATCTATATTAACACAAAAACCCGCTCCGCATTTAACGAAGCAGGTCTCCTGTAATAAACGTTGCATCATCGTCAGCGTTTGTTTTGCCAACAACATTTTCATACACTTCAAATGTACAACATGCATTTTTCAATAATGATGTAGGACTTCGTAGTTCAATGCCATCAGAGTGAAGGATAAATCGGTCTCCTGGATAATATGAGTATATTTGGGTATTCAACTTCAACGGTCTTCCCGATAAATACCCCATTACAGGGAGCGGATAAATCATTTTCTCATCATTTTGCCATATGTAAAATCGAACATTACCCACACAACTATATTGTATTGTTTTATCTTTAAAATCTACTTTCACAATGGCAACAGCTGCCCCACGTTTTTGAATCATATATTCGTTACATCGATTTAATAGTTCATCAAGTGACTCGTGATGGTATTCTGCTAACACATCCGGGATGATTTCTGCCGATTGGCGCGCGAAAGGTCCGCTCCCTAAACCATCTGCGATTGCAAAAATCAAATAATCCTCTTCCGTATGAATAAAATAAGCATCACCCGATTCCTCGTTACCATATTTCGGTCTATGATAAACGCAAGCTTCTACATAATCCGTTTGTATTTCTATCAACCAGATACACCACCAGGAGTCTCTGAAATTTTTTCTTGTAATTTCCGAATCGCCTTACGTTGAAGTCTAGAGACATGCATTTGGGAAATGCCTAGAAGTTCACCAGCCTCCTTTTGACTCATTTGATCCATGTACGTATATTGAATGATTTGTCGTTCTCGATCCGTGAGAACGACAAGGGCATCTGCAACAAGCAAGCGTTGATCTGTTGTTTCATACCCATCATCCGGTGTCCCTACTAAATCAAATAGTGTGACAGTACCGCCTTCAGAGTCCGCATCCAACGCATGGTCCATGGAAAGCGCCTGATAACTCCTCCCTATCTCCATCGCTTCTAATACGGCTTCTTCATCAACATCAAGATACTCTGCAATTTCATGAATCAGTGGGGAACGTTGTAAGTCTACTGTTAACGTTTCTACTGTAGCTTTTATTTTAGGGCCTAGCTCTTTAATTCTTCTAGGAACGTGAATCGCCCACGTTTTATCTCTCATAAAGCGTTTAATTTCTCCGATAATGGTTGGAACAGCAAATGCCTCAAAACTCCGCCCATACGAAGCATCATATCTTCTAATGGCGCCTAGTAGACCAAGCATGCCCACTTGCACTAAATCTTCGTGATAAGGTTTTCCTTTAGAATATTTTCGTGCAAGTGATTGGACAAGACGCTCATAATTTAACACCAAATTCGTTTGTGCCTCTTCATCTTGCGTCTCTTGATATCGCTTAATCCAGAGAAGTACTTCATCCTTCGTACTGGATTTAGTAGGTGACTGTTCTGACATCCTTATCCACCTGCTCTCCACCTAGATATTTCGTCATGAGAATGGTTACCCCCTCCTCATGGTGGACTTTCACTTCATCCATGAGCGACTCCATGAGGTATAGCCCTAGACCACCCTCCCTAAGGAACTGTACTTCTTCTTCGTCGTTATAGGGTCCGACATTTTTTTTCGTTTCTTCAAAATCAAAACTGCTGCCATTATCCGCAATCATTATTTCAATTTTATCTTCAAAGAGGGCACATCCGACAACCACTTCTCCCTCTTCACCTTTATAAGCGTGTTCGACGGCATTTGTAACCGCTTCACTGGATGCAATTTTCAAGTCCTCAATTTCATCAAATGTAAACCCTACTCGGCTAGCGAGGCCAGAAATTGCCAATCTAGTAACTCCGACATATTGTGCTTTTGCAGGAACTTTCATTTCAATATAATCATACGGTTGCATCGCGACTTCCACCTTCTTCCACCTCAATATCGATAATCTTATCAATACCCGTTATTTCAAAAAGACGTTTGAGACGTGCATTCACGCCTGTCATTTTCACATAGCCTTCTTTTCCTTTTAAGGCTTTATAAAAACCAATGAAAATCCCAAGACCTGTACTATCTATATAATCTACTTCTGATAAATCAATTTCCGCCTGTAAACCAGGGATATCTTGTACAGAAACTAGCCTTTCTTTTAAAACAGGCGCTGTAAATGCGTCTACTTCTCCAATTACCTTAAAATAATGAACAAGATCTTCTTTGGACAATTCTACTTGTAAATTCATCTCCACACCACGAACCTTTCTATTATCTAAGTTTTATATGATGGATGAAATTGCTTGAACTGTAAATTCTTCTTGAAATTTAAACTTTAGGACATCAAAATAAAAATGATAAAACGTTCACTTAGCAAATACACTTCGCTAACTTCGTAAAATCACATGAATAAATCAATACCCTTATAAAATTAGTTTAAACCTATTTATCTTCCTTCTTAAAAATCACAATCGTAAAATCATCATGTAGTTGAAAGTTTTGCAATTCACCGAGATGTTGATAAACCGTATCAGCCATTTCCTGTGCCGGCTTATCTTTCACACTTTCCAAAAGAGAACGAATTAATCTTTCATCGATAAATCCTGCATTCGTTCTCGTTTCTGTTACACCATCTGTCATAATTGCAACGAAATCGCCCTTTTCAAGTTGAACAGAACGCTCTTCATAATGGACGCTTCGGTTGATACCGAGCAATAAGCCCTCTGCATCCAATTCAACAAATCCACCTTCAGCCGCCTGATATAACAAGGCAGGCTCATGCCCCGCAGATGCATATGAAAAAACCGATTCGTCCGCATTGTACTTCCCATAAAACATTGAAATAAACATAGAATCATCGATACTATCTTCTACGATTCTGTTCACAATCTCCAAAACAATTCCTGGGCTTGCACTTTCATAATGCATACTATCCATGCCAAACTTAATCATCGACATACATAGCGCTGCAGGAATCCCTTTTCCAATTACATCCGCTACTGCTACACTGGCGGTATTAGGATCTTCATTTAAAAAATAGATATAATCACCGCTCATTTGCTTGGCAGGGATTGTTAAAAAACCAATATCTAGACACGGAAAGTTAGGTACCTTCGTTTTCAGCAATGTATTTTGAACTTGTGCGGCGATTTTCATTTCCATTTCCATTTCTTCTTGCTTTCGAATTAAACTTTGATGTTCTTGCAATGCGAGACCGTAATGAATCATCATTTCAATTAGAAAGTCAAAAGAATGCCATAGCTTTTCTGAAGCTTCCGGAAACAATTCTTTTAGTGATGCTTTATGAATGCCGATGACTTCCTCAGGTGATATTTCCTTCTCGATAAATTGTCGACTAAATTTTTGGCCGGAATAAAGATCTTTTTCATTTTGATCTTGAATATACTGCTTCAAAATTTCTTTATAATGTTTTTCTATTTCTTGTGGCATTCTCTGTCACCCCATCTATCTGATCCACTTAATCGCAGTGATTGTTGTTCCAACTCCTCGCTTCGTCACGATATTAAAATCATCCATTAATCTCCGTACGCCAGGCATGCCAGCACCTAGCCCACCGGACGTGGTAAAGCCATCATCCATCACTTTTCTGACATCCGGAAAGCCTGGTCCTTCATCAGAGGCGATGATTGAGATGCCAGTTGCATCATCTTTATGAATACATGTAATTTCTATTTTTCCTTTCCCGGCATACAAATAAATATTTCGGGCCAACTCACTAATCGCTGTCGTAATACGTGCTTGGTCGACAGTCCCGAACCCCAGCTTTTTCGCTTCATTGCGACCAAGTTGACGAGCAGCAACAATGTCCCATTCCGTATAAATATCAACAGAAGACGACCGGTACTCCATAACTACTCCTCCAATTCTTTATGAAGCTTGTCCAGCCCATTCTCAAGATCTAGCGCTGTCATCACGTTTTGCAAACGGATACCGAGCTCTATTAAGGTAATGGCAACCCCAGGTTGAATACCCGTAATGACCACCTTTGCGCCCATCAGTCCAGACATTTGAATCACGTCGCCTAGCACTTTCGCAATGAATGAATCGATAAAGTCGATCGGCGTTAAATCGATAACGACACCTCTTGCATTCGTATCATGTATCTTTTTCAGTAAATCTTCTTGAAATTGTATCGCCGTCTGATCATCGAGCTCCCACTGGATAGAAACAATTAATGTTTTATTTAGTTTTAAAATCGGGATACGCATATTCATTCGGATTCTACCTCCACAATTTTGCGTTTTGTCAATTTGAGCGCTTCTTGCATCCCTCTTCGCAACGTACTCGTTGTTGTAAAGTCATTCAACTCGATTCCTAACGTAACAATCGTTTGAGCAATTTCGGGACGGATCCCAACCAACATACATTTTGCTCCAACTAGCCGAACAGCATCCGCCGCTTGAATAATATGGTGGGCCACCATCGTATCGACTACTGGTACACCCGTAATATCTAGTAGCACAACATCGGCACGCTGCTTAACGACACCTTCTAATAAGTTTTCCATAATTAACTTTGCACGATCTGTGTCAATTGTTCCAACAAGTGGCATGACTGATATTTTATCGAAAACTGGAATCAGGGGAGCTGACAATTCTTGTAAAGCAATTTTTTGCAAACTTACCGTACGCTCCCACTCGACAGAATACGCATCAATGATACTATCTCGTAAAGGATCGATCCAATAGGAAAAGATTTTCATATACCTTCTCAAATTGGTGTCATTAATAATCCCCTCCTCCTCTAAGATTTCAAATGTTACATCTGAGAAGTTTTCAATCGATTTATTGACAAACTTCATAGACCAACCAAAACGAACAACTTTTTCAGCAAAATCAGATAACTTCTCATGGTTCGCCTCTTCAGTAGTCGACAAATTAGACGTCATCAGTTCCGCAAATTCTCTACTCGTTTTATCCACTACTTCAATAGGCATATATTGAAAGAAACGTTCTCCCTTAACCGCTTTCATTCTCTGCTGCCATTTTTGTAAAATTTCATCCATATGATTGTTTATATTGACTGCTAGTTTCTTATTCATAATCGTTTTAATTGACCTCCCTATCCCCAATTCAATTAATGTTTTTATATTTTTATTGTATCGAATTTTATTAAGGATTACACGCGTTTTATTCAAACAATTGAAAAAACACCACAGATGAAAATCCGTGATGTTTCTTTTTATGTATATCAAAATTTTACGAGCCCAAAACTTACTTCTAATGCTTCGTCGACTTTTTCCATCAACATTTCATCAAGATGCGTGATTTTATCAGTTAACCTCGACTTGTCAATCGTGCGGACTTGCTCGAGCAGGATTACAGAATCCCGCTCGAATTGGTACTTTTCCGCATCGATTTCTACATGTGTCGGCAACTTTGCTTTCTGAATCTGCGCAGTAATTGCTGCGATAATTACAGTTGGACTAAACCGGTTCCCAATGTCATTTTGTATGACAAGGACCGGTCTTGTACCCCCTTGCTCAGAACCAACGACCGGTGACAGATCTGCAAAAAAGACGTCTCCTCGTTTTATTGCCAAATTTTCATCCTCCGCTAACGAGACGTTCCACTGTGTGCTGAGCTTCAAATTCCACATGTAAACATTCAGTGGCAATTTTCAAGTTAATTTGCGACATTTCAACATACCCTTTCATCATGGCCTCTCGAATTGCCTCAGGTTCATGATTGGTCTCATAGCGTTTTGTCGAAATATATACAAAATCCCCTCGCTCCTGCCCGTGGTGGACGACCGTATGTTCATTTTCATTCAACATTCGTTTCGGAATTTTAACAATAACCTCTCTCATGCTTTTCTTTTCACGCAACGTCAGCACCTCCAACAAACCCGTTCACTCTACTATCTTCCCCTCAATCATAGCATTAATTGATAGAGTTGAGAAGGCATATTTAGAGTTTGTTTGACAATTAACTACATAACGAGTGATTCATTGTCGAAAGTGCCCACATTTCTAATCCTCTTCCTGATAAACCCTTGGAACCCGACTTGTAAATGACACTGCAATTTCATAAGGTATTGTGCCGATACGTTCAGCCCATTCTTCGATCGTGATTTCTTCATCGCCTTGTTTCCCAATGAATACAACTTTTTCACCGACAGGCATTCTCTCTGGCAGTTTTACCATACATTGGTCCATACAAATCGTTCCGACAATCGGCATTCTCTTGCCGTCAATAAGAACCTCTTGGCCACGTAGTCCACGTTTCAACCCATCCGCATACCCCATCGGTATTGTCCCAATCCATTCCTCCGACGAAGTTTTATAAGTCGCACCGTAACCAATGTGATAATCTTTTGCTAACTTTTTTACAAACGACAATTCACTTTCGATTGACAAAGATTTTTTTAGTTGAAAAGGTAATTTCTCTTGTACATAGTCGGACGGGGCAATGCCATACATACTGATCCCAAAACGAACCGCGTCAAACCCGTACTCTGGATACAGCAAAGTAGCTGCACTATTCGAAGCATGGACAATACGTGGTTTTTTAGGAAACAAATTCACGAATCTTACAAATAGCTCACTTTGTTCCTTTGTGGTTATGCTGCATCCATCGTCCGCACAAGGAAAATGCGTAAATACCCCATCCAGTTCACAATGAGTCATTTTCTCCATTAACTGCATGATTGTTCGAAGTTCTTGTTCATCCCTTATTCCTATCCTACCCATTCCACAGTCAATTTTGACATGAATTTTAAGTTTATTATTAAATCTTTTTTGCTCCTGCTGTACTTCTCTCAACCAAGCTTCATCTGTAACTGTGACAGATATCCCTAATTCAGCTGCTTTCTTAGCAAATGAAACAGGAGACGGAGCCATAACAAGAATCTCGCTAGTGATGCCATTTTCTCTTAGGAAAACCGCCTCATCTGGAGTAGCAACCGAAACCATTGCCGCCCCAGACTGAAGCGCCGCTCGAGCAGTTTCCACAATGCCATGACCATATCCATCCGCTTTTACAACTGCAATGATCGCAGTTTCTTTTCTCAAATAATTTCTTAAAGCCTTTATATTTTCTTTAATTGCACCGACATCGATGATTGCCTTCGTCGGTCGATAATAGTGTGTACTCGCCACGTCAAATCCCTCGTTTTATGGTGTAGTACATTCTATTATCTGATTATTGACCTAATCTCGTCAACTATATCTTTACTTTACGTCCTACTTTCAAAAACATGCCCTGTGCATTACCCGGAATGAACATTGGTATAAGTTACTTCATTTCACCAGCGGACATAGACAACGCAACTTCAATCATTTCATCTCTCGTCAACATATCAGATGCAATGAAAAATGAAATGCCGTCACTTTCCCATCGTATAGATTTGTCCGTAATGGCTGCGACCGTAAATCCTAAGTCAACCGGGTCACCATCCATAGAAACGGGCAGTGAATTATCAGATGGCATTGCACGCTCTTGAACAATCGTATACTTTTTCGCATCTCCAAATGTCATAAAAATGCGCGTTCCACTTTCGGTTTTGACTGCTTCCTCATCAATTAATGTAACGCCTTCCCATTCAACAGTTGGATAGTACGTATTCAAGCTCGTTTGTTCATCGGCACCATCTTCCTCCGTGCTCGCGTCTTCTGTATTCGCTTCACCATCTTCGGATTCTGCACCTTCAGCTTCAGCATCTGCTTTAGGGTCTTCCTTAGGCTTTTCCTCATCGACGTCTGTGTCTACAGCATAATCTTCTGTTTTTCTGTCAGTGCCGAGTGTAATCTTTTTAAACGTAATCTTAATTTGTTCCTCTTTGTTTTCATCCAAGATTGAAACATGTTTTGGCAACAACGTTTTCTTATCGATATGAATTTCTTGTGTTGGCAACACTTTCTTATGATTGTTTCTTGTGACCGTCTCAAAAACATACGTCTTGTCTTTCTCAGTCATCGTGGCATTCGCATCCGCGATAATATCTTCAGACAATGCACCGATTAAGTAGGCTTGACTATTTTGTTCAGGCCAGTCGCTTTGAAACTTGTAGGTCTTGCCAAGTGAAGGTGCGACGACGAAAACACCATCTTCATTTCGCACAATCATTTGAGAATCTCCACTACCGTCTTGTGTTACATTGACCCGATAAAAATCAGGTTTCGTGTGCCAAACTTCAACGTCATACACCCTCGGTTCGGCACCGGTCTTAATTTCCATCGTTGCTTGAAGCTCATACCCCTTTGTGTCATTCCATTTGCCACTAAGTTTCTTCGTGACATCTTCTTTTGATGGTGTTCCACACGCTGCGAGGACAACTGCAACTACAACTAACATTAGAGCTAATATTCGGCTACGCAAATTGTTCATCCTTTCTCATTTCAATCGGATAATGCATCTTATGAGGAAGGTTTATCATTTATGCTTGCAAGATTACTTGAGCAGCCGCAATATTTTTTGTATGTGTAATTGAAATAAAACCATTCACGACAGTACCTTTGAAAGATAGTTCTGGTTTCCCAGCTCGATTAGGGATTATTTCAATATCAACAAAATTACATTCTGCACCGATTCCGGTACCTCGCGCTTTTGCAAACGCCTCTTTTCCGGCAAAACGTCCTGCCAGAAATTCTATTCGGCGATGACCGCGGTAAGACTCGTAAATTTCCAGCTCCTTTTCCGTTAAAATTCGGGTTCGAAACTTGGGTGATTTCGCATCTAAACTTGCGATACGATCAAGTTCAACAACGTCCAATCCGATTCCTGTAATCACTAAATCGACTCCTTTCCTTTATGTAATAAAAATATGTATAATGGAATAACAGATTGAGGTGAAAAAATGTTTACCCGTAGAGAAAGCTTTTCCGAATATATTCGATTTTATCCAGTGATATCCATCTTACTTGCGCTAAACATTGGTATTTTCCTAGTAACTTTACTTCCCGGTATTGGGGGACTCATTTATTACGGCGGAATGGGCATGAATGCCGCGATCGCAAGTGGCGAATGGTGGCGATTTTTTACACCGATGTTTTTACATGCCGGTTTTATGCATATTTTATTTAATATGTTCTGCTTATTCGTATTCGGTCCCGAACTTGAAAAAATCATCGGTAAAATGCGCTTGATTACCCTTTACTTCTTATCAGGATTATTTGCCAACGTCGCAACGTTTTTTATTCACGCGTATGATTATAATCATGTTGGGGCAAGTGGTGCCATTTTCGGTTTATTTGGCGCATATGGCGCGCTCGTTTATTATACAAAACATGCATTGCCCCAATTACGCCAAGTCATTTTACCAATTATCGCAATTAGTGTTGTCATGACATTTCTTCAATCAAATGTGAATGTTACTGCCCATATTACTGGTTTAATTGTTGGATTTATTATCGGCCTTAGTTACTTTAATCCAAAACGCATTGTCAGTTGGCGAAAGCCAAATCGGCAATGATTCAGAAGAAAAACAGGCGAAGGAATGACGATGATCGATTCCTTCGCCTTTACTATTGCTCAATGTCTAGGTCCTCCACAACTACCGCTTCTCGTACAGGTTCATACCATGCGAGAATACGTTCTGCTTCCTCTTCTTCCATATGTTTCACCTGTGCATAAAACGCACCCATCCCCGATTTTATTGCTGCGGAAACGGTTGCGACTTTTCTTTTTCGATGAAAGTAATTTTGTTTCATTTCCATCGATTGAATCCGATTTTTCATCATATACACGGTTTGTAGGCTAAACGCTCTAAAACGCATTGTTAACTGATTCCCTGATATTTCATAAGCCGCCGAACGATGGTGCCATAATCCCCACGAAATCACAATTGGCACAATCAAGAATGAAAATAATCCAAACGGAAAGAAGAAATAAGACAACGCAGCCACTGCCGGAACCATCCAGACAAACTCAATCCTGTAATAAAATCGTTTACTTCGTGCAGGCAACTTATTTGTAGGCTTTTCTAATACAAGTTCGGGAAACAATTCCCCAAGCGGTGTATTGATTGCCTCCTTCTTCACAATTGGAAATAAATTAATTTTAGCCCCTTCTCCAACAACGCCGCCACCAGCATTATCAATGACAACATTCGCATAACCGAATAGTTTTCGGAACGGATTTTCTACAATACGTACACTTTGCACACGGTTTAACGGCACCGTCACTCTCTTTTTCTCTAACAACCCACGTGTAATCACAATATCTTCATCGTCAATTTGAACGGTAAATCCGTAATACGCAAAAAAGGTCATCGCTACAGAAATTCCCCAAATGACGAGTAGAATCAAAAACACAGCAATTGCAACTAGTAATAGCCCTGACTTAATAAATACCGAAACTTCCCTATACGCCCACTCAATCGGAAGTATATCCGCAAATTGAAATAGAAAAATAATCACACCTGAGATAATTAACCCTACACCGCCAGAAGTCGTGGCCAAAACGAGTAGATCTTTCCCGGACAACGCGAAAATCTTCCTTACCAATGATTCACGCTCAACTTCAACCTCTTCAATGAATTCTTCGTCTAGATTTGCACCTTGGATTTTCCTTTTCTTCGCTTCGGCAATTTCCATTTCAATAACAGTTGCAGCTTCTTTCGTAATCGCTGTTAATTCCGCCTCCGCTTTTAACGAAGCGGAACCACCGGCCGTTTCCACACTCACTTTCACTAAATTAAACGGGCGATGCAAAATCCCTTCTGTATAATCGAGACTTTGAATCCGATCAAAAGGAATATACCGTTTCTTTTTCACAAATAATCCATACTCAATCCGCAACTCATCCTCTTCAAACCAGTAGACGTAACGCTTCCATTTAATAATGCCGGTAACGAAAAACACGATAATCAAAAAGCCGAAAATGAGAAATGTTAAATAATCGAGATACCATTTTCCAGTGTCATTCACGCCATTTGCAAAAACAAGGATAAGGATTGGAACAATCATCTCTTTCAACGTTTTCAAAACAGACATGACCGCTGTAATCCAATGTAACTGGTAACGAGTCTTAGACATCATCATCAGCCACCCTTGCAAGCGTTGAAATCCGGCTTCTTAGATCATCCGCCTCTTCAACAACGAGTGCTGGAATTTCATGATTGGTTGCCGCCGTCGAAATCGTAATGCCCGCCAAATTATATTTCCTTAATATTGGCCCCTGCGATGTATCAACATGCTGAACACGAACCATCGGAATGAGCGTTCTTTTCACAATAAACAACCCATGTTGTAATTCGATTTCAGATTCCCGCACTTCATACCGCCAACGTAACCATTTAATTTTGGGGAATAAATAAACAAAGAAATAAGCATAAGCAATAACAATAATCGCCGCAATCACGTAAATGTACCACTGCCATTCAAATATGTATGTTAAAACGCCTACGCCGATTGCCACTAATAAAACAAAGAAAGTCTGTATGATGCCGTATAATCTCCAGACACGCAAACCTTTTTCCGAAATACGATTGCTCGGCTGTCCCCTCAAAATAAGCACTCCTTTTCATCCATTTCTTCTATTCTATACGAAAAGTCAGACTAAATGTTTCATGTTTTAAATTTTTTCACGATAATCCACCTTCAATGGGAGATTATATAAATAACAAAAAACCGAAATTGCCGCGAGAGCAATTTCGGTTTTGGGAATATTGTTTATGATTCAGATGGACGTCTTGAACGACCTCTGCCGCGATTTCCACCTTCGCGACCGCGACGTGATCCGCCACCACCACTGCCGCCACGTCCGTCACGACTACGACTGCTGCCACCACGAGATGGACGACGACCGCCGCCGCCACGATTCCCTTTATAACCTCCGCGGTCACCACGTCGGCTATTTCTTGATGGGAGTGGACGTTCTTCTGTAATTTTAACAGGTGTATCATCTGGCTCGCGCGTCATGTTTTTCAGCGCAGCCGCTACAACTTCTAATGCGTCATGATTTTCCAACAAGTTTGATGCAAGTTGCTTATAATCATGAAGTTCGTTTTTCTGAATGATTTCAGTTAATTGCTCAACCGCTAAACGCTGTTGACCCAATAGTGCCTCGTCTGAAGTCGGTGGAATTAACGGCGTCATACGCTTTTTCGTTGTTTCTTCAACGATACGTAAATAACCCATTTCACGTGGTGTTACGAATGTAACAGCTACACCATTTTTCCCCGCACGTCCCGTACGACCGATACGGTGCACATAACTTTCAGGATCTTGTGGAATGTCAAAGTTATAAACATGTGTCACACCTGAAATATCTAACCCACGTGCCGCAACGTCTGTTGCAACTAAAATATCAATTTTTCCTTCTTTAAACTGACGAAGAACTGACATTCTTTTCGCTTGTGTTAAATCACCATGGATACCTTCCGCAAGATAACCACGAATTGTAAGTGCATGTGAAAGTTCATCGACACGGCGTTTTGTACGTCCAAAAACAATTGCCAATTCAGGCTGATGAACGTTTAATACGCGTGACAGAATATCAAACTTTTCACGTTCTTGTGCTTTTACAAAGAACTGTTCAATATTTTCAACTGTCATTGCTTTTGATTTAATTTTAACGATTTCCGGATCTTTCATAAACGTTTCTGCAATTTTACGAATAGGTGCAGGCATTGTTGCAGAGAACAATAACGTTTGGCGTGTTGCCGGAACGGCTGCCATAATCGCATTAATGTCTTCGATGAAGCCCATATTTAGCATTTCATCTGCTTCATCTAATACCAATGTTTGAACATTGTCTAACTTAATTGTTTTACGTTTAATATGGTCTAGTAAACGGCCTGGCGTCCCGACAATAATTTGTGGGTTGTTGCGCAGTGCACGAATTTGTCGACTGATGTCTTGCCCACCGTAAACAGATAAAACTTTCGCACGTTTATCGTTCCCGATTCGGTATAGTTCTTCTGAAACTTGAATTGCTAACTCACGTGTTGGTGCAATCACAAGTGCTTGAATTGAACGGTTACTTGTATCAATGTTCTCGATAATTGGAACACCAAATGCTGTCGTCTTTCCCGTCCCTGTTTGTGCTTGACCGATAATGTCTCGTCCTTCTAATCCAAACTTAATTGTACCTTCTTGGATAGGTGTTGCCTCTTCAAACCCCATGCGGGCTAAAGAGCGTTGTGTTGATTCGCTAATATTTAGCTCTGAAAATTTAGTCAAAACTTTTTCAATCTCCTTTTTCTTCATTTGACAATTGGTTACATTTGCAAATGAAAGCGCGGCAAACTCGAGCCAGTCTATATATAAAGGGAACGTTTCCGATATTTACATCCTCTGTAAGATAAACTTTTTAAGAAGTCCACTTAGAGTGTATAATTGAAAGGGAAAGCCCGGTCCTTGCCGAGCGGTTCGACCAACGAACAATGGTTAATCATCGATGAACAAACCGGTTAATTCAAAAAAAAGTACTCTTCCCTTAAATGAAGAGTTCCGTGAAATGTATCCAATGCTCCTTAGAGTGTACCACGCGAAATCTTCACCTGCAATAAAATTGCATAACAACGCCAAATTCAGACAATTATAAGAATGACCAATGGATTCTTGAACTTCCTAAGACACCCATAGTATTCACGTTTTTTCATTTATTATTTGTATTTAGATTAATTTTATCTAATCGGTTTTTTACCGAGTATTAATGGGTGTGCTTTGAAGTAGTAGTAATTTCCGAAAAACGCTGATTTCCATTCCGAGATGCCGCTTTCCGCGGGCGTGCTTGAAACGAACTTATCTAAACAAAAAAACATCTAACCTCGGTGAATCAAGGTTAGATGCCGATTTTCATAAATTGAAGCACTTCCGAAAACCATTGTTTATTATCCTCACTATAGCAAATATGATGTTTACCTGTTGGGGATTTGATTAATAACTTTCTACTTGAACCAAGTTCCTTATATAAATGTTCCGCTGCAATATAAGGCACAATACCATCTCTTTCACCTTGAACGATACATACTGGACATGTAATCTGCTCATAATAAGGCTTTACTGTTTTGACAATCCTTAAAAACTCAAACGTAGCTCTAAGTGGCGTGTTTGTTAATTTATAGTTATACAAATGGTAAAACGTATTGGGTGTGTAATTCTTCGTAATCGATTCTGTTAACATAATGCGAACGTCATCCAGAAGAATCCGAGGGCTAATATACTTTGCAGCCGCACTTAAAAGGATGAGTTTATCAACCGGATAGCGTAATGACAGATACATGGAAATTAACCCACCCATCGAAAAACCAACAACAATGACACGGTCTACCCTTTTCCTTAATTTACGCATCGCGAGTTCCGCTTCCATTAGCCAATTTTGGGCGGACACATTCCCTAAATCAAGTGTCACCCCATGGCCTGGTAAAGTTGGTACTTCAATGCACCAATCCGTATGCTTTTTTATATATGTAACGAGCGGCTGCACCTCATATGTCCCGCCCGTAAAACCGTGAATAAACAAAACACCTGTCTTCAATGAAAATCCTTTTCTAGAAAAGCATTAAGCACATGCTCTAACGCCATGCCTCTAGACCCTTTTAATAACACTACGGCCCCAGAACCTGTATTTTTTTTAAGTTCCTGTTCGATTGGACCGTATTCACTTTCAGACCACAAGAGTTTTTGATTGTTTATCTTTTTTTCCAACACATCGTAAAGCCACTTCATACGTGGGCCATATAGCAAGATCCCGGCAAGATCCATTTGTAATAAATCTTCACTTAACGCTTCATGATAAGCTTTTTCATTTTCCCCTAATTCAAGCATATCTCCTAATACAACCCACTTCTCTTTCCTTAACCCTGTTTCTTTCAGGAAGGATAGTGCTGCTTGCATGGAAGTCGGCGCAGCATTGTACGCATCATTAATAAAAAGCGCATCGTTCTTGCCGATAACTGGTTGCATGCGCATCGCTGTTAAGCTAGCGGATTTGAGTGCTTGTTGAATTCGCTCAACCGATACCCCGACTTCTTTTGCAATCAGAATCGCTGCAAGTGTATTTTTCACTTGGTGCGCACCAAATACAGGGATCGTGAATGTCCCGTTTAGAAGACCTTTTACTGTAAACTCACTACCGGCGTCTGTCGATTGGACAGATTGAAGTGCCAAATCATTACTTTCCCCATAACCGAACGAATAAGCTGTCATTTCTGTTGCCTGCTTAACGAGCGGCTGTAACAATGGTTCATCCCCATCGAATAATAATTTGCCAACTTCAGAAAGCCCGTCAATGATTTCAAATTTCGCTTTCGCAATGCCTTCTCGAGAACCGAGATCTTGCATATGCGCTTCCCCGATATTCGTAATCACAACATAATCTGGTTTCGCAAGTGTCGATAAAAATGAAATTTCACCGAAACCGCTCATACCCATTTCCAACACAGCAAAATCAGTATCTTTTTCTAAAGATAAAATCGTTAATGGAAGTCCAAGTTCATTATTAAAATTGCCTTCTGTTTTCTTTACGTTCGCGTAAGGTGACAATACACTTGCGACTAAATCTTTTGTCGACGTCTTACCGTTAGAACCAGTAATTCCAATGACTTTACAATTTAATTCGCTCCGATAAGCCCTTGCCATCTCTTGAAGTGCAAGTTCCGCATCCTCAACAAATAGGAGCGGAATATTTTCAGGTGGATTTGGCTCATCTTTCAACCATAAAGAAGCCGCTGCTCCTTGTTCAATCGCATTTTGAACATAACGATGTCCATTTACTTGCTCACCGCGAAAAGGAATAAATAAATCTCCTTCCTTCACCGTGCGCGAATCAATGGACACGCCATGTATTATGACTTCTCCGACATGTTGCCCATCAACTTGTAACCAATCGGCAACCGTTTTTAACCTTTCCTTCACTGTTCACAACCTCAATCCATTGTGTATTGTATTTTTGCTTTTTCTGCATGCCGTTCTAATGCTAGTTCAATTAACTCATCGATTAACGTCGAATATGCTACGCCTGAGTTTTTCCAAAGAAGCGGGAACATACTTGTCGGCGTAAATCCAGGCATTGTATTGACTTCGTTAATGAGCACTTCATCATCAGCCGTGACAAAAAAGTCTGCGCGCACTAACCCTGCACAATCCAATACTTTAAACGCACGAATTGCCATATCTTCCATCTCTTCTTGCACGGATTTTGTAACAGCTGCTGGAATAATTAATTCTGTATTGCCATCTTTATATTTTGCATCATAGTCATAGAAATCTGTAACAGGTTTAATTTCCCCAGAAACTGAACAAACAGGATCATCATTCCCTTTTACACTAACCTCAACTTCTCTTGCGTCGACCCCTTCTTCAACAATCACTCTACGGTCAAATTTCAGCGCAAGGTCTACCGCTTCAATGAACTCTTCACGGTCTGCTGCCTTGCTAATTCCCACACTCGAACCTAAATTAGCCGGCTTGACAAAAACAGGCCATTGTAACGCTTCTTCAACTTCTGCGATGAATGCATCACGACTTTCCTTCCAATTGCTGCGATTAAAATACACGTATGGCACTTGTTTTAATCCGACTTGGGCAAATAATTGCTTCATCGTAATTTTATCCATACCTGCTGACGAGGCAAGCACGCCATTTCCAACGTATGGAATGTTCAACACTTCAAATAACCCTTGGACCGTTCCATCCTCACCGTTCGTTCCGTGTAATAAAGGAAATACGATATCCGGTAAACCCGCTCCGTTAATAAATTGATGAATACTATCTTTTTGCGATTCACCATTCCCTTTTAATCTTAACTCCTCAATAGTCTCAACCGGCTTCGCCAAAGACTGACCTTTTCTCCATTCGCCGTCATACGTAATATAAACTGGGATTACTTCGTATTTATCAAAATCTACCGCCTGCATCACAGCGCGGGCAGTTGATAAAGACACCTCATGTTCCGCTGATTTACCGCCGTAAATTAACCCTAATCTTTTTTTCATATTACATCACTCACCGTTCTTTTTTAATTGATATTTACAGTTTACCATGACAAGGCCACTTACATGAACGTTTGTCTTGAAATTAATTACTTATAACCATTTAGCAACTTCTATGCAGGCACAGTCGTCTCATTTACTGTATAATTATAAAGAAATGCTGAAACCGCCACTTCCTGATTTGTGCCTTAATTTCTGAAGAGTACACAGAAATACGGCAAATCGAACCCTTCGCTGTTCGATTGGCAACGACTGCATGACCGACGTCCTGTCGGCGGCTGGCGGCTGAAGCTAGACAATAAAAGTAATCTAAATTACCGTTACTATGAATTTTATAGTAATTCGTAAAAGTTTACAGCCAATAAAGTGTAAAAAAGGTGATTAATATATAATGAAATTATCAAACAAGCCAATTGAGCGTTTCGACTGGACGCTCGCCTTTATATTACTGCTATTTTGTATTGTTAGCTTATTTGCGATTGGGTCTGCAAATGCAAATTATGTTCCAAGACAACTCATATGGTATGGGATTAGTATTTTTATTATTGCAGGGGCCATGTATTTTGAGCCAGAACAATATAAAAAAGTTGCTTGGTATTTATATGGATTCGGAGTTTTTCTACTCGTGTTTCTTTATTTTGCCCCAAGCGGAGTAGGTCAAATCGGACAGACACACGCCAACGTAAAAAGATGGCTGCATTTTCCGGAACCCATCGGAAGAATTCAACCTGCTGAATTTATTAAAACATTTTTCATCCTAGGTATGGCACGTTTAGTATCAAAGCACCATGAAAAATTTGAAAATAAAACAATTAAAACAGACTTTATCCTTTTAGGAAAAATGTTCTTAGTACTCGTCGTTCCTCTCGGCTTTATTGCTCAGCAACCCGATTTAGGAACTTCAATTGTACTTATCGCGATTACCGCTGCGATGGTTCTCGTGGCAGGTATTTCATGGAAAATCATACTTCCTGTATTTGTTACAGGGGTGACAACTGGTACTGCACTATTATGGGCAGCCATCTATGCCCAGGACTTCATGATCGAGCTCGGCTTTGACCCGTATCAGTTTGAAAGAATCTATTCTTGGCTTGACCCATACTCTTATCCTTCCGGTGAAGGGATGCACCTAATCTCGTCATTAACAGCAATCGGTTCTGGTGGGATGTCGGGTAAAGGATTTGGCGGACGTGAAGTTTACGTCCCTGAAAACCACACGGATTTTATCTTTAGTGTCATCGGAGAGGAATACGGTTTTATCGGGGCATGTGTGGTTATAGGTCTATTTTTCTTCTTAATTTATCATATGACTAAAATTGCGCTAGAATTAAAAGACCCTTTTAGTACATATGTATGTACAGGAATTATTGCAATGATTACGTTCCACGTATTTGAAAATATTGGTATGACCATCCAAGTCATGCCCATTACAGGAATCCCATTACCATTCATCAGTTACGGGGGAAGCTCACTCATGAGTAACATGCTCGCAATCGGCCTCATCTTCAGCATGAAATTCCACCACAGAACCTACATGTTCGAAGCAGACGAAGATGAATAACTGAAATGCTGAAGGCGCTGGTTTGATGCGACAATTAAATACACAAATACAAGAAAAGCTCTGGCAGATACGCATTATCTGTTAGAGCTTTTTTTAAGAGGTAAATTTGATGGCCAAACGCCCCACAAGCATCGTGATAACCATGTGTCTTATTCACTTCGTCTCAGCATCAGGCAAACCTTGCCCTTTGCTTATTTCATTTTTCAATTCATCGATTTGTTTTTGTAAATTTTCAATTTGCTGCGTTTGTTCTTGATTGCTCTGACGATCTTCATCAATGGCTGCCGCGACCGATGCTAAGGCTAAGGCATCCCCAATCGCCACTAAAACCGCACCTAATAACCCTATCCTTTCACTGAAACTTAATTGGTTATTTTCATCTTGTTCGTTAAAAGGTCCCAAAGGTATCGCTCCTAGAATTTTTTGAGACAAATTCCATTCTTCTTATTTAATCTATGCGAATTTTAGGCATTCGGCTACATCTGCTGTTTTAAATAAAAAAGATTGAAGTCATAACAGTTTTTTTGTTATGACTTCAATCTTTTAATTATTTTCTAAACAATCATCTTTACCAATGAATATTGATAAATTACTGTGACTGAATTTGTGGGTCTTGTACAGGCGGCATGAGGACTTTCAGCATTTCAAGACGAGATTTAGTCTTAGTCGCTGAAACACCTAACTTCGCCAAGTTGGAGATGATTTTTTTCAATTCCGTTTCTTGAGCCATCTTTTCCACCTCGACCTTTCTATATAAACTTCTGCTTAATTGAAATGTAAAATGTGCGTGGTTAGTCTTCCAAAATCAATACAATCAGTCATGCATTTTCGATACTTTTAGTATACCACGAATCAGGCATTTTAAATCTTTCAATTATGTTACAAATTAACCAATTTGTAAAGTTTTTATACTCCTAAATCACTTTTTTATTTCACACTTTTATCGTGAATGCTTCACAAACTCAAGTGAATCCTAACTTACACATAAAAGACAACCTAATTTATTGTAGAATTTGGAAAAGATGCGTAAAATGTAGGCAATGAGTTAAAAGAAAGCGGGTTTTATTATGAAAAAAGCAATTCTTCTGCTAATGTCCGTTCAATTTTTCGTTTATTTAGGATTCGGCATCATCATTCCAATCCTTCCAGAAGTCATTGTGCAACAAAACTTGTCAGATATTCACGTTGGTGGTTTAATCACCGTTTATGCAC
Source organism: Sporosarcina ureilytica (assembly GCF_001753205.1). GTDB lineage: Bacteria > Bacillota > Bacilli > Bacillales_A > Planococcaceae > Sporosarcina > Sporosarcina ureilytica. Next base: position 576,756 of record NZ_CP017560.1, on the reverse strand, counting down.
TTGCTTCCTTTTTCACAGCACCTCTTTGGGGCTCATTATCTGATCATACTGGCCGAAAGAAGTTAATTTTAACCGGATTGGTTGGTTTTAGTCTTAGCTTTTTTCTCTTTGCTTTATTCATCAATCAACTAACACTTTTATATATTTCAAGAATTATCGGCGGTGTTTTCTCTGGCGCACTATATACTGCAGTCACAGGATTCGTTGCGGATTTAACTGATGAAGAAAACCGTAATAAATATATGGGCTTAATGGGGATGTCCATTGGGCTTGGCTTTATCTTTGGTCCAGCAATCGGCGGCATACTGGGGAATTTCGGTTTACAAGTCCCCTACATCGCATCAGGTATTTTAACCGCACTCTTATTGATCTATGCAAGCATCATCTTGAAAGAGCCTGAACGACGTGGAGATGCGAATAAACGTGCTTGGCTTCCGAAAGGCGGTATGACCTTATGGAGTTACCGCGTTAGATATTTATTTTTACTATCCTTTACCATCACACTTATCCTTGCGGGGATTGAAGCGACATTTCAATTGTTTCAAATCGATAAAATTGCAATTACCCCGCTTCAACTAGGTTATCTATTTATGGCAAGTGGATTTGTGGATGCAGCCATTCAAGGCGGTGTCGTCAGAAGAGTTAAGAACGGGACGGAAACGAAGTGGATCATCGGCGCGCAAATTGTCACCGCTATTGGTGTTGTCTTAATTCCATTCTCATCGAGCTTACTTTGGGCGGGCGTAGCACTCAGCATATTTACCGCGGGCAATGCGCTCGCACGTACAGTTTTAGTGTCCTTAACGACGAAAGAGTCTGGCGGCCAGTACGGGACCGCGGCAGGCATGACCTACTCCATGGACAATATGGGACGCATTATCGGGCCTTTATTATTCACATGGCTATTAACACAGACAGCAGGCAGCCTCTACTTCGTTTCAGCAACGATTGCCATTTTATCTATTGGTCTTGTCTTCTTATTTAGCCTATCCAATCGTTCATTAAAAATGGTACAAGCCCCCACTACAAAATAAAAGAAAATATAAAATGCCATCGCACGGAATCACTATGCGATGGCGTTATTATTAAATGAACTTCTCTAAATGCTACAGATAAATAACGATACTTCATCTTCGTTCATACGTGCTACCTACGATTAGTTTCCACTTTCTTTAACAATCTTCATTTCCACATTGCCTTTCCCCGCCAGTTCAGGATGCGCTTTTTGCACCACTGAAGGACGTGCCAAAATTAACACCGCAACGATAAGCAGGAGACTTGAAGCGAGCAATATCCACTGCGCAGGTAATATATCGTATAAGAATCCATACAAAACCATACCAAGCGGCATCAACGCCATCGACATCGTTTCAAGAATTGAAAATACACGGCCTTTGAAATCATCATCGATTGACTTTTGCATCCAAACCATCAGCGGCGTATTCACAATAATTTGCGTTACACCAAAACTAAACATAAGGGTTGCATAATAGACGAACATCCAAGCGTAAGGCATTGAAATGAATAACGGTAACCCAATTCCCGCCATTATAATCCCCATAACAATTATGCCACGTCTACCAACTAGTAGCGGATACTCTAAATCTTTTCTTGTTGATAAATAAATTGACATGAGCAACATGCCTACCGCGAAGGCCCCCTCCGTCAATCCAAAATGTTGCGACGGCATCTTCATTTTTTCTATCAAAATAAATGCATAACCAACCATAAATGCTCCGAATAAAAAGTTTATCGATAATGATATCCAGATAATTGCCGTAAGAACTGGCTGTAATCTCAAATATGAAAGACCCGCCTTCATGTTTTGGAACATCGTTTCTTTTAGTTCACCTTCCGCAACTTCCTTGCGCTTGGCAAATAACTTAAAATTCATTGTAGATTCGAGAATCACCGCTAATACAGAGGCAGTCATATACATCAAAAGAAAAACCGGCATTGATACCACTCCATATAAAAGGCCGCCCACTGCCGGACTTCCAATCGCAGCAAATGAAATCGACATTTGATTTAATGACATCGCTTTTTGAATTCGATTTTCATCAACAAGTCCCGTAATCGAGGAAGTGAATGCTACCCCGGAAAACTGTGTCGTTAATGACAAAATCGCCGTTGTCGTATAAATTGCCACGAGCGATAACCCATACGTCAAACTAACGAATAATAGACCGCCAATCGCCAAGGTTGTAGCAATTTGTGCAGTGATAACAATCTTCTTCCTGGAATAATTATCTGCAACATACCCCGCAAACGGTGCGACAATTGTTCTCGGCAAAATATTACAAATTAAATTTGTAGCAAAGCTCGTTGCAGAACCAGTTATTTGTAAAATATAAAAACTAATTGCAAATGCATAAACTTGTGCACCAAATGATGAAATGAGCTTGCTAACCGTAAATGTCCACAAATGATAAGTAGCCCTTTTTAACTTTAAAGCTTTTTCCAAAACTAACCCCCCAAAAAAGTTTAATTGTATTAAACAAATCATATCATGCCTTCCACTTCCATTGCAAGAGGAAGTTTAATATAATTAAACTATATGAATAGGAGTGTGTGACATGGACACGTTAGGAGAGCGTATACGAAAGTTAAGGAAACAGCAGAAACTAACATTAGAGGCATTAGCGGGCAATACACTTACAAAAGGCATGCTGAGCCTTATAGAAAACAACAAAGCAAATCCCTCTATGGAAAGTCTTTCTTATATTGCAGAACGACTGGGAGTAGATGTTTCCGAGTTACTGGAGGAAGTAAGCAACCAGGAATTGCGAGAAGTATTAGGACAGGCCGAAAAACTTTTTCACACGGAGTTTGATGACTTGTCGGATGAATTTGATCGATTAATCGCATTAATTAACCCCTATCTTCCTAAATTAACCCAAGGATATGAGTCTGCCCGGTTATTGGAACTGTATAGCCGTACGCTTCACTTTGAAAAAATAGACGGATGGCAAACCTATTCGGATAGAGCCGCTGCTTTGTATGAACAAATGAATATCACCCAAAGACGTGCAACTATCGGGATATTTCGTTCAATGGTTCACTTTCCAGAACGCAACTATAAAAAAGCACTGGAAATATTACAAAACGAACGTTCCGAAATTGAACAAAAAAATACATTTATAGATCCAATGACACGACTAGACTTTGATTATACGGAGGCAATACTGCTCTTTGCGGTAGGGAATTCAGATGAAGCATTAAAGATTATGGAAAGTGCAATTGAATTTTCTAAAGATAAGCAAGTCTTTTATCAGATTGATCACTTATACAGACTCGCAACATTTCATGCAATGATGACAGGTGATGACGAAAAGTTAAAATACTATATGAAAAAGATTGAACTGTATGGAGAATTTACCGACGATAAAAACTCAATTTTGTTCGTTAATTTTATCAAAGTACATCGTCTAACCTCTTTTGAAAAAAAATATAAAACAGCTTTGGATTTATTAGAAAAATATGACGCCAAATTTCAACTAGGTAAAGTCTATAAAGACTTCCATTCCTTTGAAAAAGGAAAGGCCCTATTTGGATTACATCAATACAAAAGTGCAATTGAAGAGTTCGAAAAGGTAAAGATCCGTGACTTTTTCAATCATCCATTCGATTTATCCATTCTCTATGAGGGAGACGCCTATCGTGCATTATGCTACCTAAAACTCGGAAATAGAGAGAACGCTTTAGCGCACGCGAAATTGGCTTATGACAATATTGCCCCAATGCCCCAATCACCTTATAAAGATTTCATCATTGCAACCTACGAAAAAATCCGTAACAGCCAATAAAGGCTGTTACGGACTTTTCATCTTTTCTAAATTAAGCTTCCACCGTTTGCTCTTCAATAGAACCATTATAAATCTCCGTATCAAGTTCGCCTGATACTTTCGCGGTCGTCACACCAGCTGTCATAGAACCGCTGACGTTCACCGCAGTACGTCCCATATCAATAAGCGGCTCAACCGAAATGAGAAGACCTGCAAGCGCGATTGGCAAGTTCAATGCCGATAGAACAAGTATCGCGGCAAATGTTGCACCTCCGCCAACACCCGCAACACCGAATGAACTAATCGCAACAATAACAATAAGCGTGATGATAAACTGCGCGTCAATCGGTTGTCCGACAGTCGGTGCAATCATGACCGCTAGCATCGCCGGATAAATTCCCGCACAGCCATTTTGCCCAATTGACAAGCCAAATGACCCCGCAAAGTTCGCAATGCCATCAGGAACACCTAAACGATTTGTTTGCGTGTTAATGTTAAGTGGTAAAGTACCTGCACTCGAACGAGAAGTGAATGCAAATAATAAAGCAGCACCCGCTTTTTTCACATAAGTAAGCGGATTTAAACCCGAAATTGTAATGATGATTAAGTGAATGATAAACATGATTCCTAACGCAACATATGAAGCAAGCACAAATTTCCCTAGACTATAAATCGCACCAAAATCAGATGTCGCCACTGTGCGTGCAATAATCGCTAAAATACCATATGGTGTAAGGCGAAGGACAATCCGCACAACTCCCATGATGAGTGCATAAACTGCATCAATCCCTTTTTTAACAATCGCCGCACTTTCAGGCTCTTTACGGTTGACTGTTAAATAGGCAAAGCCAAGAAAAGCTGCAAAAATAACAACACCAATCGTTGAAGTGGAACGCGCACCTGTGAAGTCTAAAAATGGATTCGCTGGTAATAAATCTAAAATTTGTTCTGGTAAAGCTCTGTCCACTACGCCCTCTGATCTTTCTTCAATCGAAGCGCCTCTGGCCAATTCCGCTTCTCCTTGTACAATCTCAGAAGCATCGAGTCCGAAGAGAAGTGTGATAGAAATCCCTATCACAGCTGCGATTGCTGTTGTTCCAATCAGAATACCCAATATCGATCCGGCCATTTTACCGAAATTTTTACCTATTGTTACTTTCGTAAATGCAGCCAAAATCGAAATAAACACGAGTGGCATGACAATCATCTGTAATAATTTCACATAGCCAACCCCGACTAAATTAAACCAAGGAACAGAAGCGAGTAACACTTCCGAATGAGGCCCATACGCGAATTGTAAAATTAAGCCAAAACCAATCCCAAGGCCTAACCCAGTAAATACCCTTTTTGAGAATGAAACTTTCTTTCTATGCATGACATATAATACACCGATAAGCACTAGCAAACCGATAATATTCAATAATAATAAAAACGTGTTCAAGCGATTTCCCCCTTATACTAAGTTGCTTACCACTTACTCTATACAACTAAAACCTATCAGTCAAGTAGGGATTGTGTCGAATTAGAAAGATAAACATGCTTTTCCTATATTATCCTGTTCGATATCCGCTATACTAGAGGGAGCGGAATTCATTAAGGAGGTACTTATGACAACACTCATTAGTTTTATTGTAACCAGTGTATTAATACTTAATATATTTCTCGCGATTGCACTTATTTTCTTAGAACGCCGCGATGCTACTTCTACATGGGCATGGCTGATGGTTTTATTCTTCATTCCATTCTTTGGATTCTTTATTTATTTAATGCTTGGTAGAAGACTGAGGGAAAAGCATCTTTTCCGATGGGAAGACCGTCATAAAATTGGTATTGACAAACTGATCGACTACCAAATCACTTCAATCGAAGATAACACACTAGAATTTCGACAAAGCGAAACAGAAAAACATAAAGATATGATTTATTTACATCTACGCAATAATGACGCGGTTTTAACGCAAGACAATGATATGCAAGTTTTTAATGATGGGCGCGCAAAATTTGAAGCGTTAATTGAAGACTTAGAAAAAGCGAAGGACCATATTCATTTACAATATTATATTTTTCGAATTGATAGCCTTGGTAAAAGAATTATTGACGTCCTCACGGAAAAAGCTAAACAAGGCTTAGAAGTGCGCGTACTTTTTGATGATATGGGTTCAAGAGGTGTATATAAAAGACATTTCCAAAAGCTGATTCGTCACGGTGGTATGGTAGAAGCTTTTTTTCCATCCATTTTACCACTCATTAACACTCGACTAAACTACCGGAATCACCGAAAAATTGTTGTGATTGACGGAAGGATTGGCTATATTGGGGGCTTTAACGTTGGTGACGAGTACCTTGGGATTAATAAAAAGTTTGGGTATTGGCGTGACACACATTTACGTATTGAAGGAAGTGCCCTACATCCAATCCAGACAAGATTTATTCTCGATTGGAACCAAGCCTCTGCCGACCAAGACATTGAGTATTCGGACAGGTATTTCCCAGCGATTCCCCTTAAAGGAGACGTCAGTATGCAAATCGTATCAAGCGGCCCCGACTCCGAGTGGGAACAAATTAAAGACGGCTATTTAAAAATGATTTTCCGTGCTAAAAAATATATTTATATTCAAACGCCTTACTTTATCCCCGACGTTAGCTTTTTAGATGCCTTGCGCATCGCTTGCTTATCGGGGGTCGACGTCCGGATTATGATTCCGAATAAACCGGACCACATATTTGTCTACTGGGCAACCTATTCAAACGTCGGCTACTTACTAAAGGCTGGCGCTAAAATTTACATTTACGATAACGGCTTCCTTCATGCGAAACAAATCGTAATAGACGATGAAGTCTCCACTGTAGGTACAGCCAATATCGACGTTCGTAGCTTCAAATTAAACTTCGAAGTAAATGCATTTATTTATGACAAAGAAAAATCTCACGAACTCGCTGAACTGTTTGAACAAGACTTATTACTATCTAGAGAATTAACACTCGATATGTACAATGAACGCTCTTTAACCATCAGACTCAAAGAATCGATGGCGAATTTAATTTCGCCGATATTATGAAAAAGGACGCCTCCCGATAAAGGAGACGTCCTTTTATAACCCCAAATACTCTTCCAACGTAGTATCATTCTCATAAATATCTTTTGCAACTTCTAAACCTACATATCGGAAATGCCAAGACTCATACATATAACCTGTGATAAACTCTTTCCCTTCAGGATAGCGCATAATAAATCCGTACAAATGCGCATTTTCAGCCAACCATTTCCCCGCATCTGTTTCACCAAAACGTGAAGTAGCCCAATCTTGCTCTTTATTTACTTCACCAATATCAAACGCCAAACCCGTCTGGTGTTCAGAGTAACCTGGACGTGCACTGTACCGGTCAGCCTCTTCAACCCCATCTCGATCTACATATCTTTTGTAAAGCTCTGTTTGATATTCAAATGAACGATACGTACTAAACGCTACAAGGCGATAGTCTTCCAATAAAGCAGCGGCGGCCATTTCTTCAAATGCTTCGCGCGCCTCTTTATCTTCTCCAGGAGCAAATGTACTTGGAAGGGGATTTTTTTTATTTGCAATGAGGATACCTTCTACATACGTAGGTTCTTCCGGTAACTCTTGCCCTTCAATATATTGGATAGCTTCCTCGGGTGGAACTTCCTCTTCCTCTTCCTCTGGTTCATGTGATTCTGTTGGTTCTGGTTCGGGTAACTCAGAGTTTCCATCTGCATTTGGTTGCTCTTCAGTCTCTCTCTCACTAGGCACAGTCACTTTGCTTATTCCCAGCGCCGTCTCTACACGCTGATAACTTTTCTTAACGTCCCAATCATTGAACCCTATCCACCCAACTACCGCTATGATTAAGAAGCTTGCAGCGATGAGCGTAATCATGAGCAATCTTTTCTTTGTCTTTGTCTTTTTTTCAGTTCGAAACATATACTGGTTTCTTTTTCTCATTTCTAAAACTTCCTTTTCACGATCTCTCTTTAGTTTATCATGATTTTTCTTTCCGGTCTCTTTGTGCTATTATTTATACTTACAAAATGCCAATTTGAGGTGGATGATTATGAATAACCAGCGATGGCTTTCCTTTAGCTTTCTCGCTTTTTTCTTTACATGGGGGGTATTTTTACCCTACTGGACAGGCTGGCTTACAATAGAAAAAGGACTTTCCGTCACAGCCGCAAGTATTGTGATGGGGGCTGGTATGATTGCACGTTCCTTTTCAACCTTTTTACTATTTCCGGCATTAACGAAAAAATTACCACTTAATCGGATCATGATATTATTAGCTTTTCTTTCACTTGGCTTGGCCTTGCTTTATATTCCTAGTTCAACTTTTACAACACTTCTTGTAATTACCATTTTATTTAGTATTGCCTATCCAATTATTATGCCCGCGATTGAAAGTAGTGCATCCATTCTAATGCAAACGGAAAAAATTCATTACGGCAAGAGTCGATCTTTTGGTTCGATTGGCTATACTGTAGCGCTCCTAATTGTTGGCGCGATCACGGCTATTTGGAGTGAACAAGCGATTCTTTATGTAATGGTCATTGGATTAGCCGCGATCTGCCTTTTCACTTTGAAATCCACGCCTGCAGTATTACAGAAGGTTCCTGTTCAAGGAAATAACAAAGGACGCGGAGCGGAATTTAAAGAACTATTCGCATCGAAACCATTTGTAACAGTTTTACTTTTAGCAGTCCTTCTTCAAGGTGCGCATGCTTCCTATTATAATTACGGCTATATTTTCTTAGATGATTTAGGCGTTAACAGCTTTTACATTGGCATTATTTTAAATGTCGCCGTGCTGTTTGAAATTATTTTCTTTACACAAGCAGATAAGCTTTTTGCCAACATGAAAATCTCAACAATGTTTCAAATCGCTGCGGTGGGTTCAACGATTAGATGGACGCTCATTTTTCTATTCCCATCACCATTTGTCTTTATCATCACGCAAGCGTTACATGCTGTCTCATTTGGGATTGCCCACTTTGCTTTTATTAGGTATATTTCCGAAAAGCTACCAAACCATTTAATCCCAACTGCGCAAGGCTTATACGCCTCCTTCGCCATGAGTTTGAGCGTTGCCATTTTGACATTTGTAGGAGGAAGCTTGTATGATATTGCACCAAACTTAGCATTCCTGGGCATGCTTTCAGTTACAATCCCAGCCATTTTCATTATCTTGACAACTAAAAAACGCTTTGTTTATTAACAACAAAGCCGCTCAAATCACGTCCTAGTATATCTCTCTAGGACGTGTTTTTTATTAAAATTCATTCACAAAAGCACTGTGACAACGAATACAATCGCAAATAATCCTGCAAAACTTAATGATACCCGGTTCATCCATTTCGCTTCACGCACCAACCCACGATCTTTAAATGCTTGTCCACGCATCGCATTGGTTAAAGTAAATACGCCAATAATTGAAAGCAACGTCATATTCATATTCATGTGATACACCGAAAATCCAGCTCCAGCAATCCCAATCGCTATGCCGATTCCGATTAACCATTTTATATTCAACAATAAAACCTCCTGATAATGAAATGCTATCACCTAAAACTAGAAAAAAAGCCGAAGAATTTATATCTTCGGCTTTGGATTATTTTTTCTTTGAATGTGAATCTGTTTTTGGAGCGTCTTTTTTCGGTGTTTCAGGTTGTGGTTCAACCTCTTTAAAATAAAGCTTACGTCCAAGGTACGTTTGAATAATTAGTAAGAAACCACCAACAGCCCAGTAAAGCGGTAAAGCAGCAACAGCCTTAAATGAAATGAACATAATCATAATCGGTGACAAATAAATGAACATTTTCATCTGTTGCTTTTGTTGTTCAGGCATCGTCCAAAGGGATACGCGTGCTTGAACAAAATAAACAGCACCTGCGATTAGCATCATAATCATATCTGGTTCTCCGAGATTGAACCATAAAAACTTATGTGCTTTTACTTCCGGGGAGTAAAGAATCGCAAAATAAAGCCCCATAATAATCGGCATTTGAATAATAAGCGGCAGACATCCCATATTTAACGGGTTTACGCCGTGCTTTTGATACAGCCCCATCATTTCTTGCTGAAGCTTCATTTGCTCGTCTTTATCGCCGGCTTCTTTTGCTTCCTTGATTCGCTTTTGGATATCTTCCATTTCAGGACGAAGCGCATCCATCTTTATCTTCATTTCTTGTTGGGACTTGTAATTTCGAAGCATAAAAGGCATTAAAACGAGACGAATTAAAACTGTAATAACAATAATCGCTAAGCCATAACTACCATTAAATTGATCACTAAAAAAGTCTAGTAGCCATTCCATTGGTTTAACAAAAAAACCATAAAATTTACCTTCTTTATTTTCGACGCCCGCACAACCACTTAATAAAATGACTGTCGTTGCGAGTATCGATAACAAACCGATTCTCTTCTTCAATAGATTCACCTTCACTAATTCAAGCTACTAAAAAGTATACAACAAGTTGACGTAGTTTTACAATTATTCTTTGTCGCCTACTTGTTTTTCTTTTGGAAGGGTGAACTTAAAATAACTTCCCGTTATATTTTTTCTAAACTTTCTCGGCGTATAACCCGTATATTTTTTAAAGATCCTCGTGTAGTAGCTTTGATTGCAGAAATTAAAGTTATCCGAGATATCCGATATCTTCTGATTTGAAAACCTCAAATAATACTGAGATTCTTCTACCTTTTTAATATTAATATATTCAACAAGCGTAATCCCCGAATGTTCTCGAAAAATACGTGACAAATGACTTGTACTCACATCGAACATCGCCGCGATTCCCTCTACTGACATTTGAGACTGTATGTGTTCATCAATATATTGAATGACGCCATTAACCGTTTGATGAAGCAGTTCAGGGGAAGTTTTCTCTTCAACCGTATAAATGAAGAACTCTATTAATTCATCTACTAGATCAATAGCATTATGTTCAGTTAACTTTTCTTCTATTAATTTAATACAAGTTGTATTGAAAAAAAATGCTTTTTCCACCGACATGTGTGACTGTTTCAACTGTCTAGCGATAATACCAAAGAGCGTGATGAAATAGTATTTTAACCCCTGCAATGAACCCCTATCAGAAGATAAATCAATCACATCATCAATCATACTACGTATCGTTTGCTTCGCTTCCCTTTTTTCTAAATTGAATAAATTCCGCAAAAATTGTTCTTCCGCTTTAGAAAATCTTTCTATTTGTATCGTTCTTTCGAAGACGCCATTTTCCATGCCATCGTCATCTGTAACCAATGAATGCCTTTCAATTGTAATATGCTTCATCATCTACACCCCTTCGCATACCCAACAGTAGAATATTCACACAATTAAGTTTGAAAGGGCACTTTTCACTGAAGCACCCTTGGCCGAGCCATCATTACTTTGTTTCCGTATTCTCTTCGTTTTTCTTATTGTAAAGCCCATCTATATTTTCGGAATCACTTTGTTCATCTTGTACTTCCTGATTATAATAATGAACACTCGTCTGCGCACCTTCACTCACCATTTTATTATCTTGAATGTCGTAAGGGTCCGGGTTTCCAGCTTTTGTTTCCGGCTCATTTTGTACTTTCTGAGACTCTATAAATGATTCAACTTTAGTTTTCATATTATTAAAGGCAACTTGGGCTTTGTCACGGTTTTCTTTCTTACTAAAATAAGCGTAAGCACCAGCTGCTAAAGTAGCAAGTAACAATGTATTTTTCTTTTTTCTTCCCATCAAAAATCATTCCTTTCACTGATTGTCATACACGTATATCATAAGTATACCCCGTTTTATTGATTAGAAACCATCCTTAGTATGAATGTGTCATAACTCACGAGAATACGAGTTTCTTACCTTTCATAATAACTTATCCTTTATAACAAATTAACGACATATCATTACACTTTCATTACAACTTTAAGCGATTGTGGTATTCATTTATTATTTTTGTTATGCTAACCAAAAGAATGACTGAGGTGATTGTGAAATGATTAGACCGATGACATCTAAAGATATCTTATACGTACAACACATTGCAGTTGAAACATGGCGAGCAACTTACGAAAACATTATTCCAGCGGATGCACAACTTCGTTTCCTAAATCAGTCTTATTCAGATATCATGCTGTTGAAAAGAATGGAGAAAACGTTGATGCTCATTGCTGAATGTGATGGCGTCCCAATCGGTTTCGCAAATGTCACTTATATTGACGAAGACGGCGATGCTGAATTAACAGCGATGTATATTTTGCCAACTTATCAACAAAGCGGCTATGGACACAAACTTTTTCAAGCCGCATTATCCCACTTAGCAGAAGCAAAACAATTATTCGTCTACGTGGACAATCAAAACGTCATAGGAAAGAACTTTTATGTAAAACAAGGTTTTCAATTACTTAATACATTTTCTGAATCATTCAACGGCCATCCCGTTGAAACCGCTGAATATGTTTATAAAATACCCGTAGCTATCTCTTAATCACGCTAGAAGAGTTGGTGTTACCTATTTAGATACAACCTAAATATCTGTTATTTGAAGCTATCTAAAATCGCTTTCCTAGTAAAAGGAAAGCGATTTTTTTGTTATAATGGTCTCATGGAGTCATCATAATGATTATCTACAAATGATGTCTCATTTGTAGCAAGTGGCGGCTTTCTTGTGAAACATAGAATCGCTGCAATGTACAACATAATTGAAGTCGGCGATAAAATGAAAGCAAATAATCCAGCAACAATAAACAGTATTCCAGCCAGCTTCGGATTTTTTTCCTTCCACATGAAAATCATACCGATAATCGTAGCAATTAAGCTGATTACCAATACAACAACAATAAACCAACTAAACCCTTCAAAATATTCAATGACCGATAAGATCATATCGACATCTTCGACTGTAAGCTCTGGATCTGCGTAAAGCTCCATTTCTATTTCAGACCGAAGTGCACCGTTGGTAAAGGCCTTCATAATTCCAACGAATATAAAACTTCCTGCAATCGATAAAACCGTAAAAACTAAACTAATAATCGATAAAACTTTTTCTGCAGTACGCTTCATCATCCATCCTCCTATTCTCTATCTATGTATACGATTCCGCGGAAAATAAGTTTCATACTTTCTTCAATTTCCTCTTTGCATAGTTATTTATATCACAGCCTTAAAGACGAGACAATATGATAATTGAATGGTTTTATCTTTGAACTATAAATGAACGAACCTGTTACTTTTGATGGAATTAAGCGTTATTCACTTAATGAGTATTTTAAAATGATGTTTCACGCAATCCATAAAAGTTTTCCACAATAAAAAGCAATTCGAATGACCGAATTGCTTTCTAATCATTAAGCTTTAATATCATTATATTCATCATATCGTTCAAATGCCGTAACAACATAAGAGCAAATTGGCTCCATTTTGTACTCATGTTCCCGTGCATAATCTGCTGCACGATCAAGCAATTTCTTTGCAACCCCTTGTCCTCGTAATGTCGGAGAAACAAATGTGTGTTCAACTGCCATCACATCACCTAGCATTGTCCATGAAATTTCCGCCAATACCTCGCCATCTTTCATATTTCGGAATGCAAATTCTTCGCCTTCTAGTTTGGTAAATTCAAATTCCATACTGTTCATCCCCCTTTCGTACCTTCAATTAGTGTGAATCGGTCTTAATGATGCTTCAATTGAATTTCTTTTTGGTTCTAAAAAAGGTGGTAATGCTAGTGATTCTCCTAGTTTATCAAGTGGCTCGTCATTCGTAAAGCCCGGTTCATCAGTTGATAACTCATAAAGGATGCCATTCGGCTCTCTAAAATAGATCGCCTTAAAGTAATAACGATCAATTAATCCACTCGTTTTAAAGCCTTTGTTTCGTAAATGTTCTTCCCATTTTTTATATTCTTCCATCGTCTTCACACGAAAGGCTACGTGATGAACACTGCCTCGTCCTGGTCTTTCAAAAGGTAAATCTGTTCTCGTTTCAACATGAACTTCTGCCGCTGGACCGCCTTCACCAGTAGAAAACACACGAATCTCAGGCATGCCTTCAATCGTAGAAGGATAGGAGCCAACTTCATCAAAATGTAAAACATCTACAAGTACTTTTGCAGTCGACTCAGGCTTACGAACCGTTAACGTCACGGGTCCCAATCCAACGATGGCATAGTCAATTGGGATGTCCTCCTTTTCCCAAGGAACCCCATAAGGAACGCCCTTTCCATCGTCCACAACTAACATAAGACGTGAACCCTCATCATCTTGAAATTTCATCGTTTTACGCCCGAAACGTTCGATGATTTCCTCATGCATAATACCTAATTGTTCAAATCGCTTTTTCCAAAAATTGAGCGCATCGTCTGACATCACACGAAACGCCGTATTACTAATACTCGATACACCTGGATAGGTTCTTCCCGCCATTGGAATATCAAAATACGTCATATCTGTTCCAGGAGTCCCCTTCGCATCTGCATAAAACAAATGATAAGAAGATGTTGAATCTTGATTCACCGTTTTCTTCACAAGCCTCATTCCAAGCACACGTGTAAAAAAGTCATGATTTTTCTCAATATCTGCCGTAATGGCAGATACATGGTGGATCCCAGCTAGTTTCATCATTTCTATTCTCCTTTAATAAAAATTACCTTGAATTCTAGATATATTCATTTTATCATCGCAATGTTCATCTAGCAAAGATTTAATTTTATTAGGGTTTGTGATACTTACTTTTAAACCTCACTTATATTTTATGGATTTAGTTGATTGGAGTGGAAGGCGCCGAGTGCTCTCAACGCTTCGCTTTTTGGTCGCAAAAGCCGTTCTTCGTGACGGCTCTTCCTGTGGGATTAGCGGGACAGGTGAGACCCCACAGGAGCGAAGCGACGAGGAGGCTCACCGTGCGCCTGGAACGGAAATCAACGGCCAAGTTCGATAATTTACTGTAAAAGAAAAAGACTGCGGACAAACCTAGATATTTCTCTAGTTCGTCTACAGTCCAAAGCAAACCTCACGAAGAAGCTTGCTTTCTTGACTAATTAAACCATGATTTGACCGATTCAAAGATACTCGCGAAAAACTCTTTCACTTTCTCCCAAAATCCTGGGTCAATTTCACCAATTTTTTCTTTTAACTTATCCCCAAAATCCGAAAGCTGATCAGATAGTTTTCCAAAATCAATATTGAGATTACGAATTTTGTCCATTAAATCAATTAGTAGTTGTCGATCTGTTTCGCTTAGCTCGATATTAAGTTTCTTTAATTGTTCTGAAACAATTTGTTCAACATCTTCTCTAGTCGCTGGATTTTTATCTGCAATTTCCTTTTTAATTTCTGTCAGTAATTCTGCAACTTTATCTTTATCGATGCCTGCGTCTTCAGCAAACTTTGTTGCTAGATTTAACTCATCATTCGCGACATCCGTTCGCTCCGTATCCAACTTTTCACCGGAGACTTCATAGGCTTTATAAATCCCAACTAAAGCGGAATGGCCGGTTACTTTTTTAGGGGCAGCTACTTCAACAATCGCGTCCTCAACGCCTGCCGTTAACATCGCAGTGCCATACATATCAGCAGAAACTTGCGTTATATTCTCCTCGGTTACAATTTTAATGACAAGTCCTTTACCAGCCTCTTGTCTTGTGATTTTTGCAGATGAATACATTCTTGCATTGCGATTGCCGTCGGGAATATAGTTAACTAAATCACTGCCATCAACGTAGATTTCTTCCACTTCAGTGTCGTTTTCTACGCCGAGACTTTTCCTTACGCTATCTAGTTCAGCCTCAGATAGATTGGCGCCATATACGACAATTGGCACGCCAAGCTTTTCATCAACCACCGCTTCCGCTTTAATACCAGGCAGTAAAACCGCTACTAATAATGCGAATGATGTGAGTAATAAACTAATCCTTTTCATCTCGAAACCTCCTTGTCTACTCATTAGTACGTTTTATATCCAATTAGGTTTCTTAACTTAGTCACCCGTTACTTTTGTCCAACCGTCTTCTTGAATCACTTTACGCTCTCTCATCAGTCGCCCAAGTGCTCGTTTGAATGATCCTTTACTCATATTAAACATCTCCCGAATTTCTTCAGGGGAAGACTTATCTGTGAATGGCATTTTTCCGCCAACATCCGTTAAATAAGTATAAATCACTTCTGCATCGCCCGTTAAACGCTCTTCCACTCTTGGCAACATAGAACCGTTTAATGTGCCATCACTGTGCACATCGATGATTCGAACTGTTACTTCTTCACCTAATCTAGGCTCAGCTTTTTGTTCTGATTCGTGCACAAAGACGCGGTAGTTCTCAGGAATCGTTAACATAAACGAGCCGACCGGTAATAAACGATAGGCCCTTGCAGTAACATTTGCATTGAACACGGATTGATCTGCAATTGCGATCTGCTCCAATACACGTTCTTCAGTTGCAAGTCTCCCAAATATGCCGCCGCCTAAATCTGTGCGTAACGTCATATACAACTCATCTCCAGGTTGAGGCCATAGTTTTTTAATTTGCGGCAAGTCAGCGCCATTCACGAGCACTTCAAATGAAGAACCGATATCAACGTATACCCCTTCATTCGCTTCAGAACGAATCACTTTCGCCCAACCAAACGTGCCCATCGTCATATTCGGCATACTCATTGTGGCTGTTAATTCTTTACGACGATTCATATATAGAAATACGCTTACGCTATCGCCAATTTGAACGTCTTCATCTGCATCCGAAACGTTCATCATAATATTCTCTTCGTTTCCTTTTAATACCCATCTTGAACCTTCTTGGTCGATTATTTCAAGTTCCGCTACACTACCAGATTGTAATTGTGTCATGTGCTTTCATCCTTTTACTTTTTTCTCTCGGCCTTCAATTTTTCCTTGAAGTCCGGATTTTGTTCCAATGTTTCTACAAGGTCTGCAATTCGATCAATCGCGTTCCAACTTAAATGATGTTCGATCCCTTCTACATCATCATAAATCTTTTCTTCTTTCACACCGATAATACGAAGAAACTCCTCTAGAATATCATGTCGCTTTACAAGTTTCCTCCCAAACGCCAAACCTTTCTCTGTTAATTCTATTCCTTTATACCTTTCATAATAAACATATCCTTCACGATCTAGTCGTTGAACCATTTTTGTAACAGATGAAGGGAGAACGTCTAGTGAGTCAGCAATATCGGATGCGCGTGCAACCCCATTTCTTTCAATATGTAAATAAATTTGTTCTAGATAATCTTCCATCCCTGGTGTAGCCATCGTCCGTTCGCCTCCAATATCATTTGTTTATCAAAAACTGTATTTCCCAAAATTGTTTAAGCCCTTCTCTTGTGGGGTAAATTCTTACAAACAAGTTAAGGAGTGAATATTATGGGTCAATTTCTTTGGTTTGTGATTGTAGCCCTTTTTGTATTTTGGCTAGTAGGTCTTCTATTCAAAATAGGCGGTGGACTAATCCACATTATTTTAGTGATTGCCGGGATCATCTTCATTTTCCAACTTCTCACAGGTAGACGTTCCCGTTAAGGAAAGGGATGTCGACTTTGTACAAAGTCTGGCATCCCTTTCCTATGCATGTTTCTTATTTGATTTTCGCATAGATACATGTATTACGTAAACCATTTCCATCTATTGAGACGCTGTCTTGCTTTAATGTGCCCTCAAGTTCAAAGCCTACACGTTCCGCAACTGCACGACTTTTAATATTTTCCTCGTCACATCGAATTTCTATCCGGCGTGCCCCAAGTTCTTGAAAAGCAAATTCGGTAATCGCCTGTACAGCTTCTGTCATATAGCCATGCCCTTCGAATTTAGTGTCTAACCAATAACCAATTTCAAATTTTGGGATGGACCAATCAATTCGATGGAGTCCCGATGAACCGATAAATGCACCATTTTC
This sequence comes from Sporosarcina ureilytica, assembly GCF_001753205.1. Taxonomy (GTDB): domain Bacteria; phylum Bacillota; class Bacilli; order Bacillales_A; family Planococcaceae; genus Sporosarcina; species Sporosarcina ureilytica. The sequence continues at coordinate 559,068 of NZ_CP017560.1, read as the reverse complement.
CTTTAGAAATAAATGTAAACGCAAATCTTTTCGGGTAATAAAGTCAGCAACTGCCTGCCGTAAACTTTCCTCAGTCGATTCCAACCGTGGCGTTTCCTTTGCCCATGGCATCCACTCGGAAAGGGCTGCTTGCGAGTTACAGACAGACGTCCAAGCATCAAGTGCATCCTCTACTTGTGGTGCCCGAATAATAAGCCGTTCCGATTCAAAACGTTCCGGAAACTTCGGGATTTGAATCCCCCGTTCCGCCTCCTTTTCATCCTCCCAAACAACCGGCGTCGTCACACCGCCTTGATAGTCCTCCCGCGTAATTCCATAGGTGACAGCATCATAATAGGAATTTTCCTTCGGAGAAAACCATGCATTTCGCAAATGTGCTTCTTTTACAAAGCCTGCGCGTTCAAACGTTTTACGCATTGCTAAATTATCTTGTCTCGTATGGCCTTCCAAACGAATTTTCTTTGCAGGCAGTTCAAATACATAATCTACTACGAGTTGAAGCGCCGCTGGTCCATACCCATATCCTCTATATAAATCTGCAATCCGCAAATCAAACATCGGGATTTCATCACGTAAATCATATAATTTAACGATACCGACTTTTTCTTGTTTGTCATTTTCCACCCAAAATGTTTTCACTTCATCAGATTGATAGCCGCCCTCTTCAATCGTCTTTTCGATAAGATGGCGCGCAGGATGTGTATTGCCATGATAAGGCCATGTATTTGTTGTTAAAAAGTGGATCAGCTGCTCTTGCTCTTCCATCGTCCATTCTTGTAACCGCATGAAGATTCCCCCTATTTTTCAATGCGAATCAGCCGCAATGAATTCAGTACGACAAGTATTGTTGCGCCCATATCTGCAAAAATCGCAATCCACAATGTTAGCCACCCCGGGATAATTAATAGAAGCGCAATGATTTTTAATCCTAATGCAAACATAATGTTTTCTTTAATTATACGCAATGTTTTTCTACTTAATTTAATTGTATAAGGAAGTTTAGTAAGATCATCTGCCATTAAGGCGATATCGGCTGTTTCTAGTGCGGCATCGGTTCCAGCACCACCCATCGCAATCCCGACAGTTGCTTCTGCGAGTGCAGGTGCGTCATTAATACCGTCCCCAACCATTGCCACCCGACCATATTTCTCTTGTAGTTGTTGCACAACTTTTAATTTATCTTCTGGCATAAGTCCTGCACGCACATCACTCATATTTAATGCTTTTCCGATTGCTTGCCCAGTTTGCTCATGGTCACCTGTTAACATGACCGTGTGACGAATGCCAATTTCTTTTAATCGTTGTAATAACGCCTTACTTTCTTCACGGATTGGATCGGCAACAGCCACCAAACCTGCGTAGACATTTTCACTCATCATCGCCATAACCGATTTCCCTTCGCGTTGGAGCGATGATGCCAGGGCCACAGCATCTTCTGGGATGGTTGTGAATTCTTCAATCCAACTTATACTACCAATCCTAATTTTTTGATTCGCAACTGTGCCATAAGCGCCTTTTCCGGTAACCGATTGAAAATTTGTTACCTCTTTCATTTCGACGTTATTTTTCTCCGCATAATGAACAATCGCATTCGCCAATGGGTGTTGAGACAATGACTCTACCGCCGCCACTGCACTAAGGAGGTCTTCTTTAACAACTCCTGTAACGACGAAATCACTTACTTCTGGATACCCCTTTGTTAGCGTACCGGTTTTATCAAAAGCAATCGCGTGTAAATGCCCAGTTTCTTCTAAATGAATGCCACCTTTAATGAGCACCCCATGTCTTGCCGCATTTCCAATGGCCGTGACAATGGCAACTGGCGTAGAAACAACAAGTGCACACGGACATCCAACGACAAGCACCGCCAATCCTTGATACACCCATGTATGCCAGTCGGCTCCCAGTAATGGAGGGACCACCGCAATAAGCAACGCAATGACCATAATTGCCGGCGTGTAATATTTCGCAAAACGATCGACGAATTTTTGAGATGGCGCTTTTTCAGCTTGCGCCTCTTCAACAAGGTGAATAATTTTTGCCAAAGCTGTATCCCCAACGAGTTTCGTCACTTTTACTTCAAGTGCCCCTTCTTCGTTAATCGTACCGGCAAACACTTCGTCACCTTGCTGTTTAAACACAGGAACAGACTCCCCTGTGATCGCAGCCTGATTTATTGTCGATGAGCCGGTCGAAACAACGCCGTCCATCGCAATTTTTTCTCCAGGCTTTACGATAAGGATATCTCCTCGAACAATGTCTTCCGTCGGGATTTTCGTAAACTTCCCATTCCGCTTAACCGTGGCCGAAGACGGTGCAATGTCCATCAGTAATCGAATCGACTGTCTCGCTTTATTCATAGAATAAGCCTCAAGTGCTTCACTAACGGCGAATAAAAACACAATGACCGCACCTTCACGCCACTCACCGATAATGACTGCGCCAATAATCGCAATCGTCATTAACGTCTTCATATCAAAATCTAAACGGAGTAAATTTTGAATCCCCGTTTTAAACATACTAGCCCCGCCCACCGCAATCGAAATCGCAAAGAAAACAATGGCCGGCGGATACATTTCTTCGTGAATAAAGGATAGGGTTGCGCCAATTAGTAAAAATAGGAGTGACAACACAGTGACAATATTTTCTTTCCGTTTATAAAACGGGATCGGCGGCTCTAATCTTTCTTGCTTATCTTCAGACACTACTGTGATTCCATCAAAAGCGCCGGCCGCTTCAATTTCTTCAACAGTAATATTCCCAACGACCGCTAGCTTCGACGCACCGAAGTTAACCTGTGCCTCTTCAACAGCCGGCAGTTCTTTAATATTTTTTTCAAACTTTGCCGCACAACTTGCACACGTCAAATTTTCTAAACGATATTCCGATTTATTCGTTGTCGGCATCGTTTTCACCTTCTATCGCATGAGCCTGTGCAATCGTCACCAGTTGATGAACATGCGCATCAGCAAGCGCGTAATAAACCATTCTACCTTTGCGTGTAGACTTAGCGAGTGAATGGTCGCGTAAATATCTCAAATGGTGTGAAGCCGTCGCTACCGAAGAATCAATCACAGCTGCAACGTCACACACACACATTTCCTCTTCTAATGTTAGTGCATAAGCAATTCTCAATCGCGTTTCATCCGCAAGCGCTTTGAATATTTGAACGGCTTGACTGACTTCTGGCAATTGATGTCGAACTCGCCGCACAACATCTTCATGAACCACCGTTACTTCACATACTTCTTTCGATTGCATCTAGCTCACCTCATTCAAATGATTGTTTGATTATAAATTTAGTATATGTTAATTAAATTGCGAATACAAGGATTATCAAACCGTCATTTGAATGTAAATTGGTGTATCGATTTTGGAGTAAATCCAGCTGCTTAGCATCAGGTTCTTTGCGCGTGCGTTGCGTACTTTCTCAGAAACGTTGATTACTGTTCAATCAGCGTTGATTACTTCCGGAGTAACGTTGCATACTTTTGCCGGCGTTGCGTACTTTCTTAAAAACGTTGATTACTTTTCAATCGGCGTTGATTACTTCCGAAGTAACGTTGCTTACTTTTACCGGTGTTGCGTACTTTCTTAAAAACGTTGATTACTTTTCAATCGGCGTTGATTACTTCCGAAGTAACGTTGCTTACTTTTGCCGGCGTTGCGTACTTTCTTAAAAACGTTGATTACTTTTCAATCAGCGTTGATTACTTCCGAAGTAACGTTGCTTACTTTTGCCGGCGTTGCGTACTTTCTTAAAAACGTTGATTACTTTTCAATCAGCGTTGACTACTTCCGAAGTAACGTTGCTTACTTTTGCCGGCGTTGCGTACTTTCTTAAAAACGTTGATTACTTTTCAATCGGCGTTGATTACTTCCGAAGTAACGTTGCATACTTTTACCGGTGTTGCGTACTTTCTTAAAAACGTTGATTACTTTTCAATCGGCGTTGATTACTTCCGAAGTAACGTTGCATACTTTTGCCGGCGTTGCGTACTTTCTCAGAAACGTTGATTACTTTTCAATCAGCGTTGATTACTTCCGAAGTAACGTTGCATACTTTTGCCGGCACTCCCCCCAATATCAAAGTAATCAACAATTAAAATGATGTATACTAACAAGTAAATACCTCTCATCCAAAGAAAGGATGATTTTCGGATGAAAAAAGGAAAATGGAATGCAATCACGGATGTACCGAATGTAAAAGTCGGACATGTAACGCTGGACGAGGAACTTCCAAATGAGGGAGCGATTCGCACAGGCGTCACGGCGATTTTGCCGCACGCGGGGAATTTATTCGAACAGAAAGTGCCAGCTGCAAGCTTTATATTAAATGGTTTTGGCAAAACGGTTGGACTCATTCAAGTGGACGAGCTCGGGGTCCTGGAATCCCCCATTATGCTGACAAATACGTTTAGCGTCGCCCAAGTGTTACAAGGAACGTTAGACTATATGCTGGCGCAAAATAAAACGATTGCCGATACGACCAGCTCCTTAAATATCGTCGTTGGCGAATGCAATGATAGTTATTTAAACTCAATGAGGGAAATGAAAGTCCAAGCGCACCATGCCATTGAAGCGATTCAACAGGCTGCAACAGGCCCTATCGAACAAGGTGCGGTTGGCGCCGGAAAAGGTATGATTTGTTATGAGGTGAAAGCCGGCATCGGCTCTTCTTCGCGAATTGTCTCTTATGAATCCACAACCTATACAGTAGGCGTGTTAACGCTAACGAACTTCGGAAAAGCCGCCGAATGTAAAATTAACGACTGGTTACAAAAAAATGGATACAACCAGTACGAAGCGATTTTCCCAACGAGAGAAGAAGTCGAAAAACCTGATGGCTCGGTTATGATCATCGTCGCAACTGACGCCCCAGTCAATGAACGTCAACTAAAACGTTTTGCAAAACGAGCAGCAATTGGCCTCGGACGCACAGGCACTTCCGTACATAATGGAAGCGGTGATATAATAATCGCGTTTTCGAATGGCTATACGATTCCTCACTCTGCAGATGACACGACAATTTCTCCTGCTCTATTACGCGATGACCACCCAATCATGAATGATTTATTCCTAGCAATCGTGGAAGCGACTGAAGAAGCTGTTTACCAATCGTTGCTTCATGCAGAAACAACCACTGGACGACAGGGAAGAGTCATTGAAAAATGTATCCTCGAGAAAAAATAATCGTAGTGGGGACATTGATATCCCCACTACGATTATTTTTCGGTTGCAATTAATTTCAACACAACCCCATTTTCTACTTCACCAACCAACACCGTTTCGTGAAAATTACCATTTACCCAATCATCCACTTGGCTATGAAACCATTTTGACTTTATATGCCCACTTTGGCCTGGTCCAACGATATGATAGGCTGCAGACAAATCTGACAAATCCGCAACGAAGCGCCACGGTGCTCCGTGATGAACCGTGCCATCTGCTTTAAACGCTGCCGCTTGCACAGTAATATTCGACCCGCCAACCTCTTGTTTCTTCGGATTTAAAAAGGATTCAAACAGAGGAGATGCACTAGATAGGGCATGCGGAAATGTCACTTGGTGATAATCTCCCCAACGCCAATTCTCTACATCACTTCCAAAAGCTTGCGTTGTTTCAGCAATCGACTTTTTAAAGGTGTTGAATACCCAATGATCAATGCCGCCATATGCAGTCACCCACTGCCCCGGCTTCCCCGCATACCCATCACGCATTAGTTGGTCGGTAATTTGCCCCTTCCCCGGCAACATGTTGTACACATCTTTTGGCATTTCATCTTTGAACATCGTCACAGGCAATTGCTTAATCCATTTATGGAAAATTAACGGCGCTGCGCTATCGACATCATCAAACTGGTCCCACTCCTCTAATACGTTCACAATTTCTTTATACTTCTCATCAGTATCTATAGCAATAACCGAACGAAGCATGTCACCTAAAAACTCACGTGCATATAGATTTTTTTGATCCATTTGCAATGCCATCATATCTTCCGCTGTAAAGTTATCGCCTTCATTTAACACTTCCGCGATTCTTTCATAACGATAAGGCTGCGCCCAAAACTCTGTAATATGGTACGGATATTCATCCCCAATCACCTCATTATTTGCTGTCGCAATAAACCCCTCTTCTGGATTTACAACGCGCGGCAATTCATCATAAGGAATATATCCTTCCCAGCCATATTCGGATGAATCACCGGGAACCGGCAATTCCCCATTCCCTTTTTTTCGAATCGGAATCCGCCCATTCGCTTTATAGGCAATCGTGCCATCTTTTGCTGCAAATACAAAGTTTTGTGCAGGCGCATGAAAATCTTCCAGTGCCTCCTCAAAACTTTCCCAATCGGTGGACTTGTTCATCCGGAGGATCGCTTCCAGCTCTTTCGTCGGTTCTAGCGCCGTCCAATGCATCGAAAATAATGCAGTTGGCTTTTCTTTTTTGTAAAGAATATCTGAAATAATCGGTCCGTGTCTTGTAACCATTACATCAAACGGTACATCATCCGCGTCTTTCACGGATATCGTTTCATCTCTTACTTCGGCTTGTTCCCATTTGCCATCATATAAAAACAGTGTCGGGTCATCTGGATTTGGTTTTTCAATATACAAATCTTGTACATCGGGCCCTACATTCGTCACGCCCCAAGCAATGTCTTCGTTATGCCCCAATATAATTCCAGGCACACCCGCAAAAATCACACCACTCACATTTTGTTCCGGCGATTGTAAATGCATTTGATACCAAATCGAAGGGGTATTCAGTCCTAAATGAGGGTCATCTGCCAATAAAGGAAAGCCACTCTCCGTCTTTTCACCAGACAACACCCAATTATTACTCCCATTAAACTCATGCGCAACGAGCTCCGGATTAAATTGCCCCGCGACTTCCACCGGTGATTCCCTATTCGCCGCAATAATTGAAGACGCATTTTCAGGGTATGTGATAAATAACTCCTTCGCCTTTTCCAGTTCTAAATGATTTAGCGCCCAATGACGCACGGCCAATGTATCCCAATTCCCACCTAAATCATATGCCATATATTTTCCAATCGTTAACGAATCAACAGCTGTCCAAGGTTCTGGCGTGTAGCCCAACACTGCGAACTCATACGGAAGTTTTCTCGCCTCCTTCGCTTCCTCTATAAAAGCATTGACACCTTCTGCAAATAAATGAAGTACCTCTTTTGCTTCATCACTATAACCATCGTAAGAATCTTCCGCTGCCACACGTAAACTAAACGTTCGGAAATGTTTATCCGTATCAACTGCCGCTTCTCCCACAACTTCCGCCAAACTACCACTCGCTTGTCGCCGCGCCATATCCATTTGAAACAGTCGATCTTGCGCCTGCACATACCCTTGCGCACGATAAAGATCCGCATCTGATGCCGCCGTAATATGTGGCACGCCATGTTCATCCCGCGTAACAATTACATCTTCATCTAAAACAGATACATGCACTTCCCCTTCAATGACAGGTTTAGATTTGGCAATATAAAAGTTTAATAAAAGAAATAAACTCGCTGTAAGCACAACCGCAATTCCGATTCCCCATAATAGCCCTTTAACCCATCTCCCCATCTGTTCAACCCCACTTCGAATTAAAAGATTTATTTTATAATACGTATGCGAAACGATTATTCTACTATACATCTAGCAACCACTCCTCCCCCAACCCCCTTTGACAAGTATCTTTTTATAATTGACAACAATACTTGTCAAAATGAACATCATCATATACACTAACAATATCAAACTTAATAGAACTGAAGGTGATAGCATTTGAAAAGTCGTTTAAAAGAACTACGAGCACGTGACGGCTATAACCAAACCCAACTTGCAAAACTCGCTAAAGTATCCAGGCAAACGATCAGTTTAATCGAGCGAGAAGAGTATATGCCATCGCTGTTAATTGCCGTTCGGATTGCACGTATTTTTAATGAACCTGTAGAAGAGATATTTCACTTTGAGGAGGAGGAGTTCTAAATGAAAATTATATTACAACTATTAATTGGGGGATGTGCCGGTTTTTTGATTGCCTATACTTTGATGGGCTTTTCTGGGATTAATTTTGCTGGCGATATTACCGTAATCGGTTTACTTGTAATCTCTGTCTTCCTAATAGCATTGAGCATTTTAAAATTACGGGGAATCAAGTCATTAAGCATGCAAAACTTTAGCGGGGATGCTGAAGATGAAGCAGGGGATAAAAAATATAAGATGTTCACGGATTACTCTTTATATACGAATTCCAGTTTTATTCTTTCCATCCTTGCACTCAGTTTAAGCGTCATTACAACCCAAAATTACGTCATCAGCATTGCTTCACTCATTTTACTTATCATTACTAGTTTCTTAATGTATTATATGACGCCCTTAACACAAAAGGTCTATCCAGAGCGTGATATCCCTAGTCTTACTAATCCTAATTACGCAAAATCTGTTCTTGATATAGCAGACGATGGCGAAAAACATGTTATCCTAGATGGATTATACAAATCACAGGGCTTATTAAACTTCTCTTTAATAATTGCGATTATACTAGCTACCATCTACTCCATTAGTGGAGGCAATTCACAAGTATTTTCTATTATTTTCATGGCGGCTGTATTGTTAGTTGTAAATAGTAAATATTTATTGACCGTTCGGAATAAATAAAAGCGAAGCCCCCTTATCATAAAATCACCAGACTTTATTCCACGAAGAGCTCATTTTGTAAAGTAAAAAAGCAGTCCAATCTTGACGGGACATCCCCTTCAAAACTGAACTGCTTTCTTAATTACTGTTCTTTCTCTTCCTTACGCAACACTTCACGTAAATCATCTGTCCCCGAAATGTCCGCCAACTTCACTTTCGAACGATAAGCAGACCGGACCAATAAATGCCCCGCAACCGGAGCTGTTAGAAACACGAACACGATTCCCAACAATAACCGAACACTAATAAAATGCGCGGTCGTCCAAAAATACACGAATGCACCCAATAATGTTAATAGGACGGCGAGCGTCGAACTTTTCGTCGCTGCGTGTGACCTTGTATACACATCCGGCAACCGTATTAACCCAAATGCGCTGATAACACTCATAATACTTCCTATTAAAATTAAGAATGCACCGACAAATTCACCGATCGCGTTTACGTTCAACGACAACCCCCCTCAAAATATACTTCGAATAAGCAATCGTCCCGATAAAGGACAAAATTCCTAAAATCAAAATGACCTCTAAAAAAGCTTTTGTATTCATTAATACAGATATGACAGCAATCGAAGCAATTAAATTTACACCAATAACGTCAAGCGCTAAAACACGGTCAGGTAGTGATGGCCCGAGAATGATGCGCAGCACAGCAATCACGATTGTGATGGAAATTAACACAAGTGAAATTGTCAGCATCGTATTGATCATTAACGGGTCACCTCCATAATGGCTTTTTCATAGTTTTTTAATTGACTGATAATCGCGCCGCGCTCTTCTTCAACATCCATTGCATGAACGAATAAAACGCTTCCCTCCGGCGCAACTTCCATAACGACCGAACCGGGCGTTAACGTTAACAACAAGGAAATCATCGTAATTTCTATATCACTTTCCAACACAGTCTCATATCTGAAAATACCTGGTTGAATTTTTAATGTTGGACTTAATATTTGTTTTAACACGAGGATGCTTGATTGTACTAGCTCTGAGATAAAGATAAACAATAACTTAATACATGCAATTAACCGCCTCAAATAAAATTGAGTGCCAAAAAATCGATGCATCAGGAAAATAATCCCCATCCCGACGAGAAAACCAGCGAAAAACGTCGTCACTCGCACTTCATCCTCGTCCATCAGTAACATCCATAAAAATGCAATCATCACATTCAGCAATAATTGAGCCCGCACGAATCGTTCACCTCAACTTTCCGTAGAAACTCGGAACATTTCTACTCACTCCTTATTTAATACCGCATCCACATAAACTTCAGGGTTCATGAGTGTATAGGCAGCATCTTCCACATACACAAGAATACTTTCCGCTCCTACTCCAAGCGCAATCGTTGCGATCCCGAGCACTACACAAGGAATTAATAAGCGTTTCTGTAGTGGAACTTCATCATCTTCACTAATAATCGTTTCTCCCCAAAATGTGTTCATGAAAATACGAAGTAGCGAATAGAGCACGAACATTCCTGAAAGAAAAGCAAGACCGAGTAAAACATAGGACCCTGCCTCCACTGCACCTTGTCCAACATATAATTTCCCTAAAAACCCGCTTAATGGCGGAATACCAGCCAGTGATAAAGTCGTTAGGAAAAAGAGCCAGCCAAGCAGTGGATAATTTTGAATGAGCCCACTCATCTCTTCAATTCTTGATTTTCCTGTTAAATAAATCATCGTTCCCGCGAGCATAAACAACAGCGCTTTAATCAGCATGTCATGGACGAGATAAAAAATCGCCCCTTGAAATGCAATCTCTGTAGAAACCGCAAGCCCTACTAGAATAAATCCTACCGTGATGACTACGTTATACGAAACAATTTGACGAATATCTTGATAAGCAAGCGCACCAATACTTCCGCCAATCAACGTTATTGCAGCCATTACACCAATCATCGTATGCGTAATTGAAGGTTCGTGATAGAAAATCAGTGTAAACGTACGGAACATCGCGTAAATTCCTACCTTTGTTAATAACGCACCGAACAAAGCAGCAATCGCTGTAGGCGGTGCGCTATAGGAACCTGGCAACCAAAAGTACAGCAGCAATCCCGACTTCAAACTGAAGACAATTAAAAAGATCATACTGATAATCGTGAGTAACGGACCTTGCCCTACTTCTGCAATACGTGCTGATAAATGTGCCATATTAAGCGTTCCAACAGTTCCATATAAATAGGCTATGCCTAATAAGAAAAACCAGGAAGACAGTACATTTATCGCCACATATTTAATAGATTCAACGAGTTGAATTTTCTTTCCACCCATCGTAATTAATACATAAGAAGCAAGAAGCATCACTTCAAAACAGACAAATAAGTTAAACAAATCGCCTGTTAAGAACGAACCGTTCACCCCTGCAATTAACAACAAGGAAAATGGATAAAAGAACATATTCTCACGCCTCGCACCAATCGAAGAAAAGGCATACAGCAACACGATCGCAGAGACAATAGCCGTCGTTAAGACAAGCAACACGGAAAACGAATCTGCAACGAACAAAATTCCATAAGGCGGCTTCCAACCACCGAAATCTAGACGTAAAATCCCATTCGTTTGGATTCGATTTAATAAAATCATACTGACAATTGCCGTCGCTACCAACGCTAGAAAACTTACTACGCGTTGCACTTTGACAAAAGGACGCAAAAAGACAAGGATAATTCCCGTCAGTAAAGGAATCATCATAGGCATTGCAACAATATTATTCATCTGTAAACCCTCGCAATTCTTGAAGGTCATCCGAACCTGTCTCTTGATATGCACGGTAAGCGAGCACTAATAAAAATGCCGTGACAGCAAAGCTAATCACAATCGCCGTTAAGATTAACGCCTGAGGTAAAGCATCTGTATAACTTTCAGACTCTTCACCTAAAAGCGGAACGCCACCTTTTTTCAAACCGCCCATGACCATTAATAAGAGATGCACCGCATGGGATAAAACAGCAGACCCTAAAATAATTCGAATAACACTACGGGACAGTAGCAAATAAACGGCAACCGTTACAAGTACACCTACAAGTATCGTCATTAACGTTTCCATCGCTACACATCCTCACTAATACTTAAAATAATTGTTACAACGGTTCCAACGACAGTCAACGCAACACCCACTTCGAATAATGTCACCGTCGCCAATTCCGTTTCACCAAAAACCGGTAAATTAAATTTACCGAACGTTTGTGTTAAAAATTCAGCGCCGAACAGTACTGCGCCGAATCCCGTTCCAACCGCAAAAAGTACGCCAAGCGCTGCCACTTTTTTAAAATCGAGTGGGATTCCTTTTTCAACGGTTTCAATATCGTATACGAGAAATAACAAAACAAGTGCCGAGGAGAGGACGAGGCCACCAATAAAGCCGCCACCAGGATTATTATGGCCCGAGAGAAACAGCTCGACGCCAAATGTCAAAATGATAAAGACAACAAGTTTTGTTATCGTATGTAAAATTACATCATTAATCTTCAACGTCTCGCCCCTCCTTCCTCGCTTTTAATTTAATTAATGTATAGACACCGATTCCTGCGATGAAAAGAACGACAACTTCAAGCATCGTATCAAAAGCACGGAAATCACCTAAAATCGTGTTAACAATATTTTTCCCACCTGTTAATTCATATGCATTCTCAAAATACGATGAAATAGAATCAAACATTTTATTCCCCTGAACCGCTAACGCAATTACCGTTACAAGTGTTCCGGCTAATATTGCAATTATGCCATTCGTTACTTTTGACGCGCGAACAACCTTCTCTTTTTTCATTTTAGGTAGGAAATAAAAACAGAGTAAAAACAAAGCAGTCGTAACAGTTTCCACGACGATTTGTGTCAGCGCCAAATCAGGTGCACGGAAAACAACAAAGAATAAAGCAATTGAATACCCTAACACACCATTTAATAAAATGGCCGTAACGCGCGAACTCACAAAAATCATTACAATTCCCGCGACCATCATGACAAAGACGAGAATATACTCATTTACTGTAATTGGTGCATCATTCGAAAAGTCAAAGGTGAATCCACCAACGATAAACATCGTTCCGGCTACAGTCAGTAAGAAAAAGCCGAAAATGTACACGAGATAATGACGTAAATAGCCCGTCATGTAAGTGTTCGTTAATAACGTAGAGCCTCGTTCTACCATCGTTAAAGTGCCATTATAAACGCTATCCAAATTCCAACGTAATGGACCGATTTTATACAACGAACGCCAATAATTAAGCGAAATGTACAATAAGAATCCAACGATAATTACACCAACCGTCATCCATAACGCCATATTCGGACCATGCCAAATTTTAATCGGATCCATCGCCTGTCCAATTTGCGGCAAAGAAGGATACACTGCTGCCATCGCTGGGCGTAGCAAATAATCTCCGATGACATTTGGGAAAAAGAAAATAGCGACAACGAGCAACCCTAAAATCGAAGGTGCAATTAGCATCCCAACAGGTGCTTCGTGCGCTTCTCGATCCAAACGATCCGGTTGATGTTCACCAAAGAATGTTTGGAAAACGATAATCATGCTGTAGATGAAAGTGAAAACACTGCCTAGCCAAGCAAGAACCGGAAACAGCGTCCCCCAACTGCCGATTGAAAAGAACTCTAAATGGCGTACCGCTACCATCGCCTCGAAAAACATTTCCTTACTTAAAAATCCGTTAAACGGCGGTAAACCTGCCATTGAAAAACTACCGATTAAAGCAATTGTAAACGTCACAGGCATCAACGACATCAGCCCGCCAAGTCGTCGAACATCCCGCGTCCCCGCATTTAAGTCGACAATCCCAACGACCATAAAAAGCGCGCCTTTGAAAGTCGAATGGTTCACAAGATGAAATAAAGCGGCAAACGTCGCTTGAGCATAGAAAACGGAATTCTCACTATATCCCGAGTTCAGCGCTGCAGACCCTAAACCAAATAAACTCATGACAAGACCGAGCTGACTAATTGTTGAATAAGCAAGAAGCGCCTTTAAGTCCATCTGCCTCACTGCGTTAAACGAACCCCAAAATAACGTAAAGACCCCAACAATACTCACTGTATAAAACCAAACAGCATCCCCGCCAAACACACCTGTAAACCGGGCAACTAAATAAATACCTGCCTTTACCATTGTTGCAGAGTGCAAGTAAGCACTCACTGGTGTAGGTGCTTCCATAGCATCTGGCAACCATATATGGAAAGGGAATTGTGCAGATTTTGTAAACGCTCCAAGTAAGACGAGAATCATCGCTGGTATAAATAAGGAATGATCCGTAACCTCACCAATCATTGCAATATTTTCCCGGATACTAAAAGAACCAGTCATCGCATATAACATGATGAAGCCAGCCAACATCGCGACGCCGCCGGAAACCGTAATTAACATAGATTTTTGTGCTCCATACCTGGACTGTTTACGGTGATACCAAAACGCAATCAGTAAAAATGAGGAAATACTCGTTAATTCCCAAAATACATATAACACCATCATATTGTCTGAAAAAACAACCCCGAGCATCGCACCCATAAACATGAGCAAATAAACATAAAAATGGCTTAATGATTCACGGCTTGACAAGTAGTAAATTGAGTATAAAATAACTAAACTACCTACCCCTGTAATGAGGAGTCCGAAAATGATACTAAGCCCATCAAGGTACGTAGTAAAATGAATATTTGCCGAAGGAATCCATTGAATGGTATTTACCATTGTTTTTCCCGATGCAACTGTTGGAATAAACCGGGCAAGCCCAGCAAATAAAACTAGAGGAACAATCAGTACGAACCAACCAATCATGCGTGGTTTCCATTTATAAATAAATGGTACGAGAATCGCTGCTAAAAAGGGGATAAATATCGCCATCGTAATTGTTAACAAATGCAAACCTCCTATCAAAATCAAAGTGAATGCCCTATATTCTTATGGTTTTATTGTATGTAGATGATCAACACTTTCGACTCTCGTTAGAAGAAAACTTGACTCGTACAGTGACAAACGGCATAATAAGATGCCATAGAGGATTTTATTGATACGAGCTTTGGAAATAGAGTCGTGCATAGAGGACAATCGTCAGTTACAATGGAAATTATACACGAAAATAGTTATAATCGCACTTCAGAACAATTCACAATTTTTTTCACATTTTTTTTCGAAATGATGAATTGCCTAAGACGAATATAATCACTGACTTGTTTTCAATTTGAATATCTTATATAATAACTTAGTTTTCATCTACAGATAAAATCCAAGCATGAAAAATTATAAAACATTCAGAGGTGACTACCACAATGGGCACGGCAAAAAGTCGTATGGACGAGAGCATTCTCGTTTGTGTTTACTACGGTCCAAATGGTGAACGTCTCATTAGACGGGGACATAAAATGGCAACAATCATGAACTGTCCACTATATATTTTAACGGTCGATCCACTTCCTTTCGACGAATTCGACGCGGAAAAATCTGAATATGTGGAACGATGGCAAGAACTGGCTGAAGAATTCGATGTAACCAAATTTATTATTCGCGACAATGAAAAACGCCCTTCTGCTAAAGTCATTAAAGAAGTTGCCCACGAGCATAATATTACGCAAATTATTATTGGGCAAACCGCACAAAGCAGATGGGAAGAAATCACAAAAGGTTCATTTATGAATGTCCTGCTACGTGAAATGTCCTTTGTCGATTTCCATGTCGTATCAGTCGATCGAGCAATGAAAGACGAAGATGACGATATGTTCGAAAAAGGCGTACGGGCTTACTTAGTCAAAGAAAATGACGCCTATCGCGTGAAATTCACATTATGTAAAGAGGCACAGTACGAGGGCATCTTCTTTAAAGAAATCGGCACAGATTTTAACAATGGCATTTTCAAATTCATGTGCAATCACAAAATGTGCCAAGTGCATGTTGCAGATGACATTGTTGCCGACCCTTCTCTCTTAAAGGATAAGAAACAGGCTAAAATAGAAGGCGCTTAACACAGCAATAAAGCAGACTACTTTATATAAAGTAGTCTGCTTTTCTAATTGTTACTTATTCTTCCCCTACAATTTTCACTTCAAGTTCGAGTTCAACACCAAAAGTCTTCTTCACTTCAGCTTTTACCATTTCAATCGTTTGTATATAATCCGTTGCAGTTGCGTTGTGTTTATTCACAATAAAACCAGCATGTTTCGTGGACACTTCCGCTCCGCCATGTCCTTTTCCTTGCATGCCGCAATCTTGAATCAGCTTTCCAGCGAAGTAGCCAGGAGGACGCTTAAAAACACTTCCAGCTGAAGGAAATTCAAGTGGCTGCTTAGATTCACGTTGAAAAGTTAAGTCCGCCACTTTTGCATTAATTTCCTCTTGGTCGCCTTCTTCAAGACGGAAATCTGCTGACAATACATAATACCCTTCCTTCGCGATAATGCTTTGACGATAGCCAAGCTCTAGTTCCTCTTTAGAAAGGACGAGTACTTCACCAGCTTTTGTCAGGACAGTCGCCTGCACAATAATATCCTTCACTTCGCCGCCATAAGCACCCGCGTTCATCGCCATGGCTCCCCCGACAGAGCCCGGAATGCCACAAGCAAACTCAAATCCTGTTAATGAATGAGCTGCCGCAACTTTGGATGCATCGAAAATATTTGCTCCACCTTCTGCATGAATCGACGTACCCTCAACTTTTATTTCATTTAACTTCGCCATATGAAGCACAATGCCCCGAACTCCACCGTCTCGCACAACCATGTTCGAACCATTTCCGAGTAATAAAAGTGGAATATCATTCGCGTGTGCATATTTGACAGTTGCGATCGTTTCTTCAATACTATTCGGCATCACAAAAATATCCGCCGCTCCCCCAAGTTTCGTCGCTGTGTATTTACGTAGTGGTTCATTTAATTTTATAATTCCCTCTGTAATCATTGCCTGTAAATCAGTAAACCATTGATGTTTTGACATCAATACCCAGTCCTTTCAGTGAAATCAAATCCATCGTTAGGATAAATAATGTAATGAAATACCCTTACCTTTAATAGTATGCTTTGTAAACCCAATTTTGACAAGGAATAATCATCAACTTACTGGAAATAGCTTTCCCTTATGATGAGGAATGAAAAACAATCTAGAATTCTAGATAAATTACCTTGACTTCAAGGTAATTGCCATCTATACTTTATTTAATACTAAAAGTGGAAAGGGAGTTTTAAGAATGGGAAATGAAGTTCAAACAACAAGCCAATGGGTAGTCGATGCGGCACACACATCTGTCGGTTTTACAGTAAAGCATATGATGTTTTCAAAGGTAAGAGGAAGCTTTACGGGCGTCGAGGGGAAACTAATCGGGAATCCTGAAGATTTAACAAACGCGAAAATTGACTTTAAAATTGATGTAACAACAATTCATACAAATAACGAAGATCGAGACAATCACCTTCGTTCAGCAGATTTCTTCGATGTCGACAATCATCCACACCTCTCATTTGTTTCTACAAACATTGTTAAAACAGGTGACACATCGTATGACGTAACCGGTGATGTGACGATGAAAGGCGTTACAAAAGCCGTTACATTTACATCGGAATATGAAGGCACAGGGAAAAATCCATGGGGTATCGATGTTGCAGCTTTTGAAGTAACAGGCAAAATTTCAAGAACGGATTTTGGCCTAACATGGAACCAAGTACTTGAAGCAGGCGGCGTTCTCGTCGGCGATGACATTGCGTTGACAATGGACTTACAACTGAATCCAGCACAATAAAGGCTAACGTCCTGGGCTAGATCTTGTTAATTACAAATTGGTCGGACATCCTTAGCCTTTGAGAGGACATTTTCTGGCGTTGCTCGGACAATACAACCGTTTCAGCGGACAACACAAATTCGGGCGGACATCCTGCTGCATTCCTCGGACATTACAACTAATTCGGAGGACATCAAAAAACCAGGCATATCATTTTAAAATGACATGCCTGGTTTTTTATACTGTCTCATTTGCTGCTTTTTGAAGCGCCTTCACAAATGTTTCAGTCGGTTGTGCCCCAGAAATCGCATATTTTCTATTAATGACAAAAAACGGAACGCCTTGTACACCTATCTGCCCCGCTTCTTTAATATCTGCCTTTACTTCATCTACAAATTCCTCTGAATGTAGCATCTCATTCGTTCGCTCTTCAGATAAACCCAGCTTTTTCGCTAGTTCAACCAGAGTTTCAAACATACCGATCTTTTCACCTTCTATGAAATAAGCATGTAAAAGCTGTTCGGTCATTTGCTCCCCTAGACCTTCTTGCTCAGCGAACTTCGCAAGTCGATGGGCATGGAACGTATTCGCAGGACGCATCTTTTTGAAATCATAATTTAATCCAACAGATTGTGCTTGAAGCGCGACGTTATCTGTCATCGCCTTTGCCTCTTCGATAGAAATCTTATATTTCTCAGCCAAAACCTTGATCATCGATTCATCTGATGTCGCGATAGAATTAGGTTCAAGTTCAAAAGCTTTGTAAATGACTTCAACTTCTTCCAGTCCTGATTCTTTTATTGCATCCTCTAACCTTCTTTTTCCGATATAACAAAATGGGCAAACATAATCAGACCATACTTCTATTTTCATTCTTTTTTCACCTCTTCATTTATAATCATCATAATTTTATCTAATTAAGGTAACAATGTATATGCCTGAGAATTATAGTAAAAAATGGAGGTTCTTATCATGCCTAAATCATTATGGCTTCAAAGCGCATACGAAAGCGAGCCCTTCCCACCTCTCCAAGAGGATATACATTGTGATGTTTGTATTGTAGGGGGCGGCTTAAGCGGCATTGCCAATGCTTATTATCTCGCAAAACAAGGAAAAGACGTCATACTTCTTGAGAAAGATGCAATTCTTGCCGGTGCTACTGGCAATTCAACTGGTAAATTAACGACACAGCATGATTTTGTATACGCAAATTTAATTAATAAATTCGGCCGTGAGAATGCCAAATTATATTATGATGTCAATAAAGATGCAGTTGAATTTGGAAGAACAATTGCAAAAGGTGACGAATTATTATCGGCAAATTCTATACTATATGCTCAAACTCAAGCTGGCGAGGAGCTATTGAGACAAGAAGCGCATGCCTATACGGAACTTAGTATTCCCGGCGAGCTCGGTAGAAATTCAGAATTACCAATCCCCATCCTTTCAACACTTACGATGGAAGATGAAACGCAAATCCATCCTGTCCGCTTCGGCCAAACACTTGCCAAACTTGCCCTTGAAGCAGGAGCACGTTTTTATGAACAATCTGACGTGCTTACAATGGATTTTAACAATCGCTTTTTAACATTAAAATCTTCCTCAAAAGTACATTTTAAAGACTTGATACTGAGCACACATTATCCAATTGAAGCGCTTAGAGGCGTTCAAATTTTGAAATTAGCTGTCGATCGTTCCTATATCGTTTCCGCAAGGGCCGATATGGCATTAACTGGCCAGTACATTTCCGTTGATTCGCCTAAAAGGTCAATCAGAACCGCGAAAATTGATGGAAGAACTTATTTTCTATTGTCGGGATCCAGTCACACAGCCGGAGTTGAAGGGAATACCGCTGGACATTATGAACGACTATATGCTGACTTGGAAAACACATTTCGCCTCACCAATTTCATCACAGGATGGTCTGCCCAAGATCCTGAAACGCCAGATTTAATTCCTTATGCCGGGAAAATCAACTCTTCTTTACCGCACGTTTATATAAGTACTGGCAATCGAAAATGGGGCCTTTCAAATTCGTTAGCAAGCGCTAAAATTATTTCCGACCAAATTGTTGGAAGAGGAAACCCGGCGGCCACCCTTTATGCACCGAATCGTACAGGTTTTGGGGATAAACTGCTGCAAGCGCTAAAATTAACCGGGCTAGTTGTAAAAGAGTTCACGGCCGGACATATCGCACGAACGGATGCCCCAATATGCACACATATGGGCTGCAGAACGAGATGGAATAACGCCGAAGAAACTTGGGATTGCCCTTGCCACGGTTCACGCTTTAGAAAAGACGGTTCAGTCTTAGAAGGCCCTGCCACGAAGCCGTTGGATTTGTCTTGAAAAACATCAGGGATGTATTTCAAATCTTGTACTTGAAACGTTGCGTACTTTCGCAAGCGTTGCATACTTTCGAAATAACGTTGCGTACTTTTACAATTATGTTGAGTACTCTCCGGAAAACGTTGCGTACTTTCACCAGCGTTGCATACTTTCAAAATAACGTTGCATACTTTTACAATTATGTTGAGTACTTTCCGGCAAACGTTGCGTACTTTCGCCAGCGTTGCATACTTTCGAAATATCGTTGTATACTTTTACAATTATGTTGAGTACTCTCCGGAAAACGTTGCGTACTTTCGCCAGCGTTGCATACTT
The DNA here is from genome assembly GCF_001753205.1 of Sporosarcina ureilytica. Taxonomy (GTDB): domain Bacteria; phylum Bacillota; class Bacilli; order Bacillales_A; family Planococcaceae; genus Sporosarcina; species Sporosarcina ureilytica. The sequence goes on along the minus strand of NZ_CP017560.1, from coordinate 538,984 downwards.
TCGAAATAACGTTGCGTACTTTCGCCAACGTTGCATACTTTCGAAATAACGTTGCGTACTTTTACAATTATGTTGAGTACTCTCCGGAAAATGTTGCGTACTTTCACCAGCGTTGCATACTTTCAAAATAACGTTGCTTACTTTTACAATTACAAATAAGGCTAAGCAGAAAATCCCGCTTAGCCTTCATTATTTTATTTCAAAGCTTCTGTTAAAACTGGAACGATTTGCTTTTTACGTGATACGACACCCGTTAATGTAGCTGTGCGATTCGATAAAGACACATCGAATGCTGCTGCAGCGCGATCTGCTTGTTCACCAAGTGCCAACACGATTGAATCGTTGTGAATGATGTCTGTCACAACAAACAAGAATAAGCCAAGCCCTTTTTCCGCGATGACTTTATCAATCGCTGCCTCAAACTCAGGCTGTTGCGCCATTACTTCGTCAACATCCACCGCGTTCACTTGAGCGATTTCGATTTTCAAACCATTTTCAAACGTAAATTCTTTTGCATCAAGTGCAATCAGCTCTTCAATCTTTTTATCGCTTAAATCAGCGCCTGCTTTTAACATTTCCAGTCCGTATTCTTCTGCATTGACACCTGCAATTTCCGCAAGCTCTTCTGCTGCAGTACGGTCTTCTTCCGTAAATGTTGGCGATTTAAATAAAAGTGAGTCCGAAATTATCGCAGAAAGCATGAGACCTGCAATATCTTTCGGTACTTCCACACCATTTTCTTTATAAAGCTTATTTAAAATTGTCGCTGTACAACCCACTGGTTCTGCACGATAGTAAAGCGGATCATTTGTTTCGAAATTCGCAATCCGATGATGGTCAACCACTTCGATAACTTGAACTTCATCCAGGTCATCAACGCTTTGCTGTTTTTCATTGTGGTCTACTAAGATTACTTGATTTGCTTCAGGTGCTGCCTTTTCAATAAATCTTGGGGCTTCAAAACCGAAATGTTCAAGTGCATAAGCCGTCTCATTCGACACGACACCAAGTCGAACAGCTTCTGCATCCATTCCTAATTGACGCTTTAAATAGGCATAACTAATTGCCGCCGTAATTGAATCTGTATCTGGATTTTTATGTCCAAAAACTAGTACTTTACTCATTCACTAAATCCTCCTGCGATCATTTATCGTTTTTTATTTTATCATAACTGCTTGCCTAATAATATCGTGGCAAGTCCATCGTTATTTTCAACAAAATCAGCCAATGTATAACTATCTAAAACTTTAAAATAAGCATCTAATGCCTCGTGCAAAACATTTTTTAATCGACATACGGGCGTAATGATGCATTGATTGATTTCGCAATTAAAACATTCTACTAGGTGGAAATCATCTTCTGTTTTTCGAACTGTTTCCCCAATATTTATTTCACTTGGATGAACGTTCAACCGAATGCCTCCACCACGTCCACGAATCGTTTCGACCAACCCCATTTTACCAAGTTCATGGGTCACTTTCGTCAAATGGTTTTTAGAAATATTATAGACATCCGATATTTCTTGAACAGTAGACAACTCTTCTTTTCCTTTAATTCCAAGGTACAAAAGCACACGTAAAGAAAAATCTGTGTACATCGTTAAACGCATAATTTCACCGCACTTTCCATTCCTATTATACCCATTGTGGCGGTTACGTGAAAGAAATGTGTCTAAAAAGGCAACCCTTTTTAAAGTTACATATTTTATATAGCTTTATCTTTGTATTTGTTGTATTCTAAAATTAAACACAAAATGAAAGGTAGTGCTAAACATGCTTTCACAAGAAACGATTGACATTATTAAATCAACTGTACCGGTATTAGAGGAACACGGGAAAACGATTACAACGGTTTTTTACAGAAATATGTTTGAAGCGCACCCTGAACTGCTTAACGTATTCAACCACGCAAACCAATCACAAGGTCGCCAACAAACAGCTCTAGCCAATACGGTATATGCAGCGGCAGCAAACATCGACAACTTAGAAGCAATTTTACCAGCTGTTATCCAAATTGCTCACAAACATAAATCATTAGGAATTACAGAAGACCAATATCCGATTGTAGGCTATCATTTACTTGGTGCCATTAAAGAAGTACTTGGCGATGCAGCAACACCTGAAATCATTTCAGCATGGGGCGAGGCGTATGGTGTCATTGCAGATGTTTTCATTAGCATCGAAAAAGAAATGTATGAACAAGCCGAAGAAATGGAAGGCGGCTGGAGAACATTTAAAGCATTTACAGTAGCTGATAAAGTCGTTGAAAGTGATGTCATTACGTCATTTTATTTAAAACCTGTAGATGGCAATCCATTACCTAGTTACTTACCAGGCCAATACATTTCAGTACGTGTAAACATCCCAGGTGAAGAATATACGTTGAACCGCCAATACAGCTTATCCCAAGCACTAGAGGAAGACGTTTATCGCATTTCTGTGAAGCGTGAAGATGAATGTGAGCCAAATGGAAAAGTATCAACGTATCTACATCATAACGTCAATGTTGGGGATGAAGTTGAAGTCAGTGTTCCGGCTGGGGACTTCTATCTAGACCCAGAAAGTACAACACCGGTTACATTAATTAGTGGTGGAGTTGGGGTTACACCAGTGATGAGTATGTACGAAACAATTGCACGCGTATCGCCCGAACGTCCGGTTGCATTCCTACACTCCGCACGTACGCGCGCACACCAAGCATTTAACGAGCGTATTACAGAACTAGATGCATCATTAGAAAGTTCATCCGTTGCAGTCCTCTATTCCGAAGAAGGCGACGGATTTATTACAAAAGAATTCCTACAAGAAAAAGTACTGGAAGGCAGCGACATTTACGTATGTGGTCCAACACCATTTATGCAAGTCGTCATTAACTACTTATACGAATTAGGCCACTCAGAAGAAAAAGTTCACTACGAATTCTTCGGTCCAAAAGCAGAACTTGAACTTGTTCCAGCATCATGAACATAGAAAAGCCGCTTATCCAACTTGGATAGCGGCTTTTCTATGTTCTATTTTCGAAATATAATTAATGGACAGCTCATTAAACTTCTCTGGCTGATCGATATTACAGACATGCCCACTATCTTTAATCTTAATAAACTCGAAACCTTTATTTTGCCGTACAACTTCCTCAATCGGCGGAATGAATAAATAATCTTCATCCCCCATGATAAACAATGTGGGAATATCCGTTGTAGACGCTTGCAATCTAGCTAAATAAGGATTAATGAGCCTCGTTAATGAAAACCATTTTATAAACTCTTTTTGACACATTTTCTTTGCTTGATTGACAAATGCAAGACGTGATTCTTCATGCTGCTTACGCGGCATAATAATATAAGCAAAAATTTTATATAGGAGCATGTAAGGAATAAATAACTTCGTCGCATTCCCTACCCACATTAATAATTTCGTACGAATATCAAATCGAATAATCGCACCACCAAGAATGAGTGAACTTACACGTTCTGGATAATTATCCGCTATTGTCTGTGCAACGATTGTTCCAAGTGACATGCCAATGACATGTGTTTGTGCAATTTTTAATGTATCTAATACTTCCACAACATCTTTTGCAACCTCTAAAAATGTATCTCCTTTTTTCCAAAGACCACGTTCAGATTGCCCATGTCCCCGGAGGTCAACAAGGAGAACATTATGTTCTTTCCGAAATTCCCTAATCTGTTTAAACCATGTTGAAGAGCTTCCACCCGCACCATGTACAAAAGTAACCCACGGCGCTTCAGGACCTATTTCATATGTTTTGTAATGAAGCAACCTTTTCATCCTTCCCAATAGTCGAGTCGATACTACTCTCACTATTAAAGCATGTAAATCTGCTTTTGGTTCCCAATACAATTTATCACGATTTCAGACATTTTTCAATCATTTATTTTACGCAACATGTGCCAAACCTGTCTATTAGCAATTTTATTTAGCATCAAAAAAAGACCCAATAAATGGGTCTTTCGATTTTATTTATCTAATAGTTTTAATGCTTCACGATTGAATGCTGGCATATCTGCCGGCGTTCGGCTTGTCACCAATTGGTTTTGACAGACGACAACTTCTTCATCTGAAAAGTTAGCCCCTGCGTATTCCATGTCAACTTGCACGGATTTATAACCTGTCGCATCTCGCCCTTCAAGCGACTTTGCTGTAATTAACAACTGCGGTCCGTGACAAATAGCAAATACTGGTTTTTTCGCATCCATAAATGCTTTTGTAAAGGCTACGAAACGATCATCCGCACGTAGAATATCTGGAGAAAATCCTCCTGGAATTAACAGCGCATCAAAGTCTTCAGGCTTAACGTCGTCGATTCCTTTATCAACTGTTAACGTTTCTCCTTTTTTACCTTTAATTTCTGCGCCTGCTTCTTTTTCAATTGTGATGACTTCATGTCCAGCATCCTCAAAAGCTTTTGCCGGTACCGTATACTCCGAGTCTTCAAATAGATCTGTAATCACTGTTGCGATTTTTGCCATGTAATTGAAATCCTCCTTGAAATCATTCTATTACTATGTATACCACACTTCGTTGCGATAAAACAATGAAAGGCGGCATCTATCTAAAAAAGGTAGTCCAAGATACTCGTAAATTGCGAACACTCTTTTAGCCAATAAAAGAACACTTCTGCTAGATGGAAGAAGCGTTCTTTATTTCCTATTTCCGATATTTTGAAACGAACGGATTATCAATTTCATAAAAACGCCACGGGTAATGAACCGCCTCACCAGAGTTGCCAATCCCAACCCTTGGCCCCGCCTCAATAGGACCTAGTCGCTCTCCTTTTGAAATAAAGAGCGGTTTATGTGACCAATGATGCCCGTAATAATCCATCGTTATCCCAAGTGCCACTGTTAATTTTCCCGGACCATTTGTCCAATCGACTTCCTTTAGTTTTGGGCCACGATTTTCTCGCATAAGTGCATGTCCTTCAACCGGCTCGACCGCACGAATCAGGATCGCATGAGGCGTACCCACTGGCCCAGCGACAACGTTAATGAGCGTATGCGTATGCATTTGGTATGTATAAACGAGCCCTGCATCCCCAAACATAATTTCTGTTCGCTTCGTCCGACGATTACCAAAGCTATGTGCCGCGCGGTCTTCTGGTCCTTGATAAGCTTCAGTCTCAACAATTCTTGCAACAATCCGACCTTCTGGCAATTCATGTACAATGTACTGCCCTACTAACTGTTTCGCTAGCTCAAGTCCCGGTGCTTCAAAAAATGACTTGTCTACTGGCTCATACATAAAATATCCCTCTTTTCCATACCACTATTCCCTTTAATCCACTTTCATAGTACTTTATAATATAGAATAAAATTAGTCGATAGGCGTGATAAACATGAAAAATTTACAAGATGAGATTGTTAAATTTACTGAAAAACGTGGTTGGACAGGCAATAAAGATGCACGCAACCTTGCCATCTCAATATCTCTCGAAGCAAACGAACTACTTGAACATTTCCAGTGGAACAACGCTGAAGAGGCGATCACTAACAATAAAGATGAAATTGCGGAAGAAGCGGCAGATGTACTGATTTACTTATTACAGTTTGCGGATGTCATTGGAATCGATCTAGAAGAAGCAGCCAAAATGAAATTAGCGAAGAACGCAATGCGTTTTCCAGTAAAATAAGTGCTGCACTAAAATAAACCGGCTTACCTCACTTAAGAAGCGAGCAAGCCGGCAGCTTATTTAGCAATTAATCCTTTTTCAATTAAAAACTCTCTTGCTACGTCCTCTGGCTTCTCTTGATCAATATCCACTCGTGCATTCATTTTTAACATATCTTCTTCGGTAATTTGACCTGCTAATTCATTTAATACTTTTTCAAGGTCTGGAAACTTTTCCAACGTCTCTTGACGGACAACTGGTACTGCATCGTACTTAGGGAAAAATGCCAAATCGTCTTTCGTCGTTCCCAAATCAAATAATTGAATACGGCTATCTGTAGTAAACGCTGGGATTAAATCCACTTCTCCACTCTTTACCGCTTCATACATCACATTTGGATCCAAACTTTTCGTTTGGCTAAATGAAAAATCATAGACCTCCACTAAGTCTTCATAACCGTCACCTTTGCGCTCATAAAAGGCGTGAGGTGCACCAAAAACCACCTTCTTCTCCCGTGATACTGCTGCAATATCTGAATATGTTTCAGCATCATAGGCATTGTCTTTTGAATAAGCGAGTGTATAGCCATTTTCAAATCCAAGCGGTTCTAGCCAAGTCACTTCAAATTGTTCTTCATAACCCTTTTTGACTCTTTCATAAACACTTCCTGCACTTTCTCCCGCTTCAGATTCTTCCTTTAGCACGTCTTTTAACCCTGTTCCAGTATATTCAACGTATAAGTCGATGTCTCCCTTTTCAAGGGCCGGCGTCATAATTGCTACTTCACCAAGGCCTTCTTTATAAGCCACATCATAATCTGTTTTCTCTTCAATATACTGCCCTAATATGTACGGTAAAATAAACTGCTCAGTCCACGGCTTACCGCTAATGACAATCTCCTCTTTTTTTCCACATCCACTGACCAAAAACAAAAGCGCTACAAAAATGATTCCTATTCTTCTCCTCAACAACATGACCCCCTAGTTTATTGGCGAATACCTTTCAACGTTACTTTCTTTTCTATCCACTTCAGCAGAAAATCGAATAGTATTGCTAAACATGCAACAGGAAGCGCACCAGCTAACACGAGCGAATTATTATAAGATTGTAATCCTCGATAAATCACATCCCCTAAACCTCCTGCACCTACAAATGTTGCAAGCGTTGCAATCCCTACAGTTAAAACCGTCGCCGTGCGAATACCCGCCATAATAACAGGAAGCGCAATCGGAAACTCTATTTTCTTTAAAATTTGAAAGGGCGTCATCCCCATACCCCGACCAGCTTCAATAATTGATTCGTCTGCGCTCGTTAATCCGGTATATGTATTGCGTACAATCGGTAATAAAGCATAAATGATGAGTGCAATTAAAGCTGTTTTTGATCCAATCCCAATTAACGGAACGAGAATACCAAATAACGCAAGACTTGGAATCGTTTGCAAAACTGCAGTAACCCCAATAATCGGTTCCGCAAATCGGCGATAACGCGCTATAAGAATGCCTGCTGGCAATGCAATGGCGACCCCTAACGCTAAAGCAACAAAAGAAAGGAATATATGTTGTAAAAAAGCCTCGATAATTAAATCAGAACGGCTGCTGACAGTGTGAAAAAAATTACTCATGCAGTATTCACACCTTCTTTCATCCCCATTGCCGCCTGCAAAAGAGAATGATGACCAATATAACCTAGTATTTTTTCATCTTTTAAAACCACAAGTCGACAGCTCGGGTACATATCTAATAGCTGAATTGCCTCTTCTACAGAAGCATCGCTATGAATGCTTCGGACTTCTCCATCCCATGTTTCATCGTAAAAGTCTGTAAAATATGTAAGCGGGAATGATCCGAAGTCACGTTTTCTCATAATCCTGTCTTCTCCAATAAATTCACGCACAAACTCATTTTCTTGATGTTCAAGCAACGCTTCCGGTGTTGCCATTTGTTCAACTTTTCCGCCTCGCATAATGATTATATGATCTGCAATCTCTAATGCTTCGTCCATGTCATGTGTTACAAAAACAATCGTCTTACGAATCCGTGTCTGTAACTCGCGCAATTTCTTTTGCAATTGCTCTCGACTAATTGGGTCAAGTGCCGAAAAAGGTTCATCCATTAAAATAATATTGGGATTGCTTGCAAGTGCTCGACTGACACCAACTCGTTGCTGTTGACCGCCTGATAGCTCAAAAGGATAGCGTGCTTTAAATGTTTCTGGTTCCAATCCGACCATTTCTAATAACTCGTTGACACGAGTAGCTATTTTACTCTTTTCCCATCCTAGTAATTCTGGTACGAGAGCGATATTCTCTTCAATCGTCATGTGGGGAATGAGCCCAATTCTTTGAATGACATAACCAATTGATCTGCGAAGCTCAATTTCATCCCGCTCTGAAATTAGCTCACCGTCGATTGAAACTTCTCCATTTGTCGGTAATTCAAGTCGGTTAATCATCCGCATAAGTGTTGTTTTTCCACAACCGCTAGGACCAATAATCGCCGTTAGTTTATTTGAAGGAATCGTAACTGAAATATCTTTCAGTGCTTCTGTTCCATCGGGAAAACGCTTAGTTACATTTTCAAAGGTTATCATAACTATCTCCGTTTCTATGTTTTTAAACCTTACCCCTTATTCTAAAAAGTAGTTTTCACTTCATTGAATTAATTTCATAGTAAGACATATTCCATTGAAATCCAAACAATCGAGACGCCTACATGATTTAATCACAACTAAATTGAGCTTCTACTTTCACTTTTCATTCAAATAGACGAGAAATACTCACTCCATCCCCTTTAAAATTTCTCCAATTTTTAACCAATCAGCCTCAAGCGAAGGTCTATGTGATGGCCGATAAAAAACGGAAGCAGGATGAAAGGTAGGGACAATTGTATATTTTTCATCCGTCCAACTAAAGGTCGTATCCTCAAGATTTTCTAAATACTGGATAGGCCTTCTTAGTACTTGTCCATGCAACTCCGTCACTTTCGCCTCTTTCCCAATTAAACGCTGTAACCCGACATTCCCCAAGGTGACAATAAACTTCGGTTCTAAGTTTGCAATTTCATAATCTAAAACGGGTGCATGGGCGATGATTTCCTTCCGGGTCGGCGGACGATTATACTTCCGCTCTGTTGTGGTCCCGTCACGTTCCTTTTTCGTTCCCCAGCGATACGGTCGACTACGAACAGCACTGGTGATATAAACGTCATCACGCGTCAATCCAATGGAAGCAAGTGATTTCATTAACTCCTTCCCCGCTCGTCCAATAAAGGGAATCCCATCAACTAACTCAAACTCCCCTGGCGCCTCCCCGATGAGCATTAACTTTGGCATTTGTGGACCTTCTCCGTAAATAAAACCTTCGACTGGAAAACCTTGAATCCGATCTCTTCCAAGTTCTGCAAGCGATTCTGGAATACGAAACATAGTAGCCTACCTTTCGATTATGTTGTAAAATAAGCGCATTCTTCATACCATAATTGTCTACCACGACTGACATAATATAAACAAAAGAATTGATATTCTACTCAAGGAACATTCACTTTAATCAAAACAAAAACAAGCTTGTCCCCCAAAAACATGTATCACTACAATGACCATGCGTTGAAAGAATCAAGCTTGTTATTTACAATTTCAAAACGCTAACTACAACGGCACTAGGCAAGTTCTATTTGCTTTGTTTCCGTTCCTAACACAATGACGGCAAGGACCCCAATAATAATAGAACCGCAAAAAATCCCAAAAATAATGCCAAATCCATAACCTGCTCCAAGTAAAGACCCAACGAGCAACGGTCCAAAAATACCGCCAATCCGACCGACAGCTGCGGCCGCACCTGAACCAGTTGCGCGAATAGATGTCGGATACTGCTCCGGTGAATACGCGTAAAGCGCACCCCATGCCCCTAAATTAAAGAACGACAGCAATGCACCGAACAAAAGTAGCGCTGTTAATGATTCCGCATTTCCAAATGCCAATGCGCTAAGTGCTGTGCCAAGAAGATAAGTAGATAACACAAACTTCCGACCAATCCTTTCAATCAACCACGCTGCCGTGAAATAGCCTGGTAATTGCGCAAGCGTCATTAGAAGCACATAACCAAAACTGTGAATCATACTAAATCCTTTCATCACCATCACGCTTGGCAACCACAAAAACATCCCATAATAAGAAAATACAACCGTAAACCAAACAATCCAAAGCATTAATGTCCGTTTTGCATATTGTTTAGTCCATAATTCTTTTACTTTCTGCATCGACGATTGTTTAGGCTCCCGACTCGCCTCAAACTTCGGCGAGTCGGGAAGGTGTCTTCTTAAATAAATTGCATAAAACGCTGGCAGTGCCGTAATAATAAGCGCGACTCTCCAACCGAAATCTGGAATGATAAAATAAGCAATCAGTGCAGCGAGAATCCACCCAACCGCCCAAAAACTTTCTAATAATACAACAACTCGACCACGCTCTTTCGCTTCGACACTTTCTGAAACGAGTGTGGACGCGACAGGTAGCTCACCACCAAGACCAGCACCGACGAAAAAACGTAAAATTAAAAATGCAAAAAGCGTCGTCGTTAATGCCGACAAACCACTGGCGACCGAAAATAAAACTAATGTAATCATAAACACTTGCTTACGCCCGATTTTATCCGCTAACATCCCGAAACCGAACGCGCCAACTGCCATGCCAATAGAGTTTACACTTCCAATCCAGCCCATTTCACCTGGAGATAATCCCCAATCAAGCGAAATCGCTGCAATAACAAAAGATAAAATACCAACATCCATTGCATCGAACATCCAACCAGTTCCAGCAAGACCTAATAATCTATTGCGCGATATTGTTTTGCCTTGTGCCATAATACGTCTACTCCTTACACCTTATGTAGTTGTCTTGACACCTGTAATTATACATGTTTCGACACAGGATTACAAAAACTTTTTCCAAGCAGATGTCCGCCTAATTTAAAAATCACCCAAAAAAGACTAACCTCTTTAAAGGTTAGCCTTCCTTACCAATATCATTTTATGCAAACCACTTAGAGCGCTTCCTCAATTTCAGTAATCATTTCTTTCATTGAAAGCAGTCCGCCACCAGATAAGTACCAGTAGCTAGGGTCCAGATAGTAGATTGCCCCGTCTTCATAGGCATTCGTTTTCTTCACAAGATCGTTTTCAATGGAATCTTTCGCGCTAGCCTCTCCACTTACTGCCGCATCACGGTCAATCACAAATAGCACATCTGGGTTAGTTTCAAGAATATATTCAAATGTAATATTTTGACCATGTGTTGAAACTTCAATTTTCTCGTCTGCTGCTTTAAAACCAAACACATCATGGATCAATCCAAAACGTGAATTTGGACCGTACGCACTTACTTTTCCTTCAGTTGCCAGGACGATTAATGCCTTTTTATCGAAATCCGTTGTTCGCTCTTTAATTACAGCGATTCTTTCATCAATTTCAGCAAGCTCTTCTTTCATTTCATCTTCCTTGCCAAAGATGTCCGCAACTAAGTTCATATTATGTTTAAATGAATCCATATAATGTGCATAATCAAGTCCAACATAGACTGTTGGTGCAATTTCAGCAAACTGATCGTATAAGTCAGCTTGACGGGATGAAATAAAGATCACATCTGGTTTTAATGCATGAATCTTTTCAAAGTCCGGCTCTTTTAATGAACCCAGATTTTCATATTGCTCATCTTCATACTTTGAAAGGTACGCAGGAACGTTAGCTTTTGGAAGACCCGCAACTTCAATTCCTAACTCGTCAAGTGTATCTAATATACCAAAGTCAAAAACAACGACCGTCTCAGGATTTTTATTCACTTTGACAGGATTCTTATCGAGTTCATGTTTCACTTCTACAACTTCAGCTTTGTCAGTTGAGTCATTGTTAGAAGATGTATTTTCTTCTTTCTCTTTAGCACCACCACATGCGGCAAGTAAAACCATTACGGCAAACATCATGACTGCAATCGATATTTTTTTCATATTCATGTTCATTAACCTTCCTTTTTTAAGAATTAAAGTAAACGCATATGCGACAATTACTTAATTGTTTGATTGGTATTTCCATATCGTAAATTTCTCTTAATGAATCAGAGTTAATAATGTCATCCGTCGGTCCATCCTTCACAATCCGGCCGTCTTTAAGCGCAACGATGCGGTCTGAATAAACAGATGCAAAGTTAATATCATGCAAAACGATGACGACTGTTTTTCCTAGTTCATCGACAAGCCTTCTTAAAATCTTCATAATCTGCACCGAGTGCTTCATATCTAAGTTATTTAACGGCTCATCTAATAATATATACTCCGTATCCTGTGCAATTGTCATCGCAATAAACGCACGTTGACGTTGACCGCCCGATAATTCGTCAAGATAACTATGTTGCATATCCGACAGTCCCATATAATCGAGCGCTTGGTCTACGAAGCGAATATCCTCAGCATTTAAACGACCTTTGGAATGTGGATAACGACCGAACGATACGAGCTCACGAATCGTTAATCGCGCATTCATATAGTTGGACTGCTTTAAAATTGATACTTGTTTTGAAAAATCATTGGACTTCATCTTTTTGACGTTCTTTTTATCGAGAAGCACTTCACCTGTATCTGCATCAAGCAAACGACTTACCATCGAAAGCAATGTCGATTTACCCGCACCATTTGGCCCGATGAAAGAAGTTATTTTTCCTCTATGGATATTCACACTGACATTTTCAACGACTGCCTTTGCACCAAAAAACTTCGTAAGTTCCCGGACCTGAATCATGTAGCTCGACTCTCCTTTAATAGTAAGTAAATGAAGTAAATCCCACCGACAAAGTTAATAATTACACTCAATGTCGTTGAAAACGTAAAGACACGCTCAACAACCCACTGACCACCAACGAGCGCAAATACACTCATAATAGAAGCACCAACGATTAATACAGAATGTTTATACGTCTTAAAAAACTGATACGATAAATTCGCAACAATTAATCCAAAGAAAGTAATCGGCCCAACCAGTGCAGTAGAAACCGCGATTAACACCGAAGAAAGGATTAGTACCTTCCGAACGACGCTATCGTAATTCACACCTAAGTTAATGGCCGTATCCCTTCCTAACGATAATACGTCCAGATCGTGAATGGACCTCCACCCAATCACGAGCGCAAGGACAATAATTGCGATTGCCCACCAGACAAGTTCACCACTTACGTTGTTGAAACTGGCAAACATTTTATCTTGAACGCGTAAAAACTCATTCGGATCAATTAACACTTGTAAGAATGTTGAAATGCTACTAAAAAATGTCCCGACGATAATGCCAACAAGTAGTAAAAAGTAAATCGGTTTCTTTCCCGACTGAAATAAAAATCGATATAACAATAAGGCGAATACGACCATCGCACTTACAGATAAAATAAAGTTCACATGTTTATTCACTATCGTAATATGACTCGACCCCAAGAAGAAAATAACAACCGTTTGGAGAAGTATGTATAGTGAATCGAATCCCATAATACTTGGCGTTAAAATTCGGTTATGCGTAATCGTTTGAAAAATAACTGTTGAATAAGCAATTGCAATACCTGTAATTGCCATCGCAACCACTTTAATTCCACGTTTCGGCAAAGCATAATCAAAGCTGCCATGCAGTCCATGGAATAAATACAAGATACATACAAGGACTGCTAACACACCTAAAATGATAATTTTTGTTGAATTACGCATATGCCTTCCTCCTAAACAACAAATAGAGGAATATCCCGCTACCAATAACCCCTACCATTAAACTAATTGAGATTTCATATGGATAAATGAGTACCCGGCCTAAAATATCACAAATGAGTAGGAATATCGCGCCTAATAACGCAGTATGTGGCAGCGTCTTTTTTAAATGGTCACCTTGAAATATGGAAATAATATTCGGAATAATTAACCCGAGAAATGGGATCATACCGACCGTTAACACGACTGTTGTCGTAATTAACGCCACAAGGATTAACCCAAGATTGACGACTCTTCTATAAGCAAGTCCTAGATTTTTCGAGAAATCTTCGCCCATCCCTGCAACTGTAAACTTATTCGCGTAGACATAAGCAAGGATTAAAACCGGGATACTTATATAAAGTAGCTCGAAGCGCCCTTTCATAATCATTGAAAAATCGCCTTGTAACCACGCTGACATATTTTGAATGACATCTGCTCGATAAGCAAAGAATGTCGTCACCGAAGATAAAATATTACCGAACATGAGCCCGACGAGCGGAATAAAAATCGCATCTTTAAATTTAATCCGATCTAGAATTTGCATAAATAATAGCGTGCCGGCTAACGCAAATGCAAATGCGACTATCATCTTTTCAATCGTGGAAGCATTTGCAAACATGAGCATGGAAATTAAAATTCCAAGCCTTGTTGCATCTAGCGTCCCAGCTGTTGTCGGCGAAACAAATTTATTTCGACTTAGCTGTTGCATGATTAGTCCAGCAATACTCATTCCTGCCCCAGCAAGAATAATTGCGATCAATCTCGGCAATCGGCTAATTAAAAATATCTCTGTTTCTTCTGATTTGAAATCTAGCAGATCCATCGGTGTAATTCGGCTAACGCCTACGAATAAAGAAAGTAGCGAGAAGCCTATCAATGCGATTATCAAATAACGTTTTTTCATGAGCAGCCTCGATATCAAATATTTGAATCTAATTGAGAATTATCAATGAAAATGATTATCAATTAGACTCAAACTTAATTATAGCATGGCGAAAAGAGTTGTCAATCTTAATTGAAAATGATTATCAGTTAGCTTTACCAAAAAGTGTAAGTGTTTGGGAACGCTTCCTCTACTCCAATTAACGAGGTGACATGTAAGAATGTTTAAACTTATTCGTTCCCAGTTTTGCATACCATTTCTCTAAAATTGGCAAGAATAAAATTCATTCGACCTAGCTACGAAATAAAAAAGAGGTATATTGTGCGCCAATTGACGCACAATATACCTCTTTTTTAATATTCAACTGCGTTATCTAACACTTCTTGCGGAACTGTAATTTCATCGATTTCATTAATACGACTTAGCTTTGATTGAATTTCTTGCTTAATTTGTACAGTTTCTCCTTCTGCACTCATTTCCATATCCATCACGATATTAAATGCAGTCGTTTCAAATGTTTCTTTATTAATGAAAATCTCATATTCTAATTCATGGATTTTGACATCATCTAAAGCTTCTAATTCCTCTTCACTTAAATCTTCTAATAAACCAGTGGACGCTATTTCTTCTTGGATAAGTTTATTAAATTTATCGCCAGAAGCCTTCAGCTTTAACACATACTCGTTATCATTTTGCTCAAACTTAAAATCATCAATAAACTCTTTGAGTGAAGAATAATCAACCGTTACATCTTCACCCGTAGTCATTGCAGCAGCAAGATCCTCATAGCCTTCATTTGGAAGTTTCATCCACGTCCCGGAATCCGGGTCTTTCATATAAAAACCGGCTTCGGTCAAATACATTTCCGTTTTCATAGACCCTTCGCCAACAATTTCCATTTCCATGATCTGGTACATCGAAAATGGTTCTTGCACGATATCCATTTTCATTTTAATATTATTGTCCATTTCAACGTCAGCTTCAGGAGATGAAATGTTTTGAATCATAGACATGTCTGCGTGCATACTCTTTATGCCTTCTGACGCTTCTTGTGCTTTTTGGAATACTTCCTCTAATGTCAATTCACTTTTCTTCGCTTCATCCGTGCCAGGTTTTGCGTCCGCTGGTTCATTCGCAGCATCGCTACACGCAACTAATGCTAACGCCAACAAACCCACAGCTAAACCTTTCAACCATTTTTTCATACTGTCTGCACCCCTTCAATTCTACTTTTACACCACACTATGGTATACGGTAACTTCCCGATTAAGTTCCAACTTACACGTTAAATAAGTATAAAGTACTCGATCATTACTAACTTATTAGGATGAACGAATCAAGAAATTAATTTTTTATTCCGAAAAACAACATTCGTTTTTAACCAAAAAATCCGCTATACTATTTCATGGATGAATAGGAGGAATAAATCTATATGATAAAGAAATTCTTTTCTTATTATAAACCGCATAAACGATTATTTATTATCGACTTTTCTAGCGCTGTTTTTGTGGCATTACTTGAACTTGCCTTCCCACTAGCCGTGCAATGGTTTATAGATAAATTACTGCCAGGCGGTGATTGGGGAAAAATTGTAACGGTTAGTATTCTGTTATTACTTATCTACTTATTAAGTACATTTCTTCAATACATCGTTAGTTATCTGGGGCATAAACTTGGCATCAATATTGAAACCGATATGCGCCAACAACTGTTCAATCATGTTCAACGACAATCATTTCGCTTTTTTGACAATACAAAAACGGGCCATATTATGAGTCGAATTACAAATGACTTATTCGATATCGGAGAACTCGCCCACCATGGACCGGAAGATTTATTTATCGCGATCATGACGCTCGTCGGCGCATTTGTCCTCATGTATCATATTAACCCTGAACTTGCGCTCATTGCGATAGTCATGGTACCGCTCCTCATTGCGGTTGTTACTTATTGTAATAAGAAAATGAACGCGGCATGGACAAATATGTACGGCAAAATTGCTGACGTCAACGCGCGAGTGGAGGATAGCGTTGCCGGCGCACGTGTTGTAAAATCTTTTACAAATGAAGATTTTGAAATCGCACGTTTCAAAACAGACAACGGCAATTTCCGTCTTGCCAAGCTCGTCGCTTATAAAGTGATGGCATGGACACATTCTAGCATGTATATGATGACACGACTCATGTCGCTCGTCGTCTTAGTCGTCGGGGCTTGGTTTACATTTAACGGTAAATTAACACATGGAGAGCTCGTCGGATTTATTTTATTCGTCAACATTTTAATTAAACCAGTAGATAAAATTAGTGCATTGCTTGAATTGTATCCAAAAGGGATGGCTGGCTTTAAACGATTCCGTGATTTAATTGAACAGGAACCAGAAATTAAAGATAATCCGAAAGCAATTCAAGTCAATCATTTACACGGCGATATTGTTTTTGACGATGTTCATTTCAATTATGAAAGTACGAAGTC
Source organism: Sporosarcina ureilytica (assembly GCF_001753205.1). Taxonomy (GTDB): domain Bacteria; phylum Bacillota; class Bacilli; order Bacillales_A; family Planococcaceae; genus Sporosarcina; species Sporosarcina ureilytica. The sequence continues at coordinate 522,230 of NZ_CP017560.1, read as the reverse complement.
AATTCTACAAGGAATTAATTTAAACATACGCGCAGGAGAAACAGTTGCTTTTGTCGGTCCTTCAGGTGCTGGAAAAACAACCATTTGCTCCCTCATTCCACGTTTTTACGATGTAGATTCTGGAAGCATCACGATTGACGGAATTGATATTCGCGACATGACACAGCAATCACTTAGACGTCAAATCGGGATTGTCCAGCAAGATGTGTTTTTATTTACAGGAACAATTAAAGAAAATATTGCTTACGGAAATTTGGAAGCGACTGACGAGGAAATTTATGAAGCAGCACGTAAAGCTCATTTAGAAGATATGATACGCGAGCTTCCCGACGGATACGAAACACAAATCGGAGAACGTGGATTAAAACTTTCAGGTGGACAAAAACAACGCCTTGCCATTGCACGTATGTTTTTGAAAAACCCGCCAATTTTAATTTTAGATGAGGCAACTTCTGCACTCGATACGGAAACTGAGCGCATCATTCAACAATCGTTAAATGAACTGGCCGAAAATCGAACAACGCTTGTCATTGCACATCGCCTGGCGACAATTCGAGACGCGCACCGTGTCATTGTCGTGACAGAAGATGGCATTTCAGAAGACGGGACTTACCAAGAACTCGTAGAACAAGACGGGATTTTTGCACGTCTCCATAATATTCAGTTCCAAAATGTTTAAAACGTAAAAAATCGGGGAGAATAAAGTAATCCCCCTTTCTTTATAAAAGCGAAAGGTGCCTATCGATGCGAAAAGCATACGGCACCTTAAGCTAAAGAAAAACGCACAATCCTGCCCCCACAGGATTGTGCGTTTTTCAATAACTAATCACGAATTCTTCAAACTTTTTCCGGTCATCCGCCAATAACTCGACAATCATAAGCGTGCCATCTTCTACGTAAGCTGTTTCTTTAATATTTGCTTTATCATTTAAGTATGAAACGACATCCCCTCTATCGAAAGGAACGAGTAACTTACACGTCACATACTCATCAAATATAAAGTCTTTGATCAACTCGACTAGTTCCTCTAAGCCCTTACCGTCTTTAGCAGAAAGCCAAATGTTATTTCCTTCTATCTTAGGGTACGACAAATCTGCAAGATCAGATTTGTTAAAGACATTAATCGTCGGAACATTTTCCACACCTACATCGGTTAATGTTTCATTTGTAACTTCCATCATGAAACTATGTTCTGAATGGGAGACATCTACGACTTGTAACAACAAATCCGCATCCCGCGCCTCTTCTAATGTAGAACGAAACGCTTTGACTAAATGGTGAGGAAGTTTTCCAACAAAACCAACCGTATCTGTTAATAAAAACGCTTTATTATCAGGTAATTTCACATGTCTGATCGACGTATCCAGTGTCGCAAATAACATATCTTTCTCAAACACTTGCCTGTCCAACTCAGCGTTTACTTTCTTCAGTAAACCATTCATCAATGTCGATTTGCCCGCATTCGTGTATCCAACGAGTGAAACAACTGGCAAACCACTTCTTCTTCGCTGTTTGCGCTGCGTCTCTCGCTGCCCTTGCACATTTTCTAATTCGCGTCGCAACTTCGCAATTTGATCCTCAATGACACGACGATCCAATTCTAACTTTGTTTCTCCGGCACCTTTGTTTTGGAAACCGCCGCCTGTGCCGCCCCCTTGCCTACTCAACGAAGCACGTAAACCAACAAGACGTGGCAACATATATTGCAATTGTGCAAGGTCAACTTGCATTCTGGCTTCGCGCGTCCGTGCACGTCTTGCAAATATATCTAGAATTAACATCGTTCGATCGATGACTTTACATTCAAGTCCATTTTCTAAATTCCGAATTTGTGAAGGCGATAATTCATCATTAAAAATGACCAAATTCGCCCCGGATTCTTCATAAAAACTTCGAATTTCTTCAATCTTACCAGCTCCGACATAATGAGATGGGTTCGGTCTCTCTAAGTTTTGCGTAATTGTACCAACTACCTCAACTTCAATGGCTTCCGCCAGATTCCCAAGCTCTTCCAGTGAATACTCAAAATGTTCGTCTGTTTGTGCATGGACACCTACAAGTAATGCCCGTTCCACTAAAACGTCCAACAAGCCAGCCCCTTTCAGTCATCTCTAGTTAATTCCACTTTATCATATGACTTTTCACGTACCAAATAAAGCAACTTGTCGGAGCAGGCGATTATCGGTGTTGTATCGCAACTTCGATTAACCTTTCTTTCGTTTCCCTTACCGATTTCTCAATAAATTTCACGTTGCAATTTGGAAGGCGAATCATCGTATTTTCAATTAATTTGACACCTAATAAAGATGCCCAACTTTCTGTTATTTCTTCAGGTTTTTCAACGCTAAAAAGACATTCCGTTACTTCTAGTTTTTCATTGGCTGGCAATAAGGTTCCATCTGTACGTAATTCGTTGAACCTTGATTCCTCATCGGTCTGCCATTCAATAAAGAAAGGATAAGGCAATGCATTTGAAGGCGCTTCTTGAATAAATAACATTTTCCATTTTCGTACATCGCCGTGTATGGTCTTCCGCTCCGCATCTAATACCCCTGATGTTTCATAACCTTTTTCAATTAATTGTTGGTTGAAATCAGCAATGTCATAGACCGAAAAACAAACTGTTCCCCAACTTTCCCCGTCTGGTAAATCATGTAATAATAATTTTACAAGCGGCTGGTCTGATTTTCGGGCAATTGTTTCATGTTCGATAGATAACCATTCGACATATGCATTTCTTACATACATAAGTGCATTATGGGTCCCCCATTTCTCATGACTACCACCAATCACAGTATGCCATCCTAACCCTTGTTGTTCTTTCACAACCTCAACCGGCGATTTCTTTGTAAAATACACAACATGATCTAGTTTCATTCCCCCACTCCCCCTTAGCACGCTAATAAGTGAAAAGCCCGTGGCAATGCCACAGGCTTCTTCTTACTTCTCTTGTTTAAGCATATCAATTGCTGTTTTAAACTCATGATCAATTTCAGCATTTGGTTGATACGTTGCCTGACTAACAAAGTATGTAACAATCCAACAAATGATGAAGCCCGGAACGATTTCATATAACATGTCCGATAATGCGTCCACATTCCCCCAAATTAATACGGTAATCGCACCCGCAACCATTCCCCATAAAGCGCCTTTTGCTGTAATCTTTCTCCAATATAAAGAAAGTAAAATAATTGGCCCGAATGAAGCACCAAACCCTGCCCATGAAAACGATACGATACTTAGAATCGACTCGTTGTTCGGCCATGCAAGCATGATTGCAACAATCGAGACAACGAGAACCGCCATTCTCCCTAAAAATACATATTGTTTATCAGACGCGTCTGTTTTAATAACCGCTTTATACAAATCTTCGACAAGTGCCGAGGATGTCACGATTAACTGTGAAGAAATTGTACTCATAACTGCAGCAAGAATCGCAGCCAACATAACTCCCGCGATTAGTGGATGAAAAATAATTTGACCAAGTACAATAAACACCGTCTCAGCATCATTTAACGAACCACCGTTTTGTTGAAAAAAAGCAATTCCGATAAGCGCAGTTGCCACAGCCCCAAATAAACTGAGGAACATCCAGCCAATCCCAATACGACGGGCACTTTTGAGCTCTTTAACCGAACTAATCGCCATAAACCTGACAATAATATGCGGTTGCCCAAAGTAACCGAGTCCCCACGCAACAGCAGATAAAATGCCGAGGAACGAAGCACCTGAAACGAAATTCAACAACTCTGGATTCACTTCTCGAATTGAAAATGCCGTTTCAGAAAACCCACCTGTCATGAATAAACCAACAATTGGAACGAGTAAAAGCGCTAAAAACATCGTAACGCCTTGTACGACATCCGTATAACTTACTGCTAAAAACCCACCAAATAATGTATAAAAAATAACAACAGCAGAGACGATTAACAATCCAGTGTGATAGTCAAGTCCAAATGAACTGTTGAAAAACTTTCCTCCTGCGACCATTCCCGATGATACATAAAACGTAAAGAAAATAAGAATAATAATACTGGATGCTATACGAAGTACACGAGAACTGTCTTTCAAACGGCTTTCTAGAAAACTAGGAATCGTAATAGAATCCCCCGACACTTGCGTATAAGCTCGAAGTCTAGGTGCCACAAGCACATAGTTTAAATACGCGCCTAGCGTAAGACCAATCGCAATCCATGCTTCGACAAGACCATTTAAATAGATTGCACCAGGCAACCCCATAAGCAACCAGCCGGACATATCCGCAGCACCCGCACTTAATGCCGTTACTGCTGGGCCAAGCGAACGTCCTCCCAACATATAATCTGTTAAATTCGTGGTTTTTTTATAAGCATAATAACCTATAAATATCATGGCTGCCATATAGAATACGATGGCAATTAATTGATACATATCATTTGTCATTTGTATTTACATCTCCTTCCATTGCATCCAGTATATCACCTCTTTTCACATTAAAGAATACGCTTTCATAAATTACTTGACGAATCATGTACAATAGAAATATATTCCTTTTCTTTGAACGTCAAATTTCCCAGGAAATAATTACATTTCGACAAGGAGGATTTTTCGATGAATCACAAAAGTTGGTTAGATAAAACCGTTCAAATGGCGGTTAAAAACGTAAAAAACGGTGGTGGACCTTTTGCGGCAATTGTCGTAAAAGATGGTGAAATTATTGGAAGCGGGACGAACCTTGTCCATCAACATCACGATCCATCTGCCCACGCTGAGCTCTTAGCCATCCGTGAAGCATGTGCCAAGCTTGCGTCTATTGATCTTTCATCGGCAACATTGTATGCGAGTGGTGAACCGTGCCCAATGTGTCTAGGTGCTGCTTATTGGGCAAGTATTGGACATATTTATTATGCATGTAGCAAAAATGAGGCGTTACAACATGCCAATTTCCCAAATCCATTAGCCGAGTATTTCCCAGACCAAGAAAAAGCACCGGAAGATCGCCAAGTACCGTTCATTCAAATTGAGACGGACGATGCACGCTCACCATTTCACGAATGGAATAAAAGAAACAACGAGTGAACATAAAAAAGCGTATTCCCTGAATAGGAGAATACGCTTCTAATCTTTATACTTTAATCAAATCTTTCGATATTTCCTGGAGCTTAAATTTCATGATTTTTCCCGACGCAGTCATCGGATACGCATCTGTAAATTCGACATAACGCGGAATTTTATAATAGGAAATATTCCCTTTACAAAATTCCCTTACAGATTTCTCATCAATCGTGGCACCCTTTTTAGGAATAATCCAAGCCATTAGCTCTTCCCCGTACTTCGGATCTGGCACGCCAATGATTTGGACATCTTCTATCCCAGGATGTTTATATAGAAACTCCTCTATTTCACGCGGGTAAATATTCTCCCCACCTCGAATAACCATATCGCGAATACGTCCCGTAATATCGATATACCCGTCTTCATCCATAATGGCAATATCTCCAGTGCGTAACCAACCATCTTTATCTATCGCTTCTCGCGTTGCTTCTTCGTTATTATAATACCCTTTCATCACATGGTAGCCCCTTGTCCACAATTCACCTGGCTCACCCACTTCGACATCTTCTCCCGTTGTAGGATCGACTACTTTCACTTCAACATGTGGATGCGGTTTTCCAACAGTCGATACCCGCTTTTCAATCGGATCATCTGTCGTAGTTTGCGTAATAACCGGAGACGATTCCGTCTGCCCATAGCAAATGGTAATTTCACTTGCCCCCATGTCATTGATGACACGACGCATGACTTCAATTGGACAAGTCGAGCCCGCCATAATTCCCGTTCGAAGCGAAGATGTATCGTATTGAGGAAAGTCCGGATGATTCAGCTCCGCGATAAACATTGTCGGAACTCCATGAAGAGCAGTACATTTTTCATCTTGAACAGCTTGAAGTACCTTTTCAGCATCAAATTGCTCAACAATAACCATCGATGAGGCATGTGTAACCGCTGCCAATGTTCCTAGCACGCAGCCAAAACAGTGAAAAAATGGTACAGGGATACAAACCTTATCCTTCTCCGTTAATTTCATGCGATCTCCGATGATTTTCCCGTTGTTCACAATATTATTATGCGTTAACATGACGCCTTTTGGAAAACCTGTCGTCCCCGACGTATATTGAATATTGATCACATCATCAGGGTCAAGGGATTGAAAACGTTCTTCCAGCTGTTCATCCGAAACGTTAGACGCATGTGCCATGAGATCGGACCACTTATACATCCCTTCTTCTTCACGTTCAGTCATTAAAATCACGCGTTTGAGACGCGGCAAGTTTTCGCTAACAATGTTATCCCCACGACTTTCAATAAGTTCAGGACAAATCGTTCGGATAATATCTATATAACTTGTCCCCTTAAAACTTTCATCTAATATTAATGTAGTAGAATCAGATTGTTGTAATAAGTACTCTAATTCTGCAGCTTGGTAATTCGTATTTACTGTAACCAAAGCTGCCCCCATTTTTCCTGTTGCATATTGACTTAGTAGCCACTGTCGTTTGTTATCAGACCAAATTGCGACATGTTCCCCTCTTTCAATCCCCATGCCGATAAATGCCTTCGCTAATAAATCTGTTTCCTCGTCAAACTCTTTGTAAGTTTTACGGATGCCATGCTCCGGATACACATATGCCTCTATATCTGGATAGGTCCGCGCTTGTTCCCTTACAATTTCCCCAACTGTTTTTCGAAGTAATGCCATTCCATTCCCCCCTCGCCTATCTATTATCGTATAATTCTGAAGGTTTGTCCATAACTGATAATCGTCTTTTATCGATTATGAATTGAGGGCGGCCTGTCATCGGAATCATTTGGAATGCATGGTGAAATTCAAGGGCTTTCCAAAATTCTTAAAAACATTCTATTTTAGGGATAATCGAACGTATTTCAAGTTATATTACTTCGTTCCCTGGTAAATTCTTTGGTACGCTTATCATATGAAAAAAATTTAAGGGGGAAATCCAATGACCATCAACTTATTAACGAGTCATGCATCTGTTCGAAAGTATAAAGATGTGAAGGTGACGAAAGATGACCTTCATGAAATTATTTTAGCGGGGCAACATGCCGCAAGTTCTAACTTTGTCCAAGCCTACTCTGTCATTCATGTGACCGATCCAAATAAAAGAAAACAACTTGCAGAGCTCTCTAAAAACCCTCAGCAAATTTCAACGGCAGGCGCAGTCCTTGTCCTATGCATGGACTTTTATCGAATTGAAAAAGGGGCAAGCTTATTAGGAAAGGAAATTGATTATCGTCAGGCAGAAAATTTACTTGTCGCGACGACAGACGTTGCTTTATTTGCACAGAATATGGCGATTGCAGCGGAATCTAAAGGGTACGGCATTTGTTATATTGGTGGTGTTCGAAATGCGCCTGAAGAAATTAGTGAATTGCTTAATTTACCAGCAGGTGTTGCACCGATGTATGCGCTGACCATCGGCGTTCCAGACGAAGACAATGAAGTGAAACCTCGATTGCCGATAGAAGCAATTTTACACGAAAACAGCTATGATGAAGAAAAATATAATGAACTTATTCCTGAATATGATCAAACGATGAAGACGTATTACCAAAACCGCGGGGCCAATCAAAAAGACATCACTTGGTCCGAATCGATGACCGCATTTCTAGGCACACCGAGACGCCTTCATATGAAAGAGTTTTTACAGAAACAGGGATTTGATTTTCAATAGGAGTAGATAGTATGCAGTTTGAAGAATTGCTCACAAAACTGACGGAACAACTGACGAATGGCACGTTTGCGGGTGGCACAATTAGCCAGCCACGCATGAAATCTGACGAATTAAAACGTGTTCGTTTAAAGCCAGTTGAACTTCGCGGCGCATTGCATATTCAATTTGAATACCAGTACGAACGAGTGTTAAATCACGAAAACATTGCCATCGAAAACGTTTATGATGAACTTGAAAACTTATTAAATCGATTTCGCCAAGTACATGCGGAATTCACGAATGAAACCGTACATGTCCAAATTTCGAAAAAGTTCAAAGTGATGTGGAAAGGAAAGAAAACCGCATCAACGAAAGAAGTTGATCTTTCCCATAATCGAAAAAAGAATTATTTATTAGATGAAGAAACTCCCTATCCTTTCTTAGTCAGATTGGGCGTTCAAACACCAGATGGAAAAGTACGGAACCAACATCAAGACAAGTTTAGGCAAATTAACCGTTTCGTTGAGTTTATCGACGACTCACTTTCCTACTTGCCGAAAGATAAAACCATTCGTATTCTTGATTTCGGTTCCGGAAAGTCCTATTTAACATTTGCGTTATATCATTACTTACACATTGAAAAAGGCCTCGATATTAAAGTGACTGGGCTTGATTTGAAGAAAGAAGTGATTGAAGAATGCTGCAAAATTGCGGAGGATCTCGGCTATGAATATCTTGAGTTTCTTGTTGGAGATATCAACGATTACAATGAAGAAACGTCAGTCGACATGGTCGTTACACTTCATGCCTGTGATGTTGCTACAGATATGGCGTTAGGACGTGCCGTAAAATGGGGGGCCAAAGTCATTTTAAGTGTTCCTTGCTGCCAACATGAGTTATTTTCACAAATAAAAGCGCCTGCACTCGATGTCATGTTGCAACATGGTCTAATTAAAGAGCGATTCTCATCCCTGGCAACCGATTCAATTCGTGCGGAACTATTGTCACTCGTAGGTTATGAAGCACAATTACTGGAATTCATTGACGTAGAACACACTCCAAAAAACGTGCTCATTCGTGCTTATCATACTGGCCGAAAACCAGCTGCTGACGAATTCACACGCTATGAAGAATTCCGCGATATGTTACATGCAAAGCCATTTTTAGAGAAAGAACTGGAAGATTTACTGAATCAATAAGTTAAGCCATTCACACTTGTTGGAGTGTGAATGGCTTTTATTTTACGTTAATGGTTATTACTCTATCATTTAAAATCATTGCGAGCAGTTTTTATTTCAATGAAACTTATAAACAATGCATCGCATCTTTCGCTTCATGCCACGGCACTGGGTATCCTTTGCCGTTCGCACAGAAAATCGACGTGGACGTGTATTCGGGGTCTGCATTTTTATCATAGCCAATCATGTCAATGACTTCGTCAGCATTGTGACAGACATCATAACCGCTAAACTTCAAACTAAGCGCCCCTTTTCCATTTGTAATGGACGCAAATGTTTGGCTGTAGTTCATGAATGTTGCTACTGGGACTTTTCCGTTAATTATTGTATGGTTGCCAATTGTTTCTGGTGGCTGAAAAGTTCCGTGTGCTTGTTGAATATCTGAAAGAATACGCCCCATCATATCGAGTTCAACTTTTATTTTAAAGTCATAATAAGGCTCCAACAAAACATTCTTCGCTTGTTCGAGTCCTTGGCGAAGTGCACGGTGTGTTGCTTCTCTGAAATCACCGCCCGACGTATGCTCATGATGGGCTCTTCCTGTTAGCAGTGTAATGTTCACGTCGGTTAAGCCTGAACCCGTTAAAAGTCCGTGATGTTCTCGCTCAAAAATATGTTGGCGAATTAGGTTTTGATTCCCTATCGATAAATCATTTGCATGGCACTTGTTTTCGAAAGAGATTCCGCTATTGCGTTCTGCAGGCTCTATTTTCAAATGAACTTCAGCATAATGTCGCAACGGTTCAAAATGTCCATAACCGATGACAGTTGTCTCGACTGTTTCTTTATAAAGAATTTTTGGCGTACCAAAATGAACTTCAATTCCAAAACGTTCTTGCACAACCTGTTTCAGTACTTCCAATTGAATCGTTCCCATTACATGTACATGGATTTCCTCAAAATGTTCATTCCAAATCACATGTAATGAAGGGTCTTCTGCATCTAGCATATAGAAGCATTTTAATACTTCTTTTACATGAATCGAAGCATCGAACTCGACAGTGGATGTTAAAGTCGGCACTAATTCAAAAGTTGTGTTCTCTTCCAACACACCTATGGAGTCCCCAACAGTCGTGTTTGTTAATCCCGTTACAGCGAACAATGTCCCTGCATGAGCCTTATCAACCGCCTGATACTTACTCCCGTTATACAGTCGGATTTGTGTGATTTTCTCCGCATGCTCACCGTACTTCACTTCATCCCGCACGCGAAGCATACCACTTAAAGATTTAAGGAAGGTTACACGATTCCCGCTCTCGTCATGGCGAATTTTATATACTTTTGCTGTGAATTCCCCTTCATCTGAATAGGTCGTTTCTGTTAAAGCATCTAACAGAGCTAAAAATTCAACAATACCAATATCCTTTAATGCAGAACCACTTGCGCAAACGAAAATTTGGTTTTCTTGAATCATGGTTTTTAACGTTTCTAACCATAATGCTGCATCATAACCAACTTCCAAATAGTGGTCGAGAAGTGCTTCATTGCGCTCCGCAATAAATTCAATTAACCCTTCTTGCATAACACCATCTTCAAAATCATTTGTGAAGTCATACACATCCTCAGTTAAATTCGTCTGAATGTCTTGCATGACGTTTTCAACATTTGCGCCTTCCCTGTCAATTTTATTCATAAAGAAAAACGTCGGGACACGGTACTTACGCAGTAATTGCCAAACAGTTTCGGTATGTCCTTCAACACCGTCAACCGCGCTAATAATTACAATCGCATAGTCCATCACTTGAATGGCTCGTTCCATTTCTGGTGAAAAATCGACGTGTCCAGGGGTGTCGATCAGGGTATACATTGATTCGCCATACGTAAACATTGCTTGGTCCGCAAATACAGTAATGCCACGTTTTTTTTCAATATCGTGCGTATCTAAAAACGTGTCTTGGTGGTCAACACGGCCTCTGTGTCGAATGCTATTTGTATGATAAAGTAGCTGCTCTGAAAAAGTTGTTTTTCCGGCATCTACATGTGCTACTACGCCTATTGTTTTATACATGAAACCCCTCGCTTTACTTCAAATGCTTTTCTTTAGTATAGCATTTGTTCGCTTAGGCAAAATAAATGCTATACTGGAACGAATCGAAAGTTTGGAGGTAGTACTTATGAAATATTCAGTTCAAAAAATGGAACAGCTAATGAAGATTAGCCCAAAATTAGAAAGTCGTTTAAAAAAGATTATGAAAGAACATGATCTAGAAAGACATTATGCACTAAAAGCTCTATACCATGCAGAAATTAAAGACGGCGGACGTCACCAAAGAGATTACCAAGAACTTTAATTTTCCAATGAGACCGGCATAAAGTGATAATTGTTCTGAACAATTACTTCATCAAACTTAATCGGTACACGTTCTTTAAAGATTGGTCCATCTACAACGACCGTATGGAATTCACCAGATTCACCACAGGAATCGATGCCAAGTGCTTCCAATTCATCCATTAGTTCAATCGTAAATTGTCGACCGATGAATTGAGCTGGCACTCGTTTCGTATCAATAACAATGACATAAGCTTCAAACCCTACAGCTATAAATTCTTCTAATATTTTTCGTCGCGGCTCCATCCACAATGGATGAATCGCCTTCATCCCTACTTTTTTACAACTATTTTGAACCCATTCTAAATGATCTTCTAGATCGATATCGCCAAAGACGCCATTAGAAATCCCTTCATCTACACAAGATCTCATTGCACTCAAAAATTGTTCTTCATAACCTGCCCAATCCGCTCCACTAATCATTGATGGAACACCGAGTTGCTTTGCTTGTGCCTGGACTACTTCAATTGGCAACGCATGTGATTTTGACCTTTCCTTATCTTCTTCAAACATTGTCCATAGCTTTTTCGGGACTGCTCCCGCCTTTAACGCGCGATAATAGGCCATCGCCGAATCTTTTCCCCCACTCCAAGACGCAACAAATGGTTGACGATTCATAGTCATTGACATCTCCCCCTGAAATTCAATTCACAATTTCCAATGAAAACTCTAAATCAGCTTTCAAATGTTTTTCCATCAACGTACTTGCCTGTTCAGGATCTCGATTAGCAATCGCCTGGCAAATCAGTTCATGTTCATCTATTAAAAAAGGCCTTTTATATAAGACGACTGCTCGACTGAAGAGATAAATAATAGATTGCATCTTATCTACAGTATCTATCATAATCGGATTTCGACATTCCCGAACAATCATATCGTGAAATTTCTTATTTGCTTTAACAATTTCCTCTGAATTCCCCGTTCTAGCGATTTCAATGCATGTTTTCAATTCCTCAATATCTTCTTCTATCATATAAGACGCCGCCATCTTTGCTGCGTGACATTCGATTAATATTCGCATTTGGAATAAATGCCTTAAATCTGTTTCTGTTGGTTTATATACTTTCTTTCTTTTGATTAAACCTTCTTGTTCTAATCGCCGGATTGCTTCTCGAATTGGCGTTCTACTTACACCAATTTCTTCAGCAAGTCTCGCTTCTACTAACTTCATCCCACCCGGGTAAGTTCCATCTAAAATCTGATCTCTAATGATCTCATAAGCCTGTAATTGGGCGGTTCCAACTGTACGCATTGTTCTCCCCCTTCCACACTTCTTCTACTGTAAGTATACAAGAAGGGCAATACGCTTTGTATAAAAATAGATTGTATACATTTTAAATTTAATGTATACAAATCTGAAATCTTAGTATATAATCGATTTCAAATCAGTGAAATTACTTTTATGAACACATAAAGGAGAATCATCATGAATATAGGTTTTATTGGACTTGGCATTATGGGAAAACCAATGGTGCTTAATTTATTAAAAGAAGGCTTTCAAGTAAAAGCTTTTGACGTGAATGAAAATGCTAGAAAAGAAGTCGTAGCTTCCGGTGCATTGGAAGCGCTATCTCCTCTTGAGGTTGCAAGAGAAAGCGATTTCATTATCACGATGCTTCCTAATGCGGATATCGTAAAGGATGTGCTTCTAGGAACAAGCGGGGTAGCTGAAGGCGTCAAACCTGGGACTGTCGTAGTCGATATGAGCTCGATATCTCCAATCGACTCTACCTTTATTGCAAATGAATTGTCTAAACTTGATGTTGCATTTTTGGATGCGCCCGTGAGCGGTGGGGAACCGAAAGCAATTGATGGCACAATGTCAATTATGGTTGGCGGCGATGAAGCAGCCCTTGAGAAAGCGCTACCAATTCTACGTGCGATGGGTAAAGATATTACGCATGTTGGCGGAAGCGGCAGCGGCTCAACGACGAAGTTAGCGAATCAGATTTTAGTAAACGTTACAATTGCGGCAATGTCAGAGGCGGTTGTGCTTGCAGCAAAAGCTGGGGTCGATGTTGAAAAAATGTACCAAGCTATTCGCGGAGGACTTGCTGGAAGTGCCGTACTTGATGCAAAAATTCCACTTGTACTTGATCGGAATTTCGTTGCAGGAGGACGCATCGATATTAACTTGAAAGATTTAACGAATGTCTTAGATGCCGGAAGAGATATCGGTGTTCCAATGCCTTTAACATCAAACGTTGTAGAAATGTTCCACGCGCTAAAAGTTGATGGAAAAGCAGCGGATGATCACGGTGGGTTAATTCAATACTATGAAAAACTAGCAAACTATGAAGTAATGAAAGGAGAAAAAGAAGTTGAATAATGTTGCTGAACGTGTCAAAAAGCTTCCAGTTTACGGGCCTGAATTAAATGATATTTGGAAAAAGGAACGCGCTTCATTTTCCCATAAAATCATTGTACTGGATGACGATCCAACAGGCGTCCAAACGGTTCACGGGATCCCTGTCTTTACGGATTGGTCGGAAGAAACAATTTGCGATATGTTCGAAGAGGATCGACAATTAGTTTTTCTTCTAACAAACTCCCGTGCATTTTCCGTAGAGAAAACAAAACAAGTTCATACGGACATCGCCGAGCGAATTGCACGTGTTTCTCAACAACTAACTATTCCTTTCGTACTAATCAGTCGTGGTGACTCTACCCTTCGTGGGCATTATCCATTAGAAACTGTTGTCTTAAAAGAGACGATTGAAAAAGAAAGTTCTGTTCATTATGACGGAGAAATTATTTTACCTTTCTTTAAAGAAGGCGGAAGAGAAACGATAGATGACGTGCACTACGTAAAACAAGGCGAACAATATATTCCTGCCGGAGAAACGGAATTCGCGAAAGATCGAATGTTTGGCTTTACGAGCAGTCATTTAAAAGAATGGATTGAAGAAAAAACATCCGGTGCCTACTCAAAAGAGGATGTCCTTTCTATTTCTTTAGAGGAGTTACGTACACTCGACTTCACGTCTATGGTGAATAAACTACTTCAATTAAAAGACTTCCAGAAGCTTATTGTCAATGCCGTCACGGAGGACGATGTGAAGGCGTTTTCAATCGCCCTATTACGTGCGATAAAAGCTGGGAAGCATTACTTATTCAGAACGGCCGCTTCCTTTACAAAGGTCATTGGCGACGTTTCATCAAAGCCTTATTTAACTAAGGATGAATTAATCACCGAATCAAATCAAAATGGCGGTTTAGTTGTCGTTGGTTCTCATGTTCAAAAAACGACTGACCAACTTAATCGTTTGAAAGAACTTGCTGATATTCATTTTGTAGAATTCAATTGTCATCTTGTGACGAATGAAGACCTGTTCGCGGAAGAGATTGTGCGTATCCAACAACTGATAAATACTAAAATTGCTGAGGGTACTACAGTTTGTGTCTACACATCTCGCGAAAGATTGGATTTGGAAGACGGACGCGAAGAAGAAGAACTAGCACTTTCAGTTAAAATTTCAAACGCTGTCACGCAGTTTGTTCATAAATGTAATCCGCAACCTCGTTATGTAATCGCGAAAGGTGGAATTACCTCAAGCGATATTGGAACAATCGGTTTGGAAGTCAAAAAGGCAGAAGTCATGGGACAAGTAGCCCCCGGGGTACCTGTTTGGAAAACGGGTGGAGAAAGTATTTTCCCACACATTCCTTACATCATTTTCCCAGGTAACGTTGGCGAAGATGATACTTTGAAACGAGTAGTGCAAGCACTGCAATCCAAATAATGAAAAGAGGTACGGGAAATGATTGAAGGCAATTTGCTCATTGTGATTTTTATATTATCGTTAGCAGCTTTATTCTTTATGATTTTAAAATTAAAAGTAGAACCATTTTTATCTTTAATCGGTGTAGCGCTCGCAACCGCAATCGTACTTGGCTTCCCACTCGCCGAAATTCCTTCCGTCATTGTAACTGGCTTCGGAAATACGTTAATTGGCGTAGGGATATTAATTGGGCTCGGTGTTATTTTTGGGCAATTTCTTGGTGTATCCGGTGCAATTGAAAAAATCGCACAAGCCGTTCTACGTATATTCGGCGTAAAACGTTCTGCTGCAGGACTCTCCTTAACAGGGGTTGCCGTTTCAATTCCAGTATTTTTCGATGCTGCTTTCGTCATTTTAAGTGGGCTTGTCAAAAGCTTATCAAGAAGAACGGGGATTTCCATCGTTACTTTTGTTACAGCATTAGGTGTCGGTCTTATCGTATCGCATAGTATGATTGCACCTACTCCCGGACCTTTAGTTGTAGCTGAAAACACTGGTGCAGATCTTGGATTGTTTATCTTTTATGGTCTCGTTTGTGCAATCCCCGCAGCAATCGTCGGTGGGTATCTATACGGATCATTCATCGGTAAAAGAATTAATCCTATCTTAGAAGAGGATCATACGGAAGAAGAGCCTATTCAAACAAATGAACAACCAAGAAAAGAAATTTCTACTGGACTTTCATTCTTTATGCTTGGATTGCCAATCGTCTTAATTTTATTAAATACTGTCACTAAGTTATGGTTAGACGAGGGTCCACTATCGAATTTCCTAGGGTTCATCGGAGATAAGAACGTCGCTTTATTCATCAGTGTTATTGTTGCATTAATTGTTCTTCGTCCTTATATCAATGTACCGTACGGTGAATTATATAATGAAGCAATTAATTCAGCTGGTATGATTATTTTAGTAACAGGTGCTGGTGGTGCATTTGGTGCTGTCATTAACCAAAGTGGTATCGGGGATCATTTAATCGCAACGATGCAAAGTTGGAGTATTCCAGTGTTCATGCTTGCATTTATTTTCTCCCAAATCCTACGCGCTTCTCTTGGTTCTGCCACAGTCGCGCTCGTTACGACTTCTACAATTCTTGGCCCTATGGCAGTAGAACTCGGCGTTTCGCCTGTATTGCTCGGACTGGCAATTTGTGCGGGTGCAATTGGCTTATCGCTTCCAAATGACTCTGGATTTTGGGTTGTTAACAGATTTGGTCGCCTTACAATTCCCCAAACAATTACAGCTTGGTCCATTGGCGGATTTATAGCCGGCTTGACCGCACTGACGATGGTTTACATTTTAAGTCTCTTTAGCGGCATATTACCAGGACTTTAAAGATTACAAAAGGCGTCCCTTTAGTAAATGGGGACGCCTTTTGTATGTCATCTATATTATGAATTGCCAATCATTTTTGATGGATCAACATATTCGTCAAACTGCTCTTCTGTTAATAAACCAGTTGCGAGTGCAGCTTCTTTCAATGTTGTGCCATTCGCATGCGCTGTTTTCGCAATTTTTGCCGCATTTTCATAGCCGATGTGCGGGTTCAATGCTGTAACAAGCATCAATGAGTTTTTCAATAAACCGTCAATTGTCTCGCGGTTCGGCTCAATTCCGATTGCACAGTTATCGTTAAAACTAATGATAGAATCGCTCAGTAATTGAACAGATTGTAAGAAGTTATAAATAATGACTGGTTTGAAAACGTTTAGCTCAAAGTTTCCTTGGCTCGCCGCAAATCCAATCGCCGCATCATTCCCCATCACTTGTGCAACAACCATTGTAATTGCTTCACTTTGTGTCGGATTTACTTTTCCTGGCATGATAGAACTGCCTGGCTCATTTTCAGGGATTGTAATTTCACCGATACCTGAACGTGGCCCACTTGCTAACCAACGAACGTCATTCGCGATTTTCATAATGTCTGCCGCTAGCGCTTTAATTGCACCGTGCACGTAGACAACTTCATCATAACTTGTAAGTGAATGGAACTTATTTTGTGCAGAAGTAAATTCAATGTCTACTGCTTTACTAATTTCAGCCGCTACTTTATCGCCAAAACCTGCTGGTGCGTTTAAGCCTGTTCCAACTGCCGTTCCACCGATTGCAAGTTCTTTCATGGATTCGACGCTATCCGCAATCATTTTTTCCGTCTTCTCAAGCATACGGTGCCAGCCGCTAATTTCTTGTCCTAATGTAATTGGCGTTGCATCTTGTAAATGCGTACGGCCAATTTTAATAATATCGTTAAATGCTGCAGACTTTTCCGCAAATGTTGTTTTTAATTTATCAATCGCTGGTAGTAATTGTTCTTGAACAGCGATTACGCCTGCTACATGGAGTGCTGTTGGGAATGTATCGTTTGAACTTTGAGATTTGTTAATGTCATCGTTTGGGTGTAGACGTTCTTCCTCGCCCCACTCTTCTAAAAGTTCATTCCCACGATGTGCAAGGACTTCGTTCATGTTCATATTTGACTGTGTGCCGCTTCCAGTTTGCCAAACGACAAGTGGGAAGTGGTCATCAAGTTTGCCTTCAATGACTTCCTCAGCAGCCGCGGAAATCGCTTTCATTTTTGCTTCTGAAATATTACCAAAAGAATGACTCGCAATTGCAGCTGATTTTTTCAAATGGGCAAACGCACGTACAACGCCCATTGGCATTTTCTCTGTGCCAATTTTAAAGTTTTGTTTACTTCTTTGCGTTTGCGCACCCCAATGTTTGTCAGCTGGAACTTTGATTTCACCAAAAGTATCATGCTCAATACGAAAATCCATCTTTACTCCGCCTTCCATCTATGTAATATTCAATATCTTCTTTATTATACCATGCAATTCTATTGTTGCTAGAGCGCTTTCACTAGTTTCACTCTTGTAATTTAAATTCGAAAAGAACGGTTAGACTTCTAATTGAAAAAACAACTGCAAATATATGCAGTTGTTTTTTGGGATTAAAGTTCTTGTCTAAGTGCATTAATGACATCAATTTTAGTCGCCTTACGCGCGGGACGCCAACCTGATAATACCGCAACACCAATACTAATAGCAGACGCGATGAGTATTAATTGCCAAGGAATCACTGAAAACGTCACATTTAAACCTTCTAAATCTTCTTCACCAAGCGCGGACATGACAATGATTGGCAATAAATAATTTGCAATCATGCTTATCCCATAAGAAAGAATAATCGCGATGACCGTCCCCAAAACACCAATCCAAGCACTTTCCATAATGAATAAGCGTTGAATGAGCTTTGGATTGGCCCCTATCGCCTTCATGACGCCGATTTCACGTGTACGTTCTGTCACCGCCATCGTCATCGTATTGAATATACCAATTGAGGCAATTAAGATCGCAATCGTTCCAACGAAAATAAGTCCCGCTTTTAATGCTAAGAAAAACACATCCATCTGGTCTAATTCATCCGAAATTGAATACACGTAAAAACCTTCATCTCGAATCGTAGTCGACACTTGACTTACGTTCTCCAGTTTATCTGCGTATACTAGGACGTTATTATAAAATAGATTGACTGTATCCGTCTGCCCCGTATTTGAAGTGTAGATTTTCTCCAACTCTGGAATTACAGAGTCATCTGCAAACACACGTTGGTCGTATTCCCATTCTTTCGTAGGATTCTTACCAACACCGACAATGGTAAATGTAAGTTCTTCCTCCGCAAATTCACCATCAGCATTTTCAATTGCATACGAAAACTGTTCGCCAATTAACTTCCCTTTGTAGGTTGGAATTTCTTCACCATCTGCTACTTCAACATCTTCATACAAAGATTGACCGAAATGACTGCCTACAACGACTTCATTCCACTTTTCTGGAAGTCTTCCTTCTTCCAATTCGAAACCTACTTTTGCTTCTTCAGCAAAATTAGAAACAACGAGTTCATGGTATCCTCCAAAAGAACCCATCTTTGTCATTTGTTCTGTTCCCAATCGTTGTTGGTTTAAAACGGTTTTTACATGTGCTAACTGTGTAAACTGTTCCACTTTGTCAGACGGAGCGCCTGATGTTTCCCCTTCGTATACTTGAATCTCAGTAACGAGGCGATTCGATAACATTTCGTCTCGCAGCGTTTCATGAAGACCAAAGCCGACTGAAGCCAATACGATTAAGAACGCCGTACCCATCGTTGCAGCGAGAACTGTCATAAAAACACGCATTTTATTTTTTTTAATATGTTGCCGAACAAAATCGATTTGGTCTTTATATTGCACGTTCAGCACTCCCTTCCATTAACTGTCCGTCATGCATCGTATACATTCGATGTGCGATTTGAGCAACTTCTTCATCATGCGTAATCATGACAAATGTGATGCCGCGCGTTTTATTAAGTGATTGGATAAGCAACAATACGTCTTGCTCTGTTTCGGAATCTAAACTGCCTGTCGGTTCGTCCGCAAAAATAATTGGCGGATCCGTAATCAGTGCCCTTGCGATACTTACGCGTTGTTGCTGACCGCCCGATAATTCGTTTGGATAATGGTCTGCTACATGGGATAACCCAACTTCATTCATAAGTTTTTTAACTTTTTCTTGTCGTTCTTCTGTATCAATTCCTTGTAGCTTTAAAGGCAATTCAATATTTTCAAAGGCATTTAGACCAGGCATCAATTGAAAGTTTTGGAAAATAAATCCATAGTTTTCAAGTCTGAACGCTGCGCTCTCCGCTTCTTTGAATGTAGATGTTTCGATTCCATTGACAAGAATTTTTCCTTTTTCCGGTGCCATAAAGCCGGCTAAAATATGAAGAAAGGTCGACTTACCGGACCCACTCTTTCCAACAATCGAAACCATTTCTCCTTTATTCACTTCGAAATCTATGTCTTTTAATACCGGGATGTTTTTCTCTTTACCTTTTTTACCGATTTTAAAAGAATGACTTAAATTCATTACACGAATCATTCTTTGTTCCCCTCCGTTTTCATTACTACGTCCATTATAAAAGCCACTTCTTAAGGGAGAGTTAGGATAATTATGAAGGATTTCTTAAGATTTGATTGCGCTCCGACTGACTTCCTCTCTCCGGCGCACGAACTCCGCTCTCGACCGTTTGAATTCCGCTCAATCGAGTGTGAACTCCTGTCCCGGTCTAAATTTCCCAAAGCTGAGAACTCCACAGCCCAAAGTTTACTAGAATTTCTTTAAGGGTTAAATTGGCAGAATGGGAAGATTCATATTGCTTTGTTCTGTGCAATAGATTTAGAGAAGTGACGTTAGGGGGGATATGGTTTTGAAGAATTCTTTTAATTGCCCGCAATGCCGGGAAGTTGTGAATGAAAGCGACAGGACTTGCAGGAAGTGTGGGAATGAATTCAGCAGCTCGCCTCAACATGAACAGAATGATGAGTTGTTGAAAGCTTTTGTCGGGGAACGAAAACAGGGCTATTATTTTGGGAAGTGGGGAAAGGGCAATAAACAAACATGGAATTGGGCAGCATTTTTTGCAACCTTCTTTTGGCTTGGTTATCGGAAAATGTACAAAGTCATATTTTACTTTTTGTTGGCGTTTATTGTCTTGGACTTGATTGTTTATATTTCCAACATTAATTTGAATACAGTGAACAGTTATGTTGGGATTGGTGTAGCAGCAGCGTTAGGCATTAGCGGTAATCTTCTATATAAGGGGCATGCACAAAAGGAAATCGAAAAAATTAAAGCGGAGTACCCGGAAGAACAAGTTTTTGAAAAAGCCAAACAGCGCGGCGGAACTAGCTGGGGCGGGGTTTGGATTGCCCTCGCATTATTTATTGCATATGGAATAATTAGTGCTGTACTGGAGCTTGTGATTGCTTAAAGTGCAATCGAAATGATAATGATTTAAACCCTCTTATGTTCTGGAGGGTTTTTAAAATCCCCCAGTTCCAATTTTAACCGCTATAATAATCCCCAAAAAGAACCTAGCACACTCGTAATAAGTGGCTAGGTTCCTTCTGTTTATGCTTCTTCAGTTTTACCGTCCTCTTCTTTAGCTAGTTGCTTGGAAGCTTTTACTTCATGCGTTAGAGCATCAATGCTCGGACGAATATTATGCTTCCCCGCATAGTTTTCCAACATTTCTTTCACGTCAATTCCTGAAGTTTCTTTTAACGTTTCTTGCAATGTTGACATTAAATCTGTTGCGTACGATGTGACTTTATTGGCACCGCCGCCTTCACCGCCACCTGTATCAACTACCGTAATTTTATCGATATTAGAAAGTGGGCTTGCAACTTGTTTCGCGTAGTCAGGAATCATACGAATGACCATATCAAGCATAGCTGCCTGGCCGTAGTGTTCGAATGCTTCAGCAATTTTACGCTTCGCTTCAGCTTCCGCAAGACCTTTCAAACGAATAATGTCTGCTTCAGATTCACCTTGCGCGCGTAAAGAATCCGCATTCGCTTGCCCGTCAAGACGAACCTTTTCTGCTTCAGCTGCAGCTCGTGCTTCGATACGGTATTTCTCTGCATCTGCTTCTGCTAGTTGTCTAGATTTTTCAGCAGCTGCATTTTGCTCAATCGCATAACGATCCGCGTCAGCTTTTTTCTTTACTTCTGAATCGTATTGTCTTTCACGACGTAAAATTTCTTTCTCTTCAAGTTCAATTTGCTTCTGACGTTCGATAATTTGAATTTGCATTTCTTGTTCCATAACTTCTTGTTTAGAACGAGCCGTTTGCAATTCATATGCCTGGTCGGCTTTCGCTTTTGCACGGTCTTGTTCTAAGCGGTACTCTGCGACTTTTAACTGGTTTTCTTTTTCCGCTTCGGCAATTTCCGTTGCGCGCTCAAGCTCAGCTTTTTGCGCTTCTTTTGACGCTTCCGCATTTTTAATACGCGTTTCTTTTTCGGCTTCAACCGTTGCGATATCCGCATCACGCCTTACTTGTGCAATTCGTGGTTTACCGAGTGATTCTAAATATCCATTATTATCGCGTACATCTTTAATCGTAAATGAAACAATCACAAGACCCATTTTCGATAAGTCTTCCGAAGCGACGCGTTGCACTTCTTGTGAGAATAAATCACGGTTCTTATAAATTTCTTCAACTGTCATCGATCCTAAAATTGAACGCAAATGACCCTCTAGCACTTCTTTCGCTTCGTTTTCACGATCCTCTTTTGATTTTCCTAAAAACTGTTCAGCGGCAGTAGCAATTTCAGTGATAGACCCGCCGATTTTAATAATTGCTGTTCCGTCAGCCATGACTGGAACACCTTGCTCCGTATACACTTCTGGAGTGGTTACTTCTAATTTACTTGATAATAAACTTAACGGCTCAGCTTGTTGAAATACCGGAAATACGAATGTACCCCCGCCCCGAATAATTTTAATTCGGTTTCCAGAATCATCTGTATGTACATTTTTCGTACCGAGATAACTTCCCGTTACAATGAGCGCCTCGTCTGGGCCAACCGTACGATACTTCGTAATATAGACGAGAATGACCGCTAGTAAGATAAAAACAACGATTCCGACAACAATAAAAATACTTGGCATGCGAACTCCCCCTTTTTCTACTCATGATTTGCGAAACGAAAAGGCTCATATTCCTTGACGATAAATGTGCCATTTTTCACTTCGATAATTAATACTTCTTTCCCATAATCAATTGCGGCATTTTCATACCCAGTCGCACGTTTGGAAATTCGACCATTGACTGTTTCAATGACAATTTCACCGTACCCATCAATAGGGACCGGAACAATTACACGACCGACTTGCCCCATCAGCGACTCATCCGTATAAGCGAGCGAAACTTCTGCAGAAGAAAGTGGTAGTAAGACAAAGAAATATAGAAGGATATCAAGGACAATAGCGATTGCAATGGCAACTGCCAAAACAACACCACTATGCCATTCCACAAGTAATTCTATTATATATCCTGCCGCTGATGTGAATGTAATGAAGGACAAAATAACGGCCGGGTCAAGAAACGGACTGCCTTCACCCATCCCCTCAGCAATATCGCTGAAAAATACATATAAAATCGTGATTAGACCAGAAACAATCAACGCATATAAATAAACTTGAACAACCGGGAGCCCAAACAACTCCATAGGATCGCCTCCTTCTCCTTCAATTTTTCTCGTCACCTATCTATACGTAATACTTCTTCAAAAGTTTCAGTTAAAATATTTTTTCTGAAAATTTTTTTCTGAAAATTAATCTACTGAAAAGTGCAAGCCCAGTTAACAATGGGTATACTCATTCTATATATAGATACTTTTGAGGAAAAGTATGAATCTCGATTTAAAATCATATTTCATCTATTTCTCAACAACTCACCTTCCTTTCGCTTTAATCTAAATGTTAAGTTTGTGTAAATCTTGTCGAAGTTTATAGGGATTTCAATTCGTATTTGTTATGATTAATTGTGCGAAAATAGGCACTAACAAATTGATGGAGGTTTGACATGTTCAATTTTAATAAAACAGACCCTTTTTTCACAGCTTTACTTG
Source organism: Sporosarcina ureilytica (assembly GCF_001753205.1). Classification (GTDB taxonomy): domain Bacteria; phylum Bacillota; class Bacilli; order Bacillales_A; family Planococcaceae; genus Sporosarcina; species Sporosarcina ureilytica. The sequence continues at coordinate 498,714 of NZ_CP017560.1, read as the reverse complement.
AAATTGCTGAACACGTCCAAGAAGCTGTTCATTATGCACATGACTTTAAAATAGAAAAAGTTTCGGATTTAAAAGAAGTTAGTATTCGGTTGAAAAATTATGAAAGAGAAGGCGACTCCTTAATTTACGAATTAACGACGAAACTAAACACATCTTTTATGACACCTATCGAACGTGAAGATATCTTACAATTGTCAATAAAAATGGATGATATTTTGGATGGCATAGAGCATTTTGCTGCTCACCTTGAAATGTTTTCATTAATAGATATTGATGAGTATGTGAACTCGTTTATGGAAAATATCGTGAAAAGTACCGATGAAATCGTCAAAGCGCTTCAATTACTTTCACAGAAAAAGCTTGTTGAAATGAGAGACCACGCTGTGCTTATTAAACAACTTGAAAGTATTTGTGATGAAATTTACAGAACATCTATTAAGCAATTGTTTATTAATGAGAAAGACCCAATTCGCATTATTCAATTTAAAGATATTTATGAGCAACTTGAAGATGTCGCGGATTACTGTGAAGACGTTGCCAATACAATTGAAACAATTATTATGCGCAACGCGTAAGGAGGCCTTTCATCTATATGGATACAATTTTATTCCTTACGATACTTGTTATTATATTTGCATTAGCTTTTGACTTTATTAACGGATTTCACGATACTGCCAATGCCATTGCAACTTCTGTTTCAACCCGGGCTTTAACACCACGTACCGCGGTTTATATGGCTGCAATCATGAACTTTATAGGGGCACTCACATTTACAGGAGTCGCGAAAACGATTTCTAAAGACATCGTCGACCCTTTCATGCTAGAAAATGGCTCTCTCGTTATTTTAGCCGCCCTCATAGCAGGTATCGCATGGAACCTAATCACTTGGTATTATGGAATTCCTTCAAGTTCATCACATGCATTAATCGGATCAATCGCCGGCGCTGCAATTTCCGCTGCTGGTTTCGGAATTTTGAATTGGGGCGGCTTTTTAAAAATTTTAGAAGCCTTAATTTTCTCACCGTTCATCGCATTAATCGTTGGATTCTTAATGATGTCGATTTTCAAAGTCGTCTTGAAAAACCGTAATTTATTTAAAGCGAATAAACGTATTCGATACTTACAAATCGGGACAGCTGCCCTCCAAGCATTTACGCATGGTACGAACGATGCCCAAAAAGCAATGGGAATTATGACAATGGCACTCATTGCCGGAGGTTTACAAACCGGCGACGATATTCAACTATGGGTTCGAGTTTCCGCTGCTGCCGCAATGGGGTTGGGAACATCTATAGGTGGATATAAAATCATCAAAACAGTCGGAACAAAAATTATGAAAATCCGACCAGTCAATGGGGCTGCTGCGGATTTATCCTCTGCTGGAATTATTTTCGGAGCAACCTTACTTCACTTACCCGTTAGTACAACACATGTCATCTCCTCCGCGATTATGGGGGTAGGAACTGCCCAGCGTGTACGTGGCGTAAACTGGGGCGTAGCAAAAAGAATTGTTATGACGTGGATCATTACCTTACCGGTTTCCGCAACACTTGCGGCAATCGTCTATCAATTACTAGCATTGATTTTTTAACACTAATAATGATGTGATACACCTTCATTATTAGTGTTTTCAAATTTATTTTGAATAATCACTTGCATTCATTCCAGTTAGCTGATATGATAAGAGAGAATTATTTTTGTTCGAAAGCAGAATGGTCACAGCAAAGCTTGACCTCTTCAAGACTTGAGCAAGGATAGTAACACAATGTGTGCAAAGTGCACACAAGGAGGAAACAAAGATGGAACAAGGTAAAGTAAAATGGTTTAACGCAGAAAAAGGTTTTGGATTTATCGAACGTGAAGACGGCGACGACGTATTCGTACACTTCTCAGCTATCCAAGGCGAAGGTTTCAAAACTCTTGAAGAAGGCCAAGACGTAACATTCGAAATCGAACAAGGCGAACGTGGACTTCAAGCTTCAAACGTTGAAAAAAACTAATTTGAACTAACCATTCAAAGCCATTCTCTTAAAGGGAATGGCTTTTTTATTTTGAATAAAATACATGCCCCACACCGCTTACCTATTCATTGACCCCAATACGCTGAAGATTTCTCGTTAAGCGTTGCTGAATTTTGCCCAGCGTTGAGTACTTTTCGAAGGACGTTGCATACTTTTAACGTTGTGTTGAATTCTTTCTAGGAAACGTTGCGTACTTTGCATAGCGTTGCGTACTTTTCCAAGAACGTTGCATACTTTTAACGTTGTGTTGAATTCTTTCCTGGAAACGTTGCGTACTTTGCATAGCGTTGCGTACATTTCCAAGGACGTTGCATACTTTTACTGTTGTGTTGAATTCTTTCCTGGAAACGTTGCGTACTTTGCATAGCGTTGCGTACTTTTCCAAGGATGTTGCATGCTTTTACTGTTGTGTTGAATTCTTACTTGGAAACGTTGCGTACTTTGTCCCAGCCTTGCTTTCTACCCAGCTTTCGCAACCTACTAGGAAATAGTAACCTATGATAAAAGACTTTCCCTCCAAAATCCGTTACGATAGAAGAATAGATTGAACTATTTGATAGAAAGAAGGATTAGCCATTGCGTACACTTGCTAATTTTATTACACGTGCCCATAAAACCATTATCATTGCCTGGTTAGTTATTTTTGCTGCCATGGCTGTTTTTGCGATTCGCTTACCGAGTATGCTTGAAGGTGATGGGTTTCGGATGGATGGAGACCATGCCGAGGTGATGGATATCGTCTCGGATAAATTTGATATGCCAGCGGAAACAATGTTTGTTGTTTTCAACGACGTACCCAATAGTAAGATAGAGACAACGTTAAAGCAGATTGAAAAACTTAAACTCACTTCGACAATTGAATCACCATTAGAAGATGATAGTTTGCAAAGCGGGAATGTTGCTTATGCCATGCTTCACTTTGACGGCGATGCAGAGAATATGTCGGAAGTTGTTACGGATATTCGTAAAGTAATCGGCGATGAAAAAGGAATTACGCTAACAGGTTCTTCTGCGATTTCCAAAGATATTAACGAGGCCAGTCAGCGAGATTTAATTACCGCGGAAGCGATTGGTCTGCCGATTGCGATACTCGTTTTACTCTTTGCATTCGGAACGGTTGTGGCTTCGCTTGTTCCGTTAATGATTGGCATCGTCACCGTCGTTTCGTCATTCGGGATTTTGACGATTTTAGGCGGACAAATTGATTTGTCGATTTTCATTTTAAATATTATTCCGATGCTCGGGCTAGCGCTCAGTATAGATTTTTCGTTGTTATTCATTAGTCGCTATCGCGAGGAGCGTGTCCACTCATCGATTGTTGATGCGGTACATATGACCGTTCGTACAGCTGGACGTTCTGTCATTTTTTCAGCGTTTTGTGTGTTCATTGGACTTGGCGCGATGCTGTTCATTCAGGTTGATTTATTCCAAAACATTGCAATTGGCGGCATGATTGTTGTGTCGATGGCTGTTCTCAGTTCGATTACATTGCTGCCTGCAGTTCTCATTGCACTTGGCGATCGCTTAGATAAGTGGCGCATTTTAAAAGTGAATGAAAACGGTGCAAATCGCTGGCGTAAGTTTGCCAATCAAGTTATTAAACGCCCTGTTATGATTACGATTTTGGCAACTGTTTTACTTCTTGTTGCCATGATTCCGGTAAAAAATATTGAGTTAACGATTCCACAAATTGACTCATTGCCGGAGTCATACGATTCCCGGGAAGCTTTTGAATTAATGGAGGATACTTTTAATCTCACAGATACTTCTACTGTCTATGTGATTGCTGACCGAAAAGGCGGTTGGGAAGACGAAGATGGGTTGCAAGCGATGAAAGATTTGGAGGAAGCACTTACGGACGATTCACTTGTAGATAAAGTGACAACCATTTTTACCGCAAGCGAAATTCCAACTGTCGACCAATGGAATCAGGCGATGATGGTGCCTGAAATGGAAGCGAACTTAGCACCTTTGCTAGAAACATTCGTTCAAAATGAAAAACTAATGATTCCAGTCACGCTTGCTGCGGAAGGTTCTTCAGATATCGCACAAGATTGGGTGCGCGATTGGAGCGAAAAAAAGACGGACTGGAATTTGAAGATTGGTGGTCAACCAAAATTCAATCAGGAAATCTTTGATGAAATTTGGGATAAAATTGGCATCGTGCTAGCAGTTATTATCGTTTCGACTTTCTTCATTTTAATGATTGCCTTCCGCTCACTTTTAATTCCAATTAAGGCGATTCTGATGAACGTCATTGGCTTAGCAGCGACGTTCGGGATTCTCGTCTATATCTTCCAATATGGACATTTCGGAATTCCCGCAAGCACGATTGCCCTCATTATTCCTGTGCTCGTATTCAGTCTCGTATTTGGTTTGAGTATGGACTATGAAGTGTTCTTAATTTCACGTATGCAGGAGGAATATGCAAACTCATTTAACAATGACAAAGCAACTGTTGAGGGATTAGCCACGACAAGTAAGGTGATTACTTCAGCTGCACTTATTATGATTGTGTTAACGGGCGCTTTCGCTTTCACAGATGTTTTGCCTGTGAAGCAAATTGGCGTCGGGATCGCGATTGCGGTTGCGATTGATGCAACAATTATCCGCCTGCTTCTCGTACCTAGTTTGATGAAGTTATTCGGGAAGTGGAACTGGTGGTTACCGTTCGGTAAAGGACTTTATCGATCGGATAACCGGAGATTTGAACGTAAAGATTAAAAAAAAACGGTTTTGCGCCCCCTTTAAGGTGCAAAACCGTTTTTCACTTTCCGCCTTGAATATGTTTTGGCCGGCCAAATGCCGGATAAACTTTCCGCACTGCTTCAATATTTCTTTTCAAAAAGAAATACCTATGTATAGAGGCTGAAAAAAAAGCGACGATGATAGACAAGACAAAAATACAAAGGAAAAACAAACCCCTTATCGCAATCTCATTTCCAAACGAGTTGACGAGTCCGTAGATAACATAACCGACACCAGGTGATGCGATAAGAAACAGTGCCCAAGTCGGCGTCTTCCATTTCCCAGTTTGCAACTTTAAATAAGTTCCACTATAAAGTAAGCGAACATTTAACCAGTTCATGATCAAAGGCAAACTATTCATCACGAGCAATATCAAGACGATTGAAAATATGCCTTGCACACCAAATTGTGTAACCATTAATTTGGCTAAAACAAGCGAATATACAAACACATTAACAACACTGTAAATCCCCAAATACAGATAGTATGACAATTCAAATCGGTACGGATCAATGACATACAAGATGCCCCAAATATTGATAATCATCGTGGGAATAAAAGCAATGATAAAGAACGAATAGACAAACGGATCGCCGATAAGCGGCAGCAGTCCAATGAAATTCAGAAAGAATAAAACAAAGAAAAGGACATTGCCGCGATTTTCCTTTGGGGTCTGTAAGTTTAAATAGGAAGCTGTTATTTCGTCAATCCCTAACCGCTCCATATGCCTAATCCTATCGCTATTCAATGGTCACGCCATACAACTGATTCATATTCTCTGCAACTTGAATGACTGCCATCGATGTTTCCGCGTTCTTTTCCTCTTTGATTTGATTAATCGTAGACATCATGAGGAAATATATTAGGCCGACAACAATGATGACGAATAAAACGATCCCGATAACAAGCGTTCTCCCTTTCATCTTTTGTTCACTCCTCTTTTAAAGTAAACTGTTCTTCTTTTAAATACTCAACGGCCTCCTCATAATCACCAAAACTATCTTCTAAATTTAAGCCGTGATACACATTCCAATAACCTTCTTCTTCCTTTAACTCTAGCGTATTTTCACCATTCACCCATGTCTGTTGGACAGACGCTTCCACTTCTTCATGTCCAAGCGCTTGAATTGAATCTGCAATAATCTTTCGCAATTCCTCTTCGGTGGCCTCACGAATATTCACAAGACCTCTATCATCTGCTTCATACCCAGGAATGTCCGCGACATAAACGAACCCATTCCCATTTGGATGTAAATGTTGCACAACGACTTTTTTATCATAAGCACTTTCTTCAAAATGGTAATTTAACCGTTTCATCGATACCTCTTTACGTGTTAATTCCGGAAAGGATTCAATGATTGCTTGTTTTTCTTCAAATGTTAACATATCTTCACTCTTTTCATTCTTCTTTTATTTTTAATCCTAACACACGCGCAAACCCTATCGCCTGTTCTTTAGAGACAATACATCCTTTAATTTTTGAAACGGTGACTTCAATTTGTTCGTACGTATTTGCCGACAAATCAATTCCAGCCAAATCCGTTTCTGAGAAATTTATGCGATCCAACTTACATTCAGAAAATCGAACTTGCTTGAGATGACATTCATAAAAATCACTATCCACTAACTGACTAGATGTAAAATCAACCTCTTTCATTCCTGAAAAGCTGAAATTACTATATTTCCCGTCACATTCATTAAATAACGTATGGCCAATTTTAGCATTGGCAAAATCAGTTCCTGTCAGTTTTGAGTTTCTAAATTCACATCTATGGAACACAGCATGTTGAAACTGTACATTTGAGAAATCACACGTATCAAAAACGACATCAACAAACTCCGCACCGTGCATATTGGCATTTGTAAATCGGACATGCTTAAAGACAACATCATCAAATGACAAACGTTCCTCTTCAATACTTGCGAAATAGCCGCCATTAAAACGGACTTTTTCTATATACGGTTCGCCTTGTCCGACATTTTCTATCGTCATTTCTTCATGAAACTCCGATAACTTAGGACGTTGGCGCTTGCCTATTGCCTTTTGCACGAACAACCTCCCCCTTAACGAGTTTTCCATTCAGCAATAATGATAAACGCAATGACAACAGCGACGGCAATAATATAGAACCAACTTGGCACACTACTTACACCTGAAAACATAGTTAAACCCCTTTCCTATTTCTTTCAAAACATAACTATTATTCATTGGTCCCTATGATAATTGTATAATCAATCGTGACAGCTGGAATCTCGGATTTCATTGCCGCCTCTATTTTACCCGCACTAGCTCCCCATGAGAGTGGTGTCATCTGGATTAAATTCTCTAACAGCGTTTGATTTAACGGAAATTCATAAGTTATTCTTTCCGTTTTCACATTGTCAAAATAATCCTTCATTCTCTCAACAGGATTTCCTTCATTTTGTCGTTCTGCGTCTTCATAAAAAATGGTACGTAATTGTTTTAAATAATCGTTTTCGGGGACGACCTTAACAAACATCCCATCCGGCTTTAATACCCGGGTAAACTCAGCGTAGTTGGCTGGAGATAAAATATTCAACATGACGTCAAACGCATCATCTTGAAATGGACAATTTGCCAAATCTGCAACGAGCCAAATATGCCCTGGGTAATCTTTAGCCGCTGCCAATACACCTTCTTTGGCAAGGTCAATCCCTACACCAGTTGCCGGATTTGAAAGTTTTGAAACAATACTTGCCAAATGAGAACCTTCCCCACTACCTGCGTCAATAATTGTTGGTGCTTGTTTATGTTGTACATGTTCATCTACCAATGCTGTTAAACGGTCAAGCAATGGGTCAAAAAAGCCGTTCGTTATCATTGTTTTTCTTGCTTCAAAAAGCGCTTTATCGTATTTTGTAACATGTGCTTGCGGTGCCAAATTGACATACCCTTGCCGCGATAAATCAAATGAATGATGCTTCTCGCAAACCAGACGCGCATCCTCTAACAACTCCATTGTTAATGAACAAATTGGACAATGAAATAGATGCTCATTTTGCGCAAACGCTCGCGCATTCATCATTTTCTTAGAAATAGCCATCATCTATACTCCGTTCTTTTATCATTACTCTAGTATACCTTTTCACGATGTGAATTAGGTAATGAATGTAATCCTAAATATAGATTACACTGTATTCAACCTACCTTTACAGGTTACAATGAAAGGAAGGAGGAACAGCTTTGAAACGTTTTTTTCTATTTATTCTACTGTTATTCACAATTTACTTGGCAAAGCCTTATTGGGAAAAACCTGTCTCACAATATATTGATTTGTCTTTTTTAGATTCTGTTGATCATAAATTAGAAGCGTTCTTAACGAGTGAGCCGTTCGAAACAACTGTACATTTTATTAGTGATCAAGCAGATAAGGCGATTCTTTTCTTTTTAGCAGACACAAACGTGCAGGATCATGAAGTAAAAAATGTTGAAAAACCTACATTAAAAGAACCTGAAACGAGCCAAATTTCAATTCATAACCTCGAAATTGGGACTGCGGAAGAATCGGTCATCGCCACACTCGGTGAACCCCTACAAATTTCGCATAATGAATATGGAACAAACTGGTCTACATATCATCAAGACTACCATAATTTCGTCATGATTTCTTATGACAATGAACGGAAAGTCAATGCAATCTACACAAATGATGACTTGATTTCATCAGACGCTGGGATTCAATATGGTACGTCTAAAACTGTCGTCAGAAAAATATACGGGGAACCTTTAACCGAGATTCGGAAAGGGCTTCATATATATATTCTTCAAGACAGTGAAGGATTTGACCTTTTTAAAGTAGGTGATATGTACGCCTATTTCTTCTATGACTTGCACCAAGAGGAAATGGTCACTGCCGTTCAACTCGTTGCTAGTTCATTGGAACATAGTAAAAGTGGGATTTACGCACAAGGAAATGATGAACTAAGAAAAGGCTTTGAAATTCAACTGTTTGACTTAACAAATGCAGCTCGCGTTAGACATGGGCTTCCTGCGTTAAAGTGGGAAGAGAATGCGGCACACACCGCGCTTCTCCATAGTATTGACATGGCAGAGCATAATTATTTTAGTCATGAAAATTTAGCAGGCCTTTCCCCTTTCGATCGGATGAAAGCGGATGGCATCACGTTTCGTGCAGCTGGGGAGAATTTGGCGTATGGACAATCTAGCAGTATTTTTGCACATGAAGGGTTAATGAACTCTAAAGGTCATCGGGAGAATATTTTACAGGATATTTATAGTCATCTTGGCATTGGCGTCGCTTTTAATGAACAAGAACAACCGTATTACACCGAAAATTTTCTATTAAAATAATCCCTTTCTGATGCGTCCTCGCATTTGAAAGGGATTTTTCAACTTATTCAGCGATAACTGCACAAGCAATTCGATCTCCTGAATTACCAGCCGGATCTGTTTTGTAATCATCTGCCTTCGCGTGAATCATAAGGGAGCTGCCGTCTTCATCGAAAATTGAATTTTCTTCCCCCTGTTGAAGGGTAACATTTGCTGTCGATACAATCGCGTCGACTGTACCATCTTCTGCGACTTCAATATTCGGCAAATCACCTAGATGGAAGCCTTTGGGATTATCAAAGCCATGCTCTTTATGAGTTGGATTAAAATGGCCGCCGGCAGATTCAAATTTCGGGGGAATACATTCCCCTTTTTCATGAATATGAAAACCGTGTTCACCTGGCGGTAGTCCTTCCGCAGCAACTCGAATCGTTACACCGTTTTTACCCTCCGTTAGTGTAACTTCACCAATCTCAGTACCTTCTGTGTTGATGAGAGGTGCTTCAATCATGTCCGTACTTTTCCCACTCACAGGGATTTTCGAGTTACTGCCTTTCCCGCACCCGCCCAGTATAAACAATACGGTTATCAAAACTGCTCCAACTACTTTTTGTTTCAATTAAATTCCTCCTAATCCTTTTTCATTGATAGGATAGGTTCTAAGCGGTTTATTTAAACTTAAAGAGCCAATCAAATTTGATTGACTCTTTACAGACTATCTTATTGATTCCCTTTTTTAACCCATCCCGCAACAGTTACTGTGCGTTTTGCTTGATGTTTGACTGCAGCTTCCACGTCATCAACCATCTTGCCATCTTGGTCTACTGTTACACTTGTTCCATATGGGTTTCCGCCTGCACCGAATATAACTGGGTCAGTATATCCAGGAGCAGCAATAATCGCACCCCAGTGCATCATCGCTGTATATAATGAATGTAATGTCGCTTCCTGACCGCCATTTGGGTTTTGTGCGGATGTCATCCCACTGACAACTTTGTTAATCGTTTTACCGCTTGCCCATAATCCACCTTGAAGATCAATAAACTGCTTCATTTGGGATGCCATGACACCGAAACGAGTTGGTGTACTGAAAATAATCGCGTCTGCCCATTCAATGTCCTCTGAAGTAGCGACTGGAACGTCTTTCGTTGCATTAACAGTTGCTTTCCAACCTTCGTTTCCTTCAATAACTGATTCCGGAGCTAATTCTTGTACTTTTAGCACTCTAACTTCTGCACCAGCTTCTTGTGCGCCTTCTGCAGCCCACTTTGCTAATTGATAATTCGTTCCACCCATACTATAGAATACGATTGCTAATTTTACGTTTGACATATTATCCATCTCCTTTGTTTTTTTAAATAATTTACTCCAGAAACTCATTTATTCCACCTTCTCTAAAATTATTTCCATATTACTCCGTATTAAACCGCCCCCTTAAAAGATGAACGATGTAACTGTTTTAATTTCTTATGCCCATGTTTGGAAACTACACTGATAACAAACGAATATCCTCTATCATTAACTAATGGAACAAAATCAGACATACTATTCGATGCCCTTTAACTAAATACTTTAATCAAGATCCACATTAAATCATCTCGAATTCGAGGTATATGGTCAAAAAAATTATATCTTGTTCCACACGTTTTTTTATTAACTCTAATACGCGTGTTAAAAAACGAATAACCTTAAAATAACTTTTTAATTTATCTTGAATTCAAGTTAATTATATGATGATTAATTGTTTTTGTCAACGGCCTATGTTTCTCTCTCGCTAGGTTATACCAAATACCATAAGAAAAGACACATTCAACAATGTGAATGTGTCTCGTCTTTTTAGTGTTCATCATGTTTTACTGGAGTAACATTTTTTCTAATTCAAGCGGCTGTACAGATTGTCCATCTTTATATGCACGCATATTACCGCCAGAAATTTCGTCTATGAGCATCATATTTCCTTCTGCATCCAGACCAAACTCAAGTTTAATATCATAAAGTTCTAAGCCTTTGACAGCCAACTCATCTTTCACAACGGAAGATATTTCTTTTGTTAACTTCACGAGTGTTTCGTATTCTGCCTTTGTTAAAATGCCTAATTGCGCAAGCCCATCCTGATTAATAGGTGGATCATTGCGCTTATCATCTTTTAACGTGACTTCCACGAATGCATCTAATGGTTGACCTTCTTCACAGTATGCACCATACCGTTTTAAGAAACTACCTACCGCGCGATACCTACAAATCACTTCTAGACCTGCACCGAACATATTCGCTGACTTCACGAGCATCGTGGCTTCTTCAAGATTTGATTCCACGAAATGCGTAGGGATTCCTTTTTCCGCAAGTTTTTCAAAAAAATAGGTTGTCATACGTAACCCTGACTGGCCCATACCTTCAATCGTCAAACCGACTGTATTGGCACCCGGGTCAAAAACACCATCTTCGCCTGTTACATCATCTTTAAACTTTAGCAATACTTGACCATTTTCAGCTTCAAATACATCTTTCGTTTTACCTTTATAAATGAGTTTCATGCGCCTACTCCTTTTCTTTTCGGATCAACGTTCACTTTTAGTATAATGCAGATTTGACTGAAGAAAAAGGGTTATTCCTCCATTTTACCTGTTACTCGGTTTCGTCCATTTTCTTTAGATACGTAAAGTCTTTTATCCACCCTTAATAACAAGGAATGCGCCGTATCCCCCTGAATAAATTCAGAAACGCCAAAACTCGCTGTTACCCGATTGACACCAGTAAAACGAAAAGATTCAATGGCCTGGCGTAAATTTTCCGCTAACGTATATGCAACACATTCTGATCCGCGAAGGATAATCATAAACTCCTCGCCACCCCAGCGGCCAAAATACTCGTTATTTCTTAACTCATTTTGAACGACCTGCGTAAATTCCCGTAATACCTCATCACCTACACTATGCCCAAATTGATCATTAATTTTCTTAAAATGATCGATATCAAAAAAGATAATCGAATAATCATCTTCCTTTTTCTCGTTCAAAAAAGACTGCAACCACTCATCAACTTGAAAACGGTTCCCAATTTGCGTGAGCGGATCTATACGTAATTGACGACGCATGATTTCTACTTCCGCATGCGCCTTCACAATCTTAAATGAATAGATGAGCACCAAAATATAGACAATCATAGACAAGATTAGCTGGGCAAATGATTCCAGAAATGACTGATTTAATTCGTTCATATAATAAACGCCTGGAATGATTGTGCCAATCAGTAAGAATAAAGAGACTCCTATAGCCACCTTTTTTCTCCATATTGCAAATGTCCAAATGAGGATGAGTGGAAGCCAAACGATATATGAATCGAAATCGATTGCCCCTTCAATCCCTCTATGTCTTCTTACTACGTTTGTAACGCTCACCACATGATAAGTATACAACCCAAATAATATGATAATCTCCAAATACTTCATCCGGCGATTGACTAATGTAGCAAACCATCCAAGCATGAAAGTACAAGCAAAGAATAGTTCTATATAAACATCAAACAGAAAAACTCGATTGCCTAAAACGATCGAAAATAAAGCGCTGAGAAATAAAATAGGTAAAACTACTAATAATAAGTTTCTTCTTAAATCATGAAATGACTGTTTCTTTTTTAACATTGTTCAATCCTTTCTTATATTTATCATATAACTTTCTAGACGAAATGAACAATTTTGTGATGCTAAATCACCATTGTTCTTAAATTTAGAAATTAGTCCTTTTGGCATGTTCCATAAACTATTAATCATTTTACTAAGATGAAGCGTTAACATTTCCTATCAGTCTTGATATACATCAAGGAACTTTTTTAGTAATCGCCCTATACTTCATGTACAAAGTAAAAAAGCAACACGATCAAGTGTTACACGTTCAGATCATCTAAAGAATTTTCCCAGAACTTGACGCACATCAAGGAACGGAATGAACAAACATCTTACACTTAAGGTACAAATAAACATTTGGAGGATGAACAATATGAAAAAAGCTGTTTTTAATCTTGAACCACTTGGTTGCCCGACTTGTGTGAAAAAAATCCAGAGTACACTGGAGAAAATGGAGGGCGTTGAGGAAGTAAAAGTTCTTTTCCACTCCAACCGTGTCCGCACACAGTTTGATGAAAACAAGGTCCAAGCAGAAGATATTCAAAACACAATTACTAAACTTGGGTACCCTGTTCTTTCACAAAAAGTTTCATAAAAAAAACCCCGGATGCGTCCGGGGTTTCCTAAAGGATTTATCTGTATGATTAAGATTTATATGTTTTCATAATAAATTTAAAAAAGGTGGGATACATTATGAATGCAAGAAGAACCTCACAAATTACCGCCGTTACAGGGGCTTTGCTTCTTATCGCTATCGGTCTCCACCTCGGAGGCCTGCACGAATGGCGGCAAGGGACACTTATTTTAGCGACGGTTATTGCGGGTACTCCAATTGCCATCAAAGCGTTCCAAGCAATTCGAATGAAAACATTTAGCATCGAATTACTCGTGACCATTGCTGTTGTCGGTGCACTGTTTATTGGAGAGTACGTTGAGTCAGCAGCAGTCACCTTTTTATTCCTATTCGGTGCTTTTTTAGAAGTACGGACATTAGAAAAAACACGGTCTTCCCTTCGTTCACTAATCGATATGGCGCCTGTCGAGGCAACCGTTTTACGTGACGGAGAAACGATGACTATTTCCGTCGATGATGTAGAAGAAGGAGACCGCGTCATCGTCCGTTCGGGTGAAAAAGTTGCGATTGATGGAGAAATTATTTCCGGTAAAGCCACTTTAAATGAATCTGCCATTACTGGTGAATCTGTACCCGTAACGAAAACAAAACAAGATCGTGTATTCAGCAGTTCTATCTTAGAAAATGGATTTATCGAAGTGCTTGCTGACCGTGTTGGAGATGATACAACTTTCGCGCGTATTATCGAACTTGTTGAAGATGCACAAGAAACAAAATCTAAAACACAAAAGTTTCTTGATCGATTTGCAAATATTTACACACCAGCAATTGTCGTTATGTCCATTCTCGTTTATTTAGTCACGAGAAATATTGAAATGACACTTACTTTCCTAGTTGTCGCTTGTCCCGGTGCACTTGTGATTTCAGCCCCTGTTTCAATCGTTGCAGGGATTGGTAATGGTGCCCGTAATGGCGCCTTGATTAAAGGTGGAGAAATCATGGAAAATCTCGGAAAAATTGACACAGTCGTTTTTGATAAAACAGGTACGTTGACTCGCGGACGTCCTGAAGTAACGGATATCCATACTGTTGGCCCCAATGAAAACGACTTACTACGTATCGTTGCCGAGGCAGAAATGATTTCTGAACACCATCTTGGTCAAACGATTGTAAAAGAAGCAGAACAACGAAATCTTGCGCTTGTGAATGAGCCCGAAAATGCAGAAGTGATTGAAGGAAATGGGATTCGTGCGGAAATTGAAGGTCAGGCGCTCGTGATTGGAAATCGAAAACTAATGCGTACCAACGGCATAGAGATTGCTAGCAAAGTCGAAGCTTATGCAATAGAACGTGAAAAGGCTGGAAATACTGCCATTTTTGCAGCCATTGACGGAACCATTGCGGGAATCATCTCCATCGCAGATCAAATTCGTCCTGAAGCTGCAAGCGCACTACAAGAGTTACGCGAAAACGGCATCAAACAAATCATTATGTTAACTGGTGATAACCGACATACCGCCGAACTTGTCGGCAAGCAACTTGGCCTTGACGCGGTACACGCGGAGCTATTACCTGAAGACAAGGTTGCCATGGTCCAAAAGTTAAAGAATGCAGGTCACCGTGTTGCTATGGCAGGAGACGGTATTAACGACGCACCTGCAATCGCGACTGCTGACATCGGGCTTGCAATGGGCGAAGGCGGAACGGATATTTCAATGGAAACTGCGGATGTTGTTTTAATGGCAGACCGACTCGACCAATTTTCACACGCCTATTCTTTAGCAAAAGCCACTGTACGTAATATGCGACAGAACACATTCTTTGCGGTAGGAACAGTAGTAATCTTACTGGCAGGTGTCCTATTCGGAAAAGTATTCTTAGCATCTGGTATGCTGATTCACGAACTAAGTGTACTTCTAGTTATTCTTAACGCTGTTCGATTAATGCGTTATAATAACAAGAACGGTAAAAATGAGAATGCGACGCCAATCCTGCAAACTGAATGAGGTGGAGAAGATTGACAGAAAACAATCATTGCGAACATGGAGCCGTGGAGATGCAGAAAATGTGCATCTCTATTGTGCCGATATTTAATCATTTAACAACTGCTGAAATGAGTGAAATTGTCAAAACTACTAATTCTGTAAAACATCCACGAGGCCATACAATTTATCGAGCGAATGAACCGTCAGATGGGTTATATATCGTTCATAAGGGTCGGGTGAAAATTTATCGTTTATCAGACACTGGCAAAGAACAACTTGTGCGTATTCTAGAACCAGGCGATTTCACTGGAGAACTTTCTTTATTCTCTGAATCCGTGCACGATGCCTATGCAGAAGCGATGGAACCCGTAGAATTATGTGTGATGGGAAGAGATGATTTCCAACAGTTTTTATTGAAATATCCCGCAATCTCCTTAAAAGTCCTCACTGAATTTTCAACGAGATTGTCTAAGACCGAAAAACAGGCAGCAAGCATTGCGATGGAATCCACCGAGACAAGAATCGCGATGTACCTTGCAAATGTAGTCGAGGAAAAGAAAAGTAAACGCATTACACTGCCGATGAGTCGAAAAGACCTCGCTTCTCATCTTGGGACAACACCTGAAACGGTCAGCCGAAAACTAGCTGACTTTGAAGAGGCTGGATGGATTCGACAGCATACACCTAGCAAAATAGAAATTATAGATTTAGATAGTTTACTACTCGTCTAACCCTCTAAAAGCCATCCATACAGGATGTTTTTTAGTACGTACTATGCAATCAACTTAACCGTATTCACTTACCTATTGCAGACCGTGTAACAACTAGTGTATTTCCAGAAATAGACGAGAACCGTTTTCTTGCTTTTTCAGTAATTCTCACTCCTTTCTTTCATTCAAAAAAACAATATGCTACACTAGTAGTAGATTGAAAATTCAACACAACATTGACCATTGGGGGAATCCTTGAAAAGGACTGAGAGAAGAGTGTAACTCTGATACCCTTATTACCTGAACAGGTTTGGACCTGCGTAGGGAAGTGGCCGTCAGATTATTTATGCGTTTATACTGTCTATGACGACTACTTTCCTACTGCGGGAAGTAGTCTTTTTTGCGTAAAGGAGGATCTGATGAAGCTCATTGTAGTTACGAATGACCGTATGCCGATAGATGAATTAATTCACACATTACTATCTATTGAACCGTATATTGACGCAGTGATTTTAAGAGAAAAGTCGAAAACAGATACAGAGATATTGAAATTAATTCAAAAGCTAAAAGCAGTGAATTTTAACGTAAAGAAAATGATTGTCCACGGAAATCCTACGATTGCAAGTTCCGAACAAATTGATAAAGTACAATTGCCAGGCGGATTATCACTTCCTGATTTATTGCGTAAGTATCCAGCGCTGTCATTTGGAAAATCCATCCACTCTCTTGAAGATGCGATAGCTGCCGAGGCAGATGGCGCAGAAACTGTGTTATATGGTCATTTATTTAAAACAAATTCAAAACCCGGATTGCAACCGCGCGGAACCGATGACTTGCGGCATATTGTTTCGTCGCTAACCATTCCTGTCTACGCGATTGGCGGCATTCTTCCAAGTCATATCGAACAATTAAGAGAAGTAGGGATCGCAGGCGTAGCGGTAATGTCTACTATATTTGAAAGCGATCATCCAAAAAACATCGCCAAAGAGTATTATGATGCCATTCATACATAGAGGAGGATTATCAATGACTAAAAAAATTGAACTAAATGGGAACACACAAGAAATTCCAAAAGCCGTTGAGAATGTTCAGCAATTGCTTGTCCACTTAAATCTTGAGGAAAGAATTCTTATTGTGGAATTGAATAAAAACATTCTCGAAAAAGACGCTTATGATAAACCAATTATGGACCGAGACCAGATTGAAATTATTCACTTTGTAGGAGGCGGATGAACATGCTAAAAATAGGAAACCATTCATTTTCATCGAGATTATTGTTAGGAACTGGTAAATATCCATCATTTGAGACTCAAAAAGAAGCTGTTCGTGTTTCTGAAGCAGAAATTTTAACATTCGCGGTCCGTCGAATGAACATTTTTGAACCATCACAACCAAATTTCTTAGAAAAACTTGATCTTTCAAAATATACTTTGCTACCCAATACCGCTGGTGCAAAAACAGCTGAGGAAGCCGTTCGTATCGCAAAACTCGCAAAGGCATCCGGTTTATGCGACATGGTTAAGGTAGAAATTATTGGCTGTGACCACTCCTTGTTGCCAGACCCAGTTGAAACATTACGTGCAACTGAAATGTTATTGGATGAAGGTTTTATCGTACTTCCCTATACATCTGATGACGTTGTACTTGCCCGCAGATTATGTGAAATGGGTGTCCATGCCATCATGCCTGGAGCAGCCCCTATCGGATCAGGCCGCGGCATTTTAAATCCATTGAATTTGTCCTTCATTATCGAACAATCGGAAGTCCCTGTCATTATCGATGCTGGCATTGGTTCTCCAAAAGATGCAGCCTATGCGATGGAACTCGGCGCGGATGCTGTTTTATTAAACACGGCCGTATCCGAAGCAAAGGACCCAGTGAAAATGGCAGAAGCGATGAAACTTGCGATTGAAGCGGGACGACTTGGTTTTGAGGCTGGACGGATGCCTGAACGTGACTACGCAGTAGCCAGCAGCCCGATGGAAGGACTCTTGCCAAATTGAATAACCGTTATTCACGACAAGAACTGTTCGCACCGATTGGGATAGAAGGACAAAAACGAATTCGTGCAGCAAATATCTTTATTCTCGGGGCCGGTGCACTTGGTTCTTCCTCTGGAGAAATGTTGGTACGCGCTGGCGTTAAGCGTGTGACCATTGTCGACCGAGACATTATCGATTGGACCAATTTGCACCGTCAACAACTGTATACAGAACAAGATGTTATCGATCAATTGCCAAAAGCAGTGGCGGCGGAGAAACGTTTGAAGAGCATTAACGGGGATGTGGATGTGTCTGGAATGGTCGTTGATGTGACAGCAGAAAATGTACTCGATTTAATTGAAGGACATGACGTAATTTTGGATGCAACCGATAATATCGAAACGCGGTTACTCATGAATGACGCTGCGTTGAAGCGCAGCCTCCCCTTTTTTATAGGGGCATGCGTAGGCAGTTACGGATTAACTTTCCCGATTGGCATAAAAGAAGAACAACCATGCTTGCATTGTTTACTTGAAACGTTACCACCTCAGTCATTAACTTGCGATACGGTCGGTGTCATTAGTCCGATTGTCGTTACAACTGCCGCCCGCCAAGTTGCAGATGTACTTAAATACATTACGGGCAATGAATTTATGCCGAAACTCGAATCTGCAAATTTATGGACAGGTGAAAGGTCTTCGATGAATGTCGAAAGCTTGAAAAAAGACAATTGCCCAAGCTGCTCGGCTGAGTCGGTATACCCCTATTTATCCGCCCGTGAATCTACTCGTTTTGCAGTGCTCTGCGGACGTGATACCGTTCAACTGTCGTGGCCGCCAAACCGCCGTGTCGAATTAAAAACATTCGTGAATTCCGTCGAACCTATTGTGCAGAAACTTATCCACAATCCGCATCTTGCTGCCTTTGAATTCGACAGTCACCGCATCGTCTTGTTCCGAGACGGACGGATGCTAATTCACGGAACAAAAGACATTGCCGAAGCCCGAATGATTGCAGCGAAATTGTTAGGATAAATGAAATAAGCCATTTCCATTCCTTATAGAGGGATAGAAATGGCTTTTCACTCTCCGTTCTTGCGTCTTTCAAAAAGACGCATGATAATGAAAGCACCGCTGAACAACAATAACACCTGCATAAAACGCGTGAAAATATGCTCTGGCACTTCCAAAATATCCATGAGGTATAAGAAAAATACCGCAAAGATAAACGACACACTATACTTTAAAAGCTTTCTCACCTATCCCCTACTCCCTCGACAAACGAATCGAACGAAAGATAAAATACCCAGTTGGGATAAAAATACATATAAAAAACATAGGCGTAAACCATGTACCAAGTGATTCATGACGGCCCAAAGCCACTTGAATGTTATTCCAATTTATATATGCAAAAATAATCGTGATGATATTTTTTATCACATTCACCATAAGACGTCCATTCAAATATTGTGCTTCAATATTTTCTTTCGTTAAATTCATATAGTTATATACATGTGGGTATTTCTCCAAAATCGTCATGCCTATCCACAGGATAACCGCGATGATCGGAAGAATCACCATTTCCCATTTATGCCCCCAACGGTCTACTTCTCCAAGCGAATTATAATGCGCGGGCACTTCGTTTGGCAAAGTCGTCCAACTTACAAATAAATAAACAAGACTTCCGACGAATAAAATGATTGTTATCACGTTTAGCACCAATTCTAACGGAGTGAGTTTCAACTTTAACTTTGGTCTATCAAACATATCCACAATTTATTCACCTCATGATACATACGGTATACGAACCGCTAAAGTTTCAACTTCCCTGTTATTTTACTCTCCTAATGAATAACTTATATATATTCAACTACCAATTGTATAATCGTATAAACAATTAGCGCACACTACTCATAACCCGCTAAGAATTAACAAAACTATCTAAACAAATATACATCGTATTTATTAAATTTAACACTACCTAAACGCTTGCCTTTTACATCAATCAATATAAAATAAATAAGTTAAGGTGCGTATTTAAAAATAGATTTATAAGGAGTTGTCTTATGTTTTTTATAGAAGCAAAAAGAATAGCTGTCGTGATATTCGGCTCATTTTTACTTGCCATTTCGCTAAATTTCTTTTTAATTAATGCGAATGTGTACGCAAGCGGATTTGCTGGGGCAGCACAGTTAACATCCAGTGTTTTTGAGGATTTATTAGGGATGCATGTGAGTACAGGAATTCTCCTATTCCTATTCAACATTCCTGTCTTTATATTGGGTTGGTACAAAGTCGGGAAAGGCTTTACAATCTATAGTATTGTTTCTGTTATTTGTGCAACCTTTTTCTTGGAAATATTACCTATCATCTCTGTATCAAATGATATTATTTTAAATACCGTTGTAGGTGGAGTTGTCAGCGGTATTGGTATAGGTCTTTCCTTAAAATGGGGAGCTTCAACAGGCGGGATGGATATCGTCGCGATGGTATTATCACGCCTACAAGATAAGCCAATTGGGATATATTTCTTAGTGCTCAATGGTGTGATTATTGTGCTTGCAGGCTTTTTATATGAACCTGAAAATGCACTCTATACACTCATCGCACTTTACGTAACAACTGCCGTCATCGATGCGATTCATACACGTCATGAAAAAGTGACAGCGATGATCATTACGCGGAAAGCAGACGAATTGCAATGTGCCATTCACGAAAAAATGATACGTGGTATTACGATTCTGCCTGCAAAAGGCGCTTATACAAAAGAAGAGAATAATATGCTGTATCTCGTAATTACACGCTATGAATTGTATGATTTGGAAAAGATTATCGCTGATGTAGATCCGAATGCCTTTACGAATATCGTTCAAACTGTAGGGATTTTTGGATACTTTAGACGCGAGGGCGAAGAAATTAATTAAATGAACTTGTTCATCAATAAGTTATGCAAAGGAACCTCTCACAACTGCGAGAGGTTCCTTTGCAATCTTTATATATTTAGAAAGCACCAGAACCTCCCCCGCTACCGGCGACTCCGCCAGATGAACTAGTTCCGCTTGCATCAATGCCAGCATTGGTATGGGCTGTTGTAAAGTTTTGCGTCATAAAGACGGGATTATAGGCAACATAAGAATCCCCTGCCCGCCGTTCTGCTTGCGCAAACGCTGTAAATTGCCGCTTCAAATTGCCATCTTTCATACCAATTCCGTAAATGTATGCACGGTATTTATCGTCCACTGGAATCTGCTCCCATTCCTCCAAACCAACATTTTCAAATCGCTCCCTAAACCGCCGCCATTCTTGCTTTAACTGAAACCCCTCCACATTACGTGGATGGTAAAAGAACGCGATACCTAATCCAATAAGCACCAGCATAATCATGAAGGCCATGAATAGAAATACCTCATATCGCCCCAATTGCACAATGATAGGAATCAACGCAACACTCATTGCCCCTACTGTCCAACGTAACCCTAATCTCTTTTCAAACAACCCCGCTTTTTTTGTTTCTTGGACGATGCCTGTTCGCCATTTATGAAGACCAACACTATATGCTTCATGGTTTTTCTCTTCCTCTGTATAGACTTGTAAATCATCGAAGCTAAATTGTATGCCATCCCCAACTTTATTAAATAGCAATTCAATGAGGGCAGACTCATGCGTATTCGCACCGGATCCATCAACAAGTTCAAATGACTTTTCCGAAACCTGATTCACATATCCCTTTCGTATTAAGTCCAATAATGCCGCTGAAATCACTTCAGAACCTAGCTCAGTAGGGTTTGTATAAAATATTGTCGCCGGCATCGATAATCTTTCCTGTGGAATAAAATCTTCTGCAATCCTCGATTGTGCAGCTCGTTTTGTACCTCGCCTTTTATTGAACATATATGTGCCTAAACCGAAAATAAATAACGCGAAACCTATAACCGTGTAGAGACCGACGCTCTTCATCTTCTTTTGCGTTGTTTTATATTTCACTAATTCATTCGCCAGTCGAGTTTTTTCAGACTTCACCTGTTCACGAATTGTCCCGCTGATTTCCGCCTGATCAGAAAACAATGTAGGCTCGTAGATCACCCGGATATCTCCGTTCGTTTTTGCTGGAACTTGACCAAGTGCAAAGATCACCGCCCCTTCATTCCCAATGGAACCTTTTTGATAAGCGGCATCGTACCCGAGATAATCAATATCTTGCGCTTTCGCGGGCGGATAAACTGTTATTTGCATATTGCCATAGTCTGCTTCATTTCTTTTATCAAAAAATGGCCAATAAAACTGTGCACCATCTTCATATTTTTCGATGGCATTCACAATTGTGTACTGTATGTCAACATGAACCGTTTCTTTTTTACCTGAACGATGGATTTTATACGTATCTTGCTCTTTTTCAATTTTCAAAGGCTGACCCTTTTCAAACGCTTCAAAATGAATGATTGAGGCACCTTGTTTCGGAACTACTTCACGGGTGACTCCTTTAAACTTACTATCAAAGTCATATGTATACGTTTCAACAACTTCTGCATTCCCGTCCTCTTGCAAATAAACATTGATTTTTACATCTGAGATTTCGAATTCAACGGCGAATGCTGTTACTGGAATCATAAGTATTAGTAGAAAAATACAAGTAGAAATCATTTTTCTCATTTTCATCGCTCTCACCTCTTCTTACAATCTTATACGGCCAACGATAGAAATAGATTCATTTTCTAGCCTATTGAAAATAAGTACATAGAGATTCTACTCTGTAACACTCATGAATCCACCCTTAATACATCCAACACAAATCGCTCTTTATAATTTGTGTAGTCATTCATATTACCTAACTTATTCATCAATCCAACCCACTTTCGGTTCCACTCGTTTAATCTATCCCTTTTTCAATCCTAAGATCACTTGAACATCCTCTTTATTTATCTTCTTCAGACCTTCTGTTCGCTAAATAAAACGCGGTCCCCGCGATAAATAACCCTGTACTTAACCACATTGCAATACCGTTGGATTCACTCTTTAATAAAGTGACATTTGTTAACCAAATGAGATGAATCAAAGCCATTATAATGTATAAACCAGTAATTGATTTCATTACTTCCCCCCTCTTCAAAAAACATCAAACTTACCAATTGCTCGGCATCGCTCGGTTCTACAAGTCTAATTAACATTTTGACCGCCCTAATCCACGTAGGTATTAGCTTTGAATTCATTCCATTTTTTCTTCCGAAACTTCTTCGACATATCCATCCGATTTTCCTTTTTCAGTTCTAATGTACTGTCCAACATATGATAGTACATGTATTTCACCGCAGATATTCTACAGGTGACCGGATTAGTTCTACCAGTTACCTAAATGATGCAGACGATTGCAATCCATCCGGATATGATAGAAGTACAGTAACAGGAAGGAGTTGGTGGGACATTAGACGAACATGATGAACGTATAGAAAAAGTTTCATGAAAGGGGCGTAACAAGTTGAAAGTTTCTTTAGACATTGACAGTCGTTTTGATGAAACGTTAGTTACCATCGAAAGTCCCGAGTTAACTGAGGATGTCCAGGAAGTCTTAACATTTATTAAAGGAAGGACAACAAAGTTCTTAATTGGAAAAGCAGGTGACATGCAACATATTATCAAACCAACCGAAATTCACTATTGCCATACAGAAAACGAAAAAGTCATTGCTGTTACCGAGAAAGGCTCATTCCAACTAAAGGAAAAACTGTATGAATTGGAGGAACTTCTCCCAACTCATCAGTTTATTCGATTATCAAAATCTGTGATTGCCAATTTATATGAACTTAGTCGATTTGAAGCTTCTTTTAACGGAACACTTTGCGTCCATTTTAAATCTGGGGCCAAAGAATATGTTTCGAGAACTTACGTAAAAGACATCAAAAATGCATTACAAATGAACAGGAGGTAAATAAAATGAAAACATTTTTATTCAGAAGTATAATCGGGATTTTCTTCGGAGCCTTCCTCGCAGTCCTTTTTACAAACGCCATTGTCATTTTTGAAGGACGCGAAACGTTAGACGGTGCTTTATTTATAAAAAATTCAATTGGCTCCATCTTATGCGGTTGGTTCTCTGCGGTCAGTCCACTTTACTTTGAAATTCCATCTTTAAAATTGTCGCAACAAACTGCACTGCATTTCGTGACACTCTTCATCTTATATTTTTTACTCGCATTTGGAATCGGTTGGATTCCTTTTACATGGAACAGTTTTTTCATAACAGTGCTCATCTTCATCGTTTTCTATCTCATCATATGGACGTGTTTCTATCTCTATTTCAGGCAGCAAGCGAAAAAATTGAATGCGGAATTAACAAATCTTCAAAGATAGTTAATTAAGCCAAATTATTGTAGAGCTTCAACGCCATATACACGGCTACGCCAAAAACGACAAGGGCGGATACTTTGTTTAACAAGGTCATTAACTTTCCGCTCTTATCCAGTTTTCCGAAGTACCGTCCTGACAGAGCAAGTCCCAAAAACCAAGTCCACGAAACGAGAATCGTCGTAAGGATAAAAGCAATTTTAGCGTCCCCTACGTAGCTAAGTGAATTCGTCCCAATCACACCAATCGTATCTAATAACGCATGCGGATTTAAAAGTGAAACGGATGCAGCAAATAGGATTTGCCTTTTCATCGAAAATGATTGCCCTTCGAGATCATTCGTCGAAACTTTTGTCCGCCATAACACAATCCCCATATATAATAAAAAAATGATACCAATGGAGAATATAATATTTTCCAACCAACTAAACGTTAAAATTAGTAAAGAAACCCCTGATACCGCCGCCACTATTAAAATCGTATCACTGATGCCCGCTGTAATGACGACAGGCAATGCTTTTCTAAACTTCGGCTGTAAGGCCCCCTGATTGAACACAAACACATTTTGAAC
Organism: Sporosarcina ureilytica; assembly: GCF_001753205.1. Classification (GTDB taxonomy): domain Bacteria; phylum Bacillota; class Bacilli; order Bacillales_A; family Planococcaceae; genus Sporosarcina; species Sporosarcina ureilytica. The sequence continues at coordinate 473,851 of NZ_CP017560.1, read as the reverse complement.
CCCTAGCGGAATAATTAAGCCGAATGCTAAAATAATGCCGTGGATAATTGCTTCAACCAACTTTCTCTCCCCTATCTATCTATTAATTTCATTTATTATCTAACAAATTGATTAAAATTACAAAAAAATCCGTATTGGCTTTATACACCAATACGGATAGTTTTAATTTAACTTTTGTAAGATGACGACTTTCAAATAGTTAAACTCAGGAAAATCGCGATTTGAACGGAAATCTCTTGGTAGTGAGGATTCTTCTAAAATTTTATACCTTGTATTTGTTTCTTTAAAGGCTCTGTCAATAAATGACTTGAATCGTTTCATACCAAATGAAGCATTATTCGTAGAGGCAACAATATAGCCATTCTTCTCTGTCACCGAAATTGCATCTTTGACTAACTCCGGATAATTCCTTGCCGTACTAAACGTATATTTCTTAGAACGTGCAAAACTTGGTGGATCCAGAATCACCAGACCAAATTTCAATTCATGGCGTTTCGCATATCTGAAATAGTCGAAAACGTCCATCACTCGGATTTCCTGCTGCTCATAGTCAATGCCATTTACACTGAACTGTTCAATCGTTTTCGATTCACTTCGACTCGCAAGGTCAACACTTACTGTTTTCGTTGCTCCGCCAAGTGATGCGGCAACTGAAAATGCACCCGTATATGAAAATGTATTCAGTACCGTTCGACCCTCGGCATATTCATCACGAATCGCTTCACGAACATCACGTTGATCAAGGAAAATTCCTGTCATCGCCCCATCGTTTAAATCAACGGCAAAATTCATACCATTTTCTTTCACGATAATCGGGAAATCGCCTTGCTCGCCTCTCACAAAATCGTCCTGTTCAATGTACTGACCCTTCGTATCAAAACGTTTCTTTTCATAAATCGCCTTGTACTCGACGATTTTATCAAGCACGTTGTAAATATGATGCTTCAGCGAATAAATCCCTTCACTATACCAGCTAACTACGTAATACCCATCGTAATAATCGATTGTCAATCCACCAATGCCGTCGCCTTCTCCGTTAAAAACACGGAAAGCAGTCGTATCAGCATCTTCGAATAAAGATTCACGTCTTTTGAGCGCAGCTGCAATGCGTGACTTGAAAAAATCAAAGTCAATTTCTTCACTTTCTTTGCGCGTCAGCACCCAACCAATCCCTTTATTTTGCATACCGTAATAGCCTTTGGCAACAAAGCGCCAGTTTCTATCGACTAGTTTGATGATGCTGCCTTCTTCTATTAACACTTGCGGATTTAAAATGCCATCCTTCAAAATTAATGGATATCCTTTTTTAATCTCAGCAACGGCTTTTGCATTTAATTGTACATCTATTGTTTTTGTCATGTTTTCATCCATTCATCTTTTTTCTTATTATCGCATGTTTTGAGTTTAAATGCGAAAATGAAAAGCTTCTTTCTGATATATCCTAATCTAGCCCACAAAAAAACACTTTAATTAATTTCCCCTCTTAACTTCTGCGCATACACCGCCATCGCGTCCCGCATAAACACCGCAAGCCCTTCTCCAAACTGGTCAATATTTTTTGTGAAGCGTTCATCGTCTACGTATGCTTGGCCTAATCCCTCAAACGCCTCGGGAGAGTATGTTCCAAAATTATTATTTAACATGTTAAACCAATCACCGATTGCCGCCTGGGCTTCGTCTGAAGTCGAATCTGAGTGGCGGAGACTAGCCAATTTTGAATAAATTTGGTTCATCTCCTCCTGAATTTCCGGGCCAAATTGAGCGACTTTCTTATTTGATTTGTCGACTGCCTCATTTCCCCAGCGCTCTCTGGCTTCTTGTTCATATGGGTTATGGCTAAAATCAAACCCTTTAAATTTCTCTTCGTTTGACATTATAATCTCTCCTCTTCCTTGTTGAATTGTTTTCTCGATGGTCTCAATCATTTCGTCCAACTTTTGTCGCTTTTCGAGTAACATTTTATGTTGCATTTCGAAAGCTTCTTGTCTGTCGAAAGTTGGACTATCGAGCAGTTCTTTAATTTTCTTCAAAGGGAAGCCGAGTTCACGGAAAAACAATATTTGCTGTAGTATTGCCAAATTATCATCTGAATAAAGCCGGTATCCAGCTTCAGTCATATCATCTGGCGTCAATAAACCGATGGCATCGTAATGGTGGAGTGTGCGCACACTGATGCCGGTTAATGCTGCAACTTCTTTTACTTTCATCACCTTGACCACCCTTCAATTTCAACTATAAGGTATGACGTAACGTAAGGGTCAACCCAAAAAAATAAAGCACCGGAGAAATTTCCGATGCCTACTCTAACCGCCTTTGTAACGGTAAAATATTTATTTTCGTTTCAGATATGATGATTGCAATCAATATGAGCATTGCGCCAATCCCCATTTTCACAGTCAACAGTTCACTTAATATGATCACTGAAAATAATGTTCCCCATAGTGCCTCTGTCGATAAAATAATCGCCGCTTTTGTTTCTGTAATAAACTTTTGGGCAGTTGTTTGCAGTAAATATGCAATGGTTGTTGAAAAAATCCCCAAGTAAACCAGAGGCAATAAAGCCGCCGTTTCAACCGGAAATGCCGTTTCACCTTTCACAACCACAACGACAATACCAATGGATGCAGCCGTAATCATTTGAATCATCGTAATGGACACCGGATCTTCATTTTCAACAAACCGTGCCGTGTAAAAAATATGGAACGCGAATGCAAATGCGCAAAGTAATGACAACACGTCACCCATATTCACTACCGCAGTAAATTGTAAACTTAATAATGCAATCCCAATCACAGCAATGATGGCCCCTGTTAATTCAAAAGCATCAAGTTTTCGTCGATAAATAAAAAACGCGATAAACGGAACAATCACGACATTGACCGCTGTTAAAAAAGCATTTTTCGAAGGCGTTGTAAACTGGAGACCGACCGTCTGTAAAACAAATGCCAAATACAAAATACCGCCTAATAAGATACCTTTAATAAGCGTACTTTTTCTAATTCCTTTAAACTTTTTATGAAACACGATACTTAATAAAATGACGCCAATTAAAAATCGGCCCGCCAAGATTTGATACGGCGTATAATGCCCAAGCGCCATCGAACTTGCGACAAATCCGCTACCCCAAATAATGGCTGCAATGGTTAAGCCGATTTCACCAATATATTTCCTCATAATTTCCCTCACTACTTCTTAGATGAATCTTGCAATAATATCACGAACTTTTCCATCTGTACTTAAATGGACATTTTCGCCTGCCCACAAAGACATAAACTCCGGTTTCTCTTGTTGTGCTGCTACTTTTCGAATCTCCTTCGTCAAATCATTTTGATAAGGATACGGTGCAATGACCGCGTTTTTCATTCGCTCCGTAAATTCATTTCGTATTCCACGCGCCATTTTTCCCGAAAAAGTATTCGTGAGCACAGTACTTCCTTTTGTTGCGCGTAAAAGTGCTTCCTTATGTAACGAATGCGCACCGCTTTCTTTAGAAGCAAGTAAAGCTGTCCCAACTTGAACGGCTGCTGCGCCTGCCGCAAAAGCTTTGTCGCTCATTGCTTTATTCGCAATACCGCCAGCAGCGATAACTGGAATTTGAACCGATTTTACAATGTCGGGAAGAAAGTCTTCTAGTGGAATCAATGTTAATTGCCCCTGAAAAGAACCGCGATGACCGCCTGCTTCGCTGCCTTGCGCAACAACTGCATCCATGCCGATTTCTTCTGCAAGCAGCGCTTCTTCTACCGTCGTTGCAGTGCCAATCAAAAACACATGTTGCGCTTTTAATCTTTCTACGATTTGCCGGCTTGGAAGACCAAATGTAAACGAACAAACTTTCACGTTTTCTTCTAATAAAACTTCAATTTGTGCGTCAAAATTGGGTTCCTGAAATTGAACCTTAGCTTCAGAAATTCCAAGCGACTCTCGGATTGTGTGTAAATCGACATTGGCTTTTTGAATGGTTGCTTTACGCACTTGAACGTCTTCAGGTAAAAACAAATTGACCATAAACGGCTGACGGGTACGCTTTTTCACTTCACGAATAAACTGCCGCGTCTCTTCTCCACTTAAATAGCCAGCCCCGATAGCCCCTAAAATTCCGGCATTCGCAGACGCCACCACAAACTCCGGCGTCGTTATACCCGCCATCGGTGCTTGAATGATTGGATACGCAATGCCTAGTTTTTTTAGCAATTAATCGGGCTCCTTTCTAAAATCAAAAACAACAAGTTTATTTTAAAATTTCAGCAACGCGCCCCACTTGTCCATCAGCTAAACGCACTTTTATCCCATGTGGATGAAAGGATGAATTAGTCAATATATCTTTCACAGTCCCTTTTGTTGTCACGCCTGTTCTTTGGTCTTTCTTTAAAATGATTGCTACCTCTAACCCTTCGTGAATCTCACTTCGATTTTTTCCACTCATCATTATGCCTCCTCTCTTTTCTGGAATAGTACCCATTGTTTCACTCATTCCTTTTAACCTCAGTCTATCACAGGCTGTCCTTTCATATGAACATCAAGACTTGTACATCACTTCTCCATCAACTACTGTCATCTTCACCTGTGCTGATACGATTTCTTCTTCATCTACTTCGAATAAATCCTTATCAAGTATTGTAAAATCAGCATCGTACCCTACCGCTAACTTGCCGCGGCTATCCGCTTTTCCAATCGTTGCTGCACTTCCTGTCGTAAAGAGACTTACCGCTTCAAATCGACTTAACTTTTCTTTAGGCAAATACCCCTCATGCGCTTCTCCAACTTTCCGCCTCGTTACCGCTGCATAAATACCAAGCAAAGGATCCGCTTCTTCAATCGGCGCATCCGATCCACCGCCGCAAATAAACCCTTGATCCACTAACCTCTTCCACGCATAAGCCCAATCGAGTCTCTCTTCTCCCAATCTAGCCATCACCCAAGGGAAATCAGAAGATACGAAGACAGGTTGCAAATCCAATACAATGGGCAACCCCAACATTCTTTCTACTAAGTCATCTCGCAACACATTCACGTGAATTAGCCGGTCCCGCTTTCCAACTGGTGCAGGATATTTCTCTAAAACGCCTAAAATCTTTTCAACCGCACCATCCCCGATAACGTGGACAGCAACTGCTTCATTGTAAGACCTTGCCAGTTTCACAAGCGCTTCAATTTCTTTATCAGTATGAACCGCCATCCCCAACGTTTCAGGTGTATCCGCATAGGGTTTACTTAAAAGCGCTGTTTTTCCCCCAAGTGCACCATCGACAAAGAACTTCATTTCCCCCGGGCTAATCCAAGGTTCCAAATACGTTGCATCGTCTTCCATTAACTGTTTAAAAACCGTAGAACGGCGAAGTAAATGGACTCGGAACTTCTTTTCTTTCCCGATGACATTTTTAAACGCTTGTAAAGGATTACGATAATCGCCGTAATAACCAAGATCATCTGTCACAGCTCCCGTTAATCCGAGTGCCAATAAATCGTCTACAGATTTCCGAAGGGACGTTGTTAAAGAGGCTTCCGTCGGTTCGCTCAGTAAATCGAGCACTAAATCTTGTGCCCCTTCTAATAAATAACCAGTTGCTTCCCCGTTGTCATCTCTTACAATTGTACCGTCTACAGGATTAGGCGTCTCAGTTGTAATACCTGCGAGCGCTAATGCTTTTGTATTTGCAAGTGCCGCATGTCGACAAGTTCTTTTTAAAACAATCGGCGCAGTCGTCACTTCATCTAATTCCTTAGCAGTGAGAATTCTTTTATCAGGAAAATTATTTTCATTCCAACCTTCACCAATGAGCCACTCATCCGCCGCGAGATTTTCCTTTGCTAAATGCAACTTCTCTAACATCTCTTCCGCTGACGTCATTTTCGATAGATCCAAACTTCTTAATTTATCGCCATGGCCAATCATATGCATATGACTATCGACGAATCCTGGATACAACACTGCACCTTGAAGGTCGATTTCCTTCTCAGCCTTGCCTCTCAATTCGTCATAGGTACCTATTTTAATAATTTGTCCATTTTGGGTTAATAAAGCTTCCACTCGTTCGCCTTCTGTACACATCGTATACATCGTCCCATTATGCCAAATCGTCTTCATCCGCCACGCCCCCTTTTCATTCGTTACTTATAGTCTAAACTTTCATACAACCACAAGCAACGTACTAATTAAAAGTGATACAATGGAAATAGAATGTCTAGGAGGGATTTTTTAATGAGATTAACTGTCTATTTAGCTGGAGAGATTCATACGAATTGGAGAAACGAAATTAAAGAGAAAGCTGCAGCATTAGAATTACCAATTGATTTTGTTGGTCCAATGGAAGATCACGATCGTTCCGACAACATTGGTGAAGAAATTCTTGGTGAACAGCCAAATGCTATTTTTAAAGATGCAGCGGCTTCCAATTTTAATAACTTACGAACAGAAATTTTAATGAAAAAGGCAGACCTTGTCATCGCTTTATTCGGCGAACAATATAAACAGTGGAATACAGCGATGGATGCAAGCGCAGCGGTTGCATTCGATAAACCACTCATTTTAATTCGTCAAGAAGCGCATCACCATGCATTAAAAGAACTATCACGCAAAGCACATGCCACAGTTGAAACGGTCGACCAAGCGATTCAAGCATTAACATATATTTTCGAATAATGTAATACAAAAAAAGCTATCCTCTGTTCATCAATGAACAGCTGGATAGCTTTTTTGAACTGCTATTTTAGTCTTCCAATCCCATTTCTTCTTGGACGACTGCAACAATTTCATCGACATACTGCTTACATTCCTCATTCGTAGGTGCTTCTACCATGACACGTACGAGTGGCTCTGTTCCAGAAGGACGAACGAGCACACGGCCATTGCCTGCCATTTCATTTTCTACTTCGGCAATAACGTTTGCAACGCGTTCATTCTCCGTTACAGCATGTTTATCTGTTACGCGAACATTGATAAGTTCTTGTGGATAAACTGTCATTTCACTTGCCAGTTCGGACAACGTTTTGCCTGTCACTTTCATAATATTGACAAGTTGGAGCCCTGTTAGAAGCCCGTCCCCTGTCGTATTATAATCAAGCATGACAATATGTCCGGATTGCTCTCCGCCAAGGGTGAAATTATTTTTTCTCATTTCTTCAACAACATATTTGTCGCCGACTGCCGTTTTAACGCTTGTCATTTCGTGCTCACGCAATGCTTTATAGAATCCTAAGTTACTCATAATCGTAGATACAATTGTATCGGATTTTAAGCGACCTTTTGACTTTAAATAACGACCGATGATAAACATGATTTTATCACCATCGACAATGTCGCCATGTTCATCCACGGCAATAAGACGGTCACCATCTCCATCAAATGCGAGTCCAATATCAGCTTCTTTTTCTTTCACAAGCTCTGCAAGTTTTTCCGGATGTGTAGAACCTACACCATCGTTAATGTTTAAACCGTTTGGTGAAGCCCCCATCGTAGAGATATCTGCTTCCAGGTCCGCAAATACATGCGTAGCAAGTGATGAAGTTGCACCATTTGCACAATCAATCGCAACATGTATATCCGTGAACTCTTCATCTACTGTTTGCTTCAAATACTGGATATACTTATGCCCGCCTTCAAGGTATTCCGTAATTGAACCGACATTCGCTCCAGTTGGACGTGGCAGCGTATCTTCCTCTTCGTTTAAAAGTAATTCCATTTCTTCTTCTTGTTCTTCTGTTAATTTATAGCCGTCAGCACCGAAAAACTTAATGCCATTGTCTTCTACAGGGTTATGTGAGGCAGAAATCATAACGCCTCCATCTGCATTCATGACACGTGTTAAATAAGCCACGCCAGGTGTACTAATTACGCCGAGCGTCATCACTTCCACACCCGTCGATAGAATTCCTGCAATCAATGCATTTTCAAGCATATAACCAGAAATACGCGTATCTCGTCCAACGAGAATCTTTGGTTTCCCTTCTGACTCTTTTGTCAATACATAGCTTCCTATTCTTCCTAACTTAAAAGCCAGTTCGGGTGTTAGCTCGTCATTTGCAATTCCGCGTACACCATCCGTACCGAAATACTTTGTCATTTCCATTCTCCCTTTCAATCCTGTACACTATGCCCTCTATTAGCTAAGCAAGTTCAATCTTTAATGTTGCCTCTTCCATCGAAAGCGTCCACTCTACATTTGGTGGACCTTTCACGTGAATTGGAAATACTTCCTCCCCTTCTTCTGAAGCGGGAGATGCATTAATTGAAACCGCAAAGTCTGACTTCTTCAACTTGCTAATTACATCTGGGGTAGCTTTCACAGTGATGGTAACTAAACCATTCACTGGTTCGATAAATGTACCTTTAAACTTTTCATTTAATCCTGTAATTACGACTGGTACATCTTCAACCTTTGTCGTCTCAACAGCGGTTGCTCCTTCTCCTGCAGTCTCTTCAGCAACTTCCTCTTCTTCGACTGCACCCTCAATCGTCGTATCAATCTTCACATTAATCGTTGTTGGAGAAAGACTAAAAATTTCTTTTGGTTTCTTTAGTTTCACTTCCACTGTACCGGATTTTTCAATTTTTGAAACGTCTATGTCAATTGGAAAAGTTTCTATCTCATTTAAAACTCGTTTAGGTCCTGATAAAACAATACTATTTACTTCGGGTGTGATTGAGTTTATCGTGACACCATTGGGTGGGGTGCCTGTTTCATTGATCACGATGGGTACTTCTTTTGTATGTTCTTGAACGTCAACTTTAATAGTAACATTTTCGGGCATAATGTCGACGTCCAATTTATTTAAATCCCGATCTAGCACACGCACTCTTGCTTCTTGCTCAAATGATTCTCGAACGCCTGCGTCTATAGCGACTGTAGCTTTTACAAAATTAATTGATTCAATCACGCTTTTTGCACCCGTGACTTCAACTGTCGAAGGTTGTACCTCCATATTGACGACGTTAAAACCTTCTGCTAGTAACCGCTCATTGAACTCTGGCTCAATACGGAATGTTTCTGTAATTTTCTCTTCAATATTGATGTCAATGGTTGCCGGATCTATACGCACTTGTAATTTTTCCGAAATGTTTTCATGTCGAATTCGCACTTGATGTTCGCCCATTAGCAGTGATGTTAAATCAACATACAGTGTAAAATCCTTTAACAACTTGGTCGTTTGAACGATGTTTACTGGACCATCAATCGTTACATTCACAGTTTCAGGAATACCCGTTACAATTAAATTTTCATTATCGTAATATACTTCAACTGGCACGTCGTGAATAACTTCCATATCTTCACTACTTGAGTTATTCATCAATTTTCCCTCATCTGTTTTCACAGTATAAAACAATAAGATTGCAAGAAACAAGGCAGTAAAACGGAGAAACCATGGGCTATCTAGTAGTTTATCCATTTCTCTTCACGCCCCATTTCCATTTGGAAGTACTTGCTTGGTCAGTTGTTGCGCCAAACCAGACATGCCGTAAGCGAACTTCAAACTCTTCGATACTTAAGCCTCTATTTAAATCGCCGTCCGTCGCGATACTAATGGCACCTGTTTCCTCTGACACAACAATTGTAATTGCGTCAGATACTTCGCTTAAACCAACCGCTGCACGATGACGTGTCCCTAATTCTTTGGAAATAAAAGGACTTTCCGATAACGGTAAATAACAGCCTGCTGCAGCAATTCGATTCCGCTGCACAATGACAGCCCCATCGTGTAGCGGTGCATTCGGAATAAATATATTAATGAGTAATTCAGAAGTTAAATCTGAATTCAATGACGTTCCTGTTTCGATATACTCATTCAATCCTGTTTCTTTCTCAATGGAAATAAGGGCACCGATTCGACGTTTCGCCATATAGTTCACTGACTTCGATAATGCTTCTAAAAGACGTTTTCGCTCTTCCTCTTCATCCATCATCGATCTTGCAAATAAACGTCCACGGCCAAGTTGTTCAAGCGCTCGCCTGAGTTCTGGTTGGAAAATAATGATAATCGCCAAAAATCCCCACGTTAGAACTTGTTCCATCATCCATCCTAACGTAGTAAGCCCGAACAATTTTGTTAAAATTTGTGCAATAACAATCACAAATATTCCTTTTAATAACTGGACAGCTTTTGTCCCTTTAATTACTTTTATAAGTTGATATACGACAAACCAAACTAGAAGCACATCCATTATATTAATGAATGTTGCAACTGGACTTAGGTTAACGATTTTTTCCCAAAACGGCATGTGCTTCGCCTACCTTTTTCGACGATTTCATATGCCCTTAGTATACCATACCACTGCCAAGATTTGCCCGATTCCCCTTCATTAAAATTAAAAATGACCGCAGTCATCCCTCCATACAATTGCGGTCTTTATGATTGAGTTATTCTTTATCGGAGGGTTGAAAAACATCTTTAAAAGTTTCCTTAATCTTAAACCATAACCAGTCAAATGCTTTGTCAATTTCTTGACTTGTACCTGTGACGACTGCGGTAGAAGCCATGTACTTAGACCCGTGGATTACGGTTACATTACCATCCACTTCACCTTCAACGCGGAGTTCGCCATTTTTAACGACAACATCACCCTTGATTACCTCGCCTTCCGGAACAATTACAGTTTCTCCTTCGACGATTAAATTCGGTTGTTTCGTAACGGAAAATTGTTGATCATTTCCGTAACTTGATAAGACAGAAACACTCATTAATATAAAAAACATGGCAACGGCTGCTAGGAGTGGGTGTCTGCGTAGCCACCTTTGTATACCAGCTTGTGATTTCTCTTTTGGTAGCCGTGCCATCACACCATCCACAAAGCCACTTGGCGCTTGTATATGTTCGGCTTTCTCTATAAATTGAACCGCACCTATTAGATCATCCATCAATTCTTGGCAGGATGTACATTGTTTTAAATGTTCATTTAATACTCGCTCATCGTCACGACTAATATCGCCATCTAAATACGCGTGCATATAATGAACAATTTGTTCCGGACACGTATTCATACTAAATTACCTCCTACAAATTACCCATTTGTTTTCTGAGCGCAGCTCGACCCCTATGAACACGGGTTTTTACGGTCCCAAGCGGTAATTCTAAAATATCACTAATTTCCTGCAACGGTAACTCTTCAATGTATCGCAAAATAATCACTGAACGATACTTATCAGAAAGTCGTCCAATTTCGTATTGAATTCGTTCTTGCGTTTCCATTTTTTCAACTTCATCTTCTGGAAGCTCTACATCAGATGCAATTTGTGAATACATCGTCAAGCCTTCCGTTCCGGGAACCTCTGCATCAAGATAATAATCTGGCTTCTTCTTGCGAATACGATCGATGCATAGATTTGTTGCGATTCTAAACAACCAAGTGGAAAACTTACGCTTTTGATCAAATGTATGAATATTAATATACGCACGAACAAAAGCTTCTTGTGCAATATCTTCTGCTTCTTGCCGGTTGCTTAACATTCGATAGCAAACATGATATAAACGATGCTGAAAAAGTGTAACAATCTCTTCAAAAGCTTCTTGGTTCCCCTTTAAGACCTCATTTATTCGTTTATTGATCAACTGATCCATTGCAATTCCCCTCCGCTCCATGCGGCTGTTCCTTCTATACGTCTGAAGGTATCAACAGGTTTCATTTATTTTAAATTTATCTAACCCATTTTATCAAAGATAGGACAATTTGTGTCTGTTCTTCAAAAAACTTGACAATTCAGTCACATATAGAGAGCGAATGACCCAAAAAAAAGATGAGCAGCTACTTGACGTCGTAGTCTCATCTTTTTTTGCGAATAAATTTTATTTTATATACGAATACATGTTATAACAGTTTTTCCCCAAATAAGGACCCCATCAACGCTACCGCTACATCTGCTGTTTTATTTCTTTCATCTAAAATTGGATTCACTTCGACGAATTCCGCCGATGTAATTAAACCTGACTCTTCAAGAATTTCCATCGCCAAATGGCTTTCCCGGTAACTTACCCCACCTGGGACTGGTGTACCAACGCCAGGCGTATACAGCGGGTCTAGTGCATCAAGATCGAGGGACAGATGGACGCCATCTACCTGATTCCCTTCCAAATGCTGAAGTGCTTTTTGCATCACTGTTGTCATCCCATATTTATCAATTTCATGCATCGTATAGACTTGAATACCTAGCTCTTTAATTAACAATCGCTCTCCCGAATCAATAGAACGTGCACCGATAATTACAATATTTTGTGGCTTTATTTTTTGGCCATCCCGGTGTAAATTAACGAGTCTCTCATCTCCACGACCAATACTGACCGCTAACGGCATGCCGTGAATGTTTCCTGAAGGCGAAGTTTCATCCGTATTCAAATCCGCATGTGCATCATACCAAATAACACCCATATTTTTGTACTTCGTGGAAAGACCCGCCAATGTACCAATCGCAATACTGTGGTCTCCTCCTAGAATTAGCGGAAATTTATCTTCCTTTAAAACAGATTCGACCTTTTCGGCAAGTTTTTTATTTGTTTCAAGCACTTCTTTTAAATTCTTTAATTTCGAGTCGCTATTTTCTGCTTGTAGGCCAGCATTTATATGTATGTCACCTTCATCAGTAATTTGATGTCCAATTGCTTCTACTCGATCAACTACACCTGCATAACGAATTGCACTTGGCCCCATGTCCACGCCTCGACGACTTTGCCCTAAATCCAGGGATACCCCTATCATTGAGATTGATAATTTCTTCATGCCTTCTCCCCCTTTACCAATACATTAATTATAAATCGTGTCATGCATTGGCTCAACTGGACAGAAAACTGAATTTTTATTCACTACGGCTATTTATTTTCATATATTTTTCGCATTCTATCGCTTCAGTTGGCTTACTATAAAAGTAACCTTGCCCTTGCTGACACCCTAGCCGTTTAAGGATAGTAAGCTGTTCCTGTTGTTCAATTCCTTCTGCCACGACATTCAACCCTACCGTTTTAGCAATCGATAAAATTGCTTCGACAATCGCGCTGTTCTCCACCTTTGTATCAAGGTCTCGAATAAAAGATCGATCTATTTTCAACGTGTCAATCGGCAATTCATTAATATAACTAAATGAACTATAACCAGTTCCAAAGTCATCAATCGCTATTTTAACACCTAATTTTCTAATCTCTTCCACGACTTCTAATATCTCTGCTTGATTGCCTAAAACACTTTCGGTTAATTCCAGTTCGAGCAAGCTAGGATCATTGCCTTCTTCCTTTAAGACATTTTTAACAATTGCCAGAAAATCGGGGTCTGCTAATTGAACCGCGGAAACATTAACAGCCATTGAATAATAATAACCTTGTTTTTCCCATTTTCTTGCTTGACGACACGCTTGTTTTAATATCCATTTTCCTAAAGGAATAATCAATCTTGTTTCTTCTGCCATTTCGATGAATTGGTTTGGAGGAATCCGGCCAAGATCAGGATGGTCCCACCGAACTAATGCTTCGACGCCCATCAAGTCATTTGTTGGCAAATTAAATTTGGGTTGATAATCGAGATGAAAGTGGCCGAGCTCTATACTCTTGCTTAGTTCATTTTCAAGAACCATTCGTTCAATCGATTTTTTAATAGTCCCAGGCTCATAAATTTTATAGCCCCCACCGCCACGTCTCTTCGTTTCTAGTAATGCCCGATAAGCTTTGGATGACAGTTCTGAAGCTTCGGTTGCATGCTCAGGATAAAAAGCCATCCCAGCACTTGAAGATAACGTGTGAAAACTTCCCAAAATTTTAATCGGTTGTTGAATCACTTCTTGAACGTTCGCAATGATTAATTCAATTTGATCCATACTTTCAATGCCTTGGAAAACAAATGCGAACTCATCCCCCGCCAATCTCGAAATTACACAGTCTTTTGGTAAAGTGTTCTTTAACCTTTCCGCCACAACAGACAAGACATAATCCCCTGATTCATATCCGTAAGAATCATTGACAAATCGAAGACGATCAATATTAAGGTTGACGACAACCACCTTCCCATTGTCTTCTTTCGCCTTTGACACCGCTTCCAAAAGTTTCCGACGAAAATAAAGTCGGTTCGGTAAATCAGTTAACTGATCGTTATATGCAAGATGACGAATCATCTCTTCCCCCTCTTTACGGGCGGTAATATCATATCTTATTGAAACGTATTGATAAGGAATCCCCTTTTCATTTAAAAACGGCACAATAGTTGTATCTACCCAATAGCATGAACCATCTTTTCTTCGATTTCTAATTTCACCATGCCATACACGACCACGCCCTATCGTTCTCCACATTTCTTTGAAAAAATCCTTGGAGTGATGGCCGGAGTTGACAATGCTATGGTTGGTCCCTAATAGTTCATTCGAGGTATACTGCGACATTTCCGTAAACTTCTCATTGACGTATATAATTTTTCCAGTACGATCTGTTATCGCTACAACAGCAGATTGGTTCAAAGCATATAAAATATCTTGCAGTTTTTTATCGACTGTTAGCTGCTCATCATGAACAAAAATATCCGACGTCGATTTATTTTCATCTCGCATATTGACACCTCTTTTTCTATTAAAATAACTTTTAATTTAGTGATGTGCTAATGTTCAATATCGTCTTCATTATAAAGGAAGTAGTTATTTTTTACTACTTCTAATGCTTGTTGAAAAACATTTTTTAATGAATCAATTCAATCCTTTGATATCGTAGAATGCACACACAACAGCGAGCGCACATTCTGAAATCCCAAACATGGCTTGACCTTCAGTTTGATGCGCCGAAACACTTTTCTAAACCCGCTGTAAAATTTCCGAAATGTACTATTTCAAAATATAAAAAAAGCTAATCCGTAAGTCATATTGACTTAGGATTAGCTTTAAGTAGCTGGGGTAGCTGGATTCGAACCAACGAATGACGGAGTCAAAGTCCGTTGCCTTACCGCTTGGCTATACCCCACTGATTTTAAAATTGTGATATACGTCGCATTACCGCGTCAGCTTCATTCGTTCAGTCAGTCACGTACTCAAGTACGCTCCTTCCTTCACTCAATCGCTTCCTCGTTCTGCTCGTATCTCCCATTTTTAAATATTCATTATTATGACCCCTACGGGATTCGAACCCGTGTTACCGCCGTGAAAGGGCGGTGTCTTAACCGCTTGACCAAGGGGCCTCGATTTAAAATTGCGATACACGTCGCATGACTGCGTCAGCTTCATTCGCTCAGTCAGTCACGTACTTGAGTACGCTCCTTCCTTCACTCAATCGCTTCCTTGTTCTGCTCGTATCTCCCAATTTTAAAGGTAACTTAGGATATTTTTACAAGGATTTTGATTTACATCGCATGACTGCAATACTTTTAAAATACAATGGTGGTGGGGGAGGGATTCGAACCCCCGAACCCTGAGGGAGCGGATTTACAGTCCGCCGCGTTTAGCCACTTCGCTACCCCACCATTTAAAACTGCGGTATACGCCGCATGAATACGTAAATCGCATTCGTTCAGTTAGTTTATGTATTCCATTATAAATGCGTCTCTCTGGAGCTTCCAACCGGAATCGAACCGGTGACCTCTTCCTTACCATGGAAGCACTCTACCTACTGAGCTATGGAAGCATATGGCTCCGCAGGTAGGATTCGAACCTACGACCGATCGGTTAACAGCCGATTGCTCTACCACTGAGCCACTGCGGAATAATGATTATTATTATCTCGACACCATTTATTATACCAAGGTTTTTTTATTTTGCAAGCCCTAAATAAAAACTTTTATTTGGACAGCGACTTTTTTATAATAACACGGCTTATTCATATTTGTCAAATCCTGCTCATAGGATGTACATAGATTCCATTAAGGAGGACACCATATGCGGAAGAAGTTACTAATACTATTTATTGTAGGATGCGGTTTCTTTTTAGTATTTCCCCCATTACCTGAAAAACTTTCACTCATCTCGGTCTTCCGTGTGACTGAAGAGCCCGTTGCAATTGTACGTGGCACAAATGGTTCTGCACTCACCATCAATATTTCCTTCGGTGATGATGAAGTTAAAGAATGGATTGAAACACTTGAAAAGCCTTATCCCCTTTTATTAATTGACAATGACTGGGCAGAAAGATTTCCTGAAACAATCCAACTGATTCAAAAGAAAAAGATTCCTACCGGTTTACTTGGGCATAAAGGTGAAGCATACGAATTCGATGCAAAACTACTTGTAAATCAAGCCGAAAAATACGAAATCTTATTTGAGGAAAAGCCTCTCTGGTTTAGAACGATTGACGAGAACTTCCCACATTTTTTGCATAAAGTTCTATGGGAAGCTGAAATTAACGCACTTGGCTCGACCGTAACATGGTCGGGTGGTGAAATCCCACCTGTGACGGAAGGTGAAATCATTTCTGTTTCGCATCATCGAAATGATCGAATATATTTACCCGAGTTAAAACAACTCACTGAAAGTAGAGACTTTAAAACTTTAGATGAAGTTCTTTTCGGTCCAGTCGGTAAAATGAAAAAAATACCGAACTAAACATATTGTTTCCAATTTTAATTTATCCATATCGTATCCAAAAAATGAAAAACAGCACAATCATTTTTTAATCGATTGTGCTGCTTGTTTATTTCGAAGTAGCTGCTTTCGCTTCTTTCCTTCGCGCCGCGCGACGTTCATCAAGTTTCGCCTTATCAACGTCAGACATCGTATTATATTTTGGTAACGCTAAAATTTGGTAAGCGTTAACCGCCAGTAACGGGAATAGAAGGATTGTTACCCAAGTGTCAATATTTCCCGAGCTCACCATTAAAGCTGGTAACCATTCAAGCGTCGTAATGACAATCATAAAAAATAATGCTGAAATTAACGTATGCTTTTTCGTCCACTTCGCCTTCAAATAAGCGGTAATTCCTGAAACGATTACGAGCGATGCAAGTAAAGTTAAGTATAATAACGATCTACCTGTGTCTTCCGATGTTAGTCGGAAGCGGAAAAAGATTAAATCAAATAAAACAATTATAATAATTAACAATTGAACCCAGTTCCACAAAGTAAGCGTTCTGAAAATATTAACGCCAAATTGGTGTACTGTTAAATACGCGAAAAAACCCATTTGTGCGACGACACTCATTGTAAAACCAAGAAACACCATCCATAATAGTGCCCCTAAAAATTGCCAAATTTCTCCTGATTGTAAATAACTTGAGAAAAACGCCCAACGAACAATTAAACCAATGATGGCTGTGACAAGCCCACCAATCCAAAGCGCATTAAAGAAAAATTTTATCCAATTTCGTATTGTCAAAACAATGTGCCTCCGTTTTTGCTTGTTCTCATAAGTGTATCAACGATTTGGCCAAAAATCTATTTCAAATACCGACATATGCATATTTCTCGTCGATATGTGAACAATAATTGAAAACAGTCATGAAGGGAATGAAATAAAATCCCATGAAAATGAAATTCATCCAGTTACTGATAATTATTTTTCTGCTTGTTGGCTGTACACAACCACCTCAAGCAACACCGTCATTTGATGAGATAAAAAAAATGATGGCGGATGCCATTCAAACAGAGGATGGAAAAAAAGCATTACGACAAATATTGGCGGAGGAGGATTTTCGCGAACTTCTAGTGTTAGAGCAACCCGAGGTGAAGAAGTCTATAGAAGAGACTTTATTATCTAAACAAGGAGAAGACTTCTGGAAGCAGGCCCTTGAAGACCCCAAGTTTGCAGAAAAAATTGCTAAAAGCATGAAAGAACAACAAGAGGACGTCATGAAAAAATTAATGAGCGATGCGTCCTTTCAAAAACAAATGGAGGAATTTTTCGGCCAACCTGATATGCAGAAACAATTAGAGGACATTATGAAATCCTCAACAATGAAGGAGCAATACGAAAAAGCAATCGAAGAAACGATTAATAGTCCATTACTTCAAACAAAATGGGAAAAGTTAATTCAAGAAGCGGGAAAATCTGGAGCAGATGGCGGTAAGAAGGAGAAAGGCAAAGAAGAAGGGCAATCTAAAGGAGGCGGAGGGGGTCAGTAACCCTTCTCCGCTCTTTATTATTCGTTTTTCTTTCTAATCATTTCTTGTGCAATATCTGTATATATTTTTCCAATTGGATGGTCTTCTGCATAAACAGATGGGGCAAAGTCCTCTTCATCCCAATCCGGTTGGCCAAGTGGAATTTGTCCAAGTAGGTCAGTACGCAGCTCTTCCGCTAATCGCGTGCCTCCGCCTTTACCAAATACAAACTCTTTTTCGCCCGTAACTGACGATTCAAACCAAGACATATTTTCGATAACGCCTAGAATTTCATGATCTGTTTGTAATGCCATCGCCCCCGCACGTGCCGCAACAAATGCTGCTGTTGGATGTGGTGTCGTTACAATAATCTCTTTAGACGTCGGCAACATCTGGTGAATGTCAAGCGCAACATCGCCTGTGCCTGGTGGTAAATCTAGAAGCAAATAATCTAAGTCTCCCCATTCAACGTCTCTGAAAAATTGGTCGAGCGCCTTTCCGAGCATTGGTCCACGCCATACAACTGGTGCGTTATCTTCAACAAAGAAGCCCATTGAAATAACTTTTACACCCAGTCTTTCAACAGGGATGATACGCTCACCGCGTACTTTCGGCATTTTCGTAACACCCATCATGTCCGGAACACTAAAACCGTAAATATCCGCGTCAATGAGACCGACTTTCTTCCCAAGTCGTGCAAGCGCTACCGCAATATTGACAGAAACTGTCGACTTTCCAACGCCGCCCTTACCGGATGCAATTGAAATGAACTCGACATTACTTAATGGTGATAAAATATCCTGTGCTTCCGCCCCTGTTGCCGTTCCACGGAATTTGTTGAGCACTTCCTGTGACAGTTCTTCAAATCGAATGCCGACAGATTCCGCCCCTGCTTCTTTCAATATATCAACGACTTTCATTTGAAACGGTAATTGCTCTGCAGTATTTATTTTTGCTAGTGCTAACTTCACACTTACATGTTTCTTTTCAACATTAATCGATACCTCTGTGATACCTTCCGTTTCTGCAAGTGTTTTATGTAAAAACGGATCTTTCAACTGACCTACTAATTCGCGTACTGTTTGCTCATCAATCAATTCTGACACTCCTTGAAGGTATAATTAATTTCCCTTCAAGTATAGCATAATGATAGTGTGCAAACGATGGAACTAGCTCTACATTTCCTCGGCATTTAAAAATTCTGAAATTCCCTCCAAAATTGCGTCCGCTACTTTCGATTGATACTTTGGATCAACTAACAATGCCTTTTCTTCTGCATTTGAAATAAAACCTGTTTCTACCAATACTGAAGGCACAGGTGATTTCTTCAATAAATAAACACCGCTAATTGCTAACGCTTCACGATCTGTATTTTGTAAATTGCTTTGGAAAGAGGATTGAATCGCTTTCGCTAAAAATTCGCCATCCGGATGCCCCCCTTCATGATAAAACACTTGTGCACCGCGCCACTTAGAATCTGGAATTGCATTTACATGGACACTGATAAAAACGTCTGGGTTTTCATTAATCGCAATCGATTCACGTAATTTTAAATCCGCAATCTTGCGCGAGCGAAGGGTCGAAAACTTTTCTTCAGGTGTATGTTCGGCAAGTGCATCCCCTTCTTTCTTACGCGTCATCACAACAGTTGCACCCTTTTTTTCAAGCCGTTTCGCTAACTCATGTGAAATTTTGAGTGTAATGTCACGTTCTACTACATCCCCTTCAGAAGCCCCTCCGTCAGGTCCCCCATGCCCCGGGTCAATGACTACTTTTACTCCCGCAAATTCTTCGGGCATAAAAAATCCACGGTCCGATGCCTTAACCCCATAGATAACAATTCCTAGAGAACCTAATAATAAAATGCCAATAATCATCCATCGCTTCATTCTAGACACCGCCTTTTTCCTTTACTATACGTAAAAGATAAACAAGATATGTCCAATTCAATTTGCTTAAGCAAATAAAAAAAGGAACCTCTTGGGCCCCTTCGTGTCATTTAATTATTCAGTTGCGCCTTCCCATTCCAACATACCGCCTGTCATGTTCGTTGCATCATAGCCTTGTGCCTCTAGAAACTCTGTAGCACGCCCGCTACGACCGCCTGAGCGGCAGATAAGGATATATGACTTAGACTTATCCAATTCATTTACTCGCTCAGCTACCTCACCAAGTGGAATATGAAGAGCTCCCGGAATAATTCCTTCAGCGACTTCATCATCTTCACGCACATCAACTAAATGAAGTGTTTCGCCACTTTCTAAACGTTCTTGTACTTCTGATGGTGTAATTTCTTTCATATTTCAATCCACCCTTTCTTTTCACCTTAACTTAAGCTTACCATGAATCCCCTTCCTGATTCAGGCGAATATACTTTCCGATGCTATATTTCAAAGCTACCTTAATTTGAATGAAGAGCCATCAATGATTTCAACGTCATCTCTAGCTTTTATCTCTTCCATCAAATGAAATAAGGCTTCGTCTTTTCTTTTCGCTTCAATCATACAATCAATTCGTGGAATGCTCCCCTTTATTTCTGTTAAAAATTCAAAAAACATACCCGCATCTACATAATCTGCATGATGTCGGAATGCTTTTTGACTTTTGGGGCTTGAGATGTGCATTTTTATTGGAAGCGGAGAATGCCTCCACGTTTGTATCACTCGATCCCAATGGCTTTTCCAATCCGAATTTTGATGATGAGCAAGGTGATGGTGATAATCAAACACAAGCGGAATATCCAGTTTTTCACATAAGTAAAGACTGTCTTCCAACGTAAATGAAGTGTCATCATTTTCGAGCATAATCATTTTTTGTAGCGATTTCGGAACTACTGCCCAATTATCGATAAAACGTTCAAGTGAAGCGCCTGTATCTTTATAATTGCCTCCTACATGCATAACACAGCGATGAGTTCGGTCTATGCCCATACCTTTTAATAATAGAAAATGCAACTTCAACGTTTGTAAAGAATTTTTCAAAATTTCTTTTTTCGATGAGTTAATGAGAACGAAATGATCCGGATGAAAATCAACTCTAATATTGTTGTCTCTTACAAAGTCGCCAATCTCTCGCAGCGCTTCTTGCAAAGGTTTCATATAATCCCAATCAAGGAGGTCAGGATGGTTGGCCAAAGGGATTAATCGAGAAGTAAAACGATAGAAGTAAATTTCTGAAGCTACATTATGCCTTAAAATTCTAAGTGTATTATGTAAATTAGAAATCGAAATACGTTCCAATTTTCGAATTGCAGCTTCCCTATCATCGATCTTTTGAAACTGCGCATAAGTCATCGTTTGAGAGGGAGATGCGTTTTTTAATTCCATACTCATTGCCACATAACCTAAACGTACAATCGTCACTTTTGCCACCTCATTCGCCGCTAGTCATTAAAACAATCACAGTTACCATTCCACTGTTGAGCCTGAGATACGTTTGACACCTCTGATAGAAGCTATTTCTTCAATCAGTTTAAACATGGCTAGGTTCTTCTGTTTGGCTTCAATCATAATATCAAAATCCTGATTAAGTTCTTTTGCCAATTTCAAGAATGGAAAGATAAACTCAAAAGAAACAAAATCTGCATGTGAACGGAAGGCTTGATCTGATTTCGGTGATGAAAGATGGACTTTTGGCACTTCAGGAAACCTTGTCCATGTATTAAATATGCGCGGCAAATAATTTGAGAGGTCCACCTCACCTTTATTAGCCTTATAGTGGTGATAATCAAGAACCATAGGAATCCCTTCTTTTTCACAAGCAATAAGTGTTTCTTCAACATGATAGGTCTTATCGTCATTTTCGAGCGTCATTTGTTTTTTAATATTGGCGGGTAACGTCTTTAGATTCTGATGGAAACGCTCTAACGTACTTTCTTTATCCCCATACGCTCCGCCAATATGAATATTAATAAGACCTCTGTCCAACGCATTCATCACTTCGAGCATTTTAAAATGGTATTCCATATCCACTACTGCATTTCTGGTCACTTCTTCCCGTGGACTCGTGAAAAGTGTAAATTGGTTAGGATGAAAGCTTGGCCGCAGCTCAAATTGTTGAATGAGCTGGCCCAACTCTTCCCATTCCCTTTTGAAGGGCGTAACAAAGTCCCACATTACTTCAGGGTGAGTTGCCAGTGGCACAAGTGAACTTGAAAATCGATACAGTTCTATTTCATGAGCGATATTATAATACAAAATTCTTTTCGTATGCTGTAAATTTTGAGCTGTTACAGACTTGAGCTTATCCATGCGTTCTTCTTTGGATAGCATTTTATAGCGAGCAAAGGTTAGCGTTTTAGACGGGCTTGCGTCCCATAATCCTAATGCATTGGCAACATATCCAAAACGAATCTTCATCATTTTTCTCCTTCTATATAAACCCATTTAATGCGCATTATCTTTTTCGCGATACAATCAGGTATTTTATATCGTACCCTACATTACTTTTTAGATACAATCTTTTTTCCTGAAGGATATTAAAAAGATGGCTCCGGAACAATAACGAAATCACCTAATTGCGGCCTAAACTGTAAAAGTATTAAATTTCGGATACCTATGCAAGGGACTTTTATTATTCCCTATCCACCTTACTTCACCTTAAACTTTTCATTAAACACCATCAATGTGACACACTTTGAGCATTTACGCATTATATATAAGTAACAAGGACAGAAAGGAAGAGAATAGTGCCTAAAAAAGGTCCTAAGCCTCCAAAACCTAAAAAACATCATAAGCACTCTACCAAAGATACCCATGATAAAAACACTGCCTGCGCCTTCCTAGATGAGGAAATATGCATCGAAGCAAAGGTAACAGTAAATCCTGATGTTTCGGTAGGGGAGATAGAAGTCAAATGTTTGGAATCTACAATCGACCCTTCCTCAAAACATAAAAATGCATCTGATGAATGTACGATGATCGTTAGTCAATTGATCCGCGTGAAAATTCCTGTTCATTTTAAAGCAAATGTCAAAGCAGAAAAACACGGTGTAAGTTGCGGAGATCACTCAGATGAATCATCGAGCTGTCTTGATGATCATAAGTAGTGGAAAGAAAGCATCGGTTGAATAACTTACCAGATGCTTTCTTTTATCGTTAATTACACTTTGATTATAATCATTTTTATTTAGTTGCCAGTACTTAATGTCACGTAGGGAAATCTACTAAAATGAGAGAATTTAAAGTAAAGGAATGATTTCAATGCCTCAAAATAATAATGAAGAAGAATTGGTTTTTGTCGATAGAGACGCAGAGAATGGTGGTTGTACAAGAACGATTGAGAAAAAAGTAAGCGTAGCAGCACAGGTGACAATTAAACCTATTGTCCATGTGAGGGAATCCGATATAGAAATGGAGTGTTGTGGTCCTCCGACTGTAAAAAGGTTAAGAAAGAAAAAAAATTGCGGAAAGAACAAAAGCCATAGAAAGAAACAGTCAAAAGCGGATAAGTGCAAGTTTTTAGTTCAACAAGATTTACGTGTGCGGATTCCTATTCACTTTGATACAAAAAACGAAGTTAAACCACTGGGTGTTATTTGTGATTCAGGTTCTGGACCTTGTGATCATGTCAATGATGACACTAAAGATACAAACAAATAAATTCATTTTATAGTCCGAATTATCGCAGTTAGCGAAAACGCCTGTTTAAGCATCTGCCTAATGAGGGCTTTTGCACTGCTTTCTACTACTTATTCGAAAAGTTTATTAAAACATGCGATAAAAGCGGAGACAAGCCATTAAACCTTTCATATAGATACATCAGTGACAAAAAAGGCGGTGAAATTTTTTAGGAAAAGATTCTTTTGATAATCGAACTGTTGTTGATGACCAGCCCTTAAGTCTATGGAAAAATAACTATTAAAAAAGGAGAATATTATATGAGTAATAACGATTGTGGCTGCGGAAATAGCAGCACCAATGAAACAAGCCCAGTTGTTCAAAATCAGCGGGTAGTCATACAACAAGTTGAGACTCCGTGTACGCGAACATTTCATGAAACGGTTACGGAGGCGGCCGAACTCATCATTACGCCAAATATAATTTCCGGCCCAACTTCCACTAGATGCGTAGGTGAGCCTAGGATTGTAACTACTTTTCCAACTGTCCAACCGGATTGTAGGTTTACAGTAGAACAGGATGTGTGTGCGCAATTTGAAGTTACCTTTGGAGCTCATGCGGAGGTTGGTGATACAGGAGTAATTTGCGGAGAACCGGGTACTGGTCCATGTCCACCCCCACCATCCAACACATGTTGTTTAGCTGTTGCAGAAACAAACCAAGGAAATACTGATGTTACAA
Source organism: Sporosarcina ureilytica (assembly GCF_001753205.1). Lineage (GTDB taxonomy): Bacteria > Bacillota > Bacilli > Bacillales_A > Planococcaceae > Sporosarcina > Sporosarcina ureilytica. The sequence goes on along the minus strand of NZ_CP017560.1, from coordinate 449,571 downwards.
CAACCGCTACTTTAAACGGAAATCCACTCGAAGCTGCTGTAGCGAGTCCATTTTCAATAAAAATTTGCTCTCCAAATTGTGAACTAGAAGGTAGCCATTTCAATTTAGAGGTTCATAGTACAACAAGTCCGGACGTTCATTTTGAAATTAATCATCAAGAAATTACGGAAATGTCATGCAATGGCTTGACTCTAAATTTAACAGCTGTCAGCGACTTGCACATTGGTAGCGGTACGCTTAACAATGTAACTTTCAACATCACGATTAATCCAACATCGTTTAGCGTTGTAGCATCTCTTGGTGGAAACACAATTTTCACTTCAACTAGCACTACTGATAGCCCAGATGTAATTGATATAGCGCCTTGTAACCCTTCGTAAGGGTAACATTCTTCCACAAGTAAGAAGTTCTAATGTCGATTAACATTCAACGCAAAAATCAGAAAATCCGTGAAGGTTTACTTTACGGGTTTTCTTTTTCGGCTAAATGTTTTTCATTTTCAATAATCAATAACTAGATACTTTGATATAAAAAAAGACCCCCAACCAATTTGGTCGAGAGTCTTGAAACGATAATATATTAACGTTTTGAGAATTGTGGACGACGACGTGCGCCACGGAAACCGTACTTCTCGCGCTCTTTCATACGTGGGTCACGTGTTAAGAATCCAGCTGATTTAAGTGCTGGGCGGAAATCTGGGTCAACGTTTAATAGTGCACGTGCAACGCCGTGACGGATTGCACCAGCTTGTCCAGTGTATCCTCCACCGTGAACGTTTACTAAAACGTCGTAGCTTCCTAATGTTTCTGTAGTGATAAGTGGTTGCTTAATAACTTCTCGTAATGTTTCGAATGGTACGTAGTCTTCTACGTCACGGTTGTTGATGATAATTTTTCCATCACCAGGTACGAGACGTACGCGAGCTACTGAACTTTTACGACGGCCAGTGCCGAGATATTGTACTTGTGCCAAAACTGTTTCCTCCTCTTATTATCCGCGAAGCTCGTAAACTTCAGGTTTTTGTGCCGCATGCGGATGCTCCGCTCCAGCGTATACATTTAGTTTTCTGAATGTCTGGCTGCCTAAAGGACCTTTTGGAAGCATTCCTTTAACTGCAAGCTCAAGCATTTTTGTTGGGTAGTTTGTGCGCATTTCAAGTGCAGTACGCTCTTTTAAGCTACCTGTGTAACCTGAGTGACGGTAGTATTTTTTGTCTTTCAATTTGTTACCTGAAAGTTGAATTTTCTCAGCATTGATAATGATAACATGGTCACCTGTATCAACGTGTGGTGTAAATGTTGGCTTATGTTTTCCACGTAAAAGTGCTGCAACTTCAGAAGCTAGACGACCAAGCGTTTGACCTTCAGCGTCGACAACATACCATTTACGCTCTACTTCGTGGCCTTTTGCCATGAATGTTGTACGCATAATTGTATCCTCCTAATTAACTGTAAATTTCCCGATTTAATCTATATCCCTAAACACAAATAACCTTCCGGGGCTTCTTGTGGGGTTTTAGAATTACCATTTCTTATCTTATAACGATTTCTTCTTTTAGTCAAGCATTTTATGCAAAAACACACGGTAAAGTTGTTCCGATTTATTTGCTGCAGGTTAACGTTCATTTCTCGAGCAATACGAAGCAATTTATTTAGGTATATCATCATAATCATAAGTGACATTATCTAAATATAAACCGTGTGCTGGCGCGGTTTTACTTGCCGCTTGACGATCCTTTAACGCTAGTATTTCCTTCACTTCTTCAGGCTGATGCCAACCTTTTCCGACTGCCAATAACATTCCAGCAATCGTCCGCACCATATTATATAAAAAGCCATCACCTTCGATAGTCATAACGAGCTCATCGCCGTGCCTTTCCAGTGTTAATAATCTCACGGTACGCACGCGGTTGGAAGTTGCTGTTTTGGCGGAACAAAAACTAGTAAAATCATATGTGCCAATTAAATATTTGGCAGCTTCCTTCATTTTTTCAACATCAGGACGCCATTTTCCTAAATGAACAGAATAATTACGTTCAAATGGGCTATGCACGGATGCATAAGACCATTTAAAGATGTAGGTCTTCCCAGTTGCTGAATACCTTGCATGGAAATCTTCATCCACGTAGCAAACGTTGACGATGCGAATATCGGTCGGCAACAATACATTTAACGCCATTTGCCATCGTTCTTCTTCTAGGGTAAGTGACGTATCAAAATGAATGACTTGTCCATTAGCATGAACGCCCGAATCCGTACGCCCACTCGCAACAGAATGAATGCTTTTGTCTTTATGAATTTTCACTAAGGCTTTATCAATTTCTGATTGGACCGTTCTCATCCCGGGTTGTGATTGATAGCCTGCAAAATTCGTCCCATCATAGGCGACGACTGCTTTAACACGCCCCATTTTTTCCTTACCTCCTACCCTCTCCAAAAGTAAAGGGAACTGATTAACAAAACTAGAACAACCATTGCAATGGTATCGCGATAATCCCATTTGAGTTGTCGGTATCTCGTACGCCCTTCCCCGCCACGATAGCCACGCACTTCCATAGCTACTGCTAAATCTTCTGCACGTTTAAAAGCACTTACGAACAGCGGCACGAGAAGCGGAATGACTGCTCGAATCCGTTCTTTCATCGTACCTGAGCTAATATCAGAACCGCGAGCAAGCTGGGCTTTTAATATTTTATCCGTCTCATCCATTAATGTTGGGATAAACCGTAAGGAAATAGACATCATTAATGCAAGCTCATGGACCGGCAATTTGAATCGTTTAAGTGGATTGAGTAAATCTTCCATCCCGTCCGTTATCGATATTGGCGACGTTGTTAGCGTTAAAATGGAGGTGATTAACACAAGTATAAAGAAACGTAACGAGATGAAAATACCTTGTCGTAAACCCTCTTCGTAAATTTTAATCATTTTCCAGTCGATTAACAAAGCGCCTTCCCGTGTAAAAAACAGGTGCATAATGAATGTAAAAATAATTAATAACAAAATCGGTTTTAATCCATTTAAAAGAAAGTACAAACGGATTCGGGATGCAAAAATGACAAGCAAAGTAAATCCTAATAAAATTGCATATGTTTGAACATTATTTGCCAGAAAAACTGCAATCACAAACAGCAAAACAAAGATTAGTTTTGACCGTGGATCAAGTTTATGTATAAAAGATTGTCCCGGTATAAAACGACCGAAAATCATCTTTTCTAACATGAATGATCCCCCTCTTGTGCTGCTTGCGCAATCATTTTTGCCAACTGTTCGTCCGTTAACGCAATCTCCGGAAGTGAGCGATCAATCAACTTTTCAATATCTCTTTGAAATTTAACCGTTTTTGGTAAACCAAGACGATAGGCAAGAAGTTGCTCTTCATTTCCAAATATCTCTGTTGGGGAGCCTGTCATGACAGACGTTCCATCATGCATAACAATGACATGATCCGCATACCGCGCTGCATCGTCCATACTATGTGTGACGAGAATCGTCGTCAGATTTTCTTTTTTATGTAGATAATGAAATAGCTCCATAATCTCTTTCCGACCACGAGGATCTAATCCTGCAGTTGGCTCGTCCAATATTAGAATAGAAGGATTAAAGGCCAATACACCGGCAATGGCAACTCTTCGCATTTGCCCCCCCGATAAATCGAATGGGGATTTGCTTGCAACATCTTCCGGAAGACCTAACAACTTAATGAGCTCGTATGCTCGTTTTTCTGCCACTTCTTCAGACACGCCAAAATTTAATGGACCAAACATAATATCTTTAAGAACCGTTTCCTCGAATAATTGATGTTCTGGAAACTGAAAGACGATGCCGACATGTCTACGAATTTCTCTTAATTCTTTCCCTTTTGTCTTGGCATGTATGGCAACATCACCGACCTTCACAATACCCTCAGATGGCTTTAAGAGCCCGTTTAAGTGCATTAAGAGTGTTGACTTCCCAGAACCCGTGTGACCGATAATCGCCGTGTAAGAACCGGACGGAATGGTCGCCTCTACGCCATGCAAGGCTCTTTTTTCAAACGGTGTGTCCTTTCCGTATAAATACCCTACTTGTTGTAGTGAGATGTCCATAATTCATTCACCAATTCTTCTTCTGTCATATGTTCACCGGCTAAATCCAACCCATTTTGACGAATTAAATTCGACATATTCATAGCAAACGGAATATCTAATCCGATTGATTCGAGTTTCTCTCCATCTGAAAAGATTTCTTCCGGTGTTCCGATATCCAGTACTTTCCCTTGATTCATGACGATAATGCGATCCGCAAGCAGAGCTTCCTCAAGGTCATGTGTAATAGAGATGACTGTTAAATCCGTTGTTCTTTTTAATTCGGATACGATTTGAATCACTTCTTCTCTTCCTTGTGGATCAAGCATCGACGTCGCTTCATCCATAATGAGGAGATTTGGTTTCAATGCCAATGCTCCAGCAATCGCAACACGTTGCTTTTGCCCCCCTGATAAGTGATGCGGCTCATGATCTAGAAAATCTTCCATTTTAACAAGGGTTAATGATTCGCGAACGACCGTTACCATTTCTTCAAAAGGAACCCCTTTGTTTTCCAATGCAAAAGCAACGTCATCCTGAACAGTTGACCCGACAAACTGGTTATCAGGGTTTTGAAAAACGATTCCCATTTTTGAGCGAATATCCCATATGTTTTCAGCTGTTAATTGTTCCAAAAATACATGGATATTTCCTTCGTTAGGAAATAAAAGTCCAATCATTAGCTTTGCTAGTGTCGATTTTCCCGAACCATTATGTCCTACAATCGCTATCCATTCACCGTCATGAATCGTAAATGAAACATCATCTACCGCATTTTTACTTACCATTTCATCATCGGTCGGATAGGCAAAGGAGACATGATCAACAGATAAGATTTCCTTCATTGCCAACACCCCCATCAAGCTATGCAACCTAAAACATTCTTTCGTGAAAATAAAAAAAAGCGCGCACCTCATCCGAAGAAACGCGCACATATCTATAACCAATACCGGGTGCTCAATCCGATATTGCAGATGAGGTACGTAGAGCTAGACCAAACAAGAAGAACCTTGCCGATCGTAACACTCAGCTTTAAATTGTCGTATAAATCATTTTAAAAAAAGGGTGTGGACAGACGTTAGCCGGACACACCCTTAAAGTTATTAACCATTACACAAGTTCAATAACAACAACAGGTGCGCCGTCTCCACGACGAGGACCCATCTTCATGATACGTGTATAACCACCTTGACGCTCTGCATAACGTGGTGCAACATCATCAAAAAGTTTTTGAATTGCATAAACTTCAACTTCATTACCTTCTTCGTTCTTAGTCGTAACTAATTCGCGGCGCATGTATTGTGCAGCTTGACGACGTGCGTGTAAATCGCCACGTTTACCAAGTGTAATCATTTTTTCAACGACGGAACGAAGCTCTTTTGCACGTGCTTCTGTCGTTTCAATGCGCTCATGCATAATAAGACTAGTTGTAAGGTCGCGAAGCATCGCTTTACGCTGTGAACTTGTACGTCCTAATTTTCTGTATGCCATAAAAATTTCCCTCCTTCAACCTATGAAATCACTCAATCTTCAGTTCGTAGTTCGAGATTAAGTTCATCTAGCTTCGCTTTCACTTCTTCAAGTGATTTACGGCCAAGATTTCGTACTTTCATCATTTCTTCTTCTGTTTTATTCGAAAGTTCTAAGACAGTATTGATGCCTGCACGTTTTAGGCAGTTATAAGAACGAACAGAAAGATCTAGTTCTTCAATCGTCATTTCTAGTACCTTTTCAATCTGGTCTTCTTCTTTTTCTACCATAATCTCTGCAGTTTGTGCTTCATCTGTCATGTTTACGAATATATTTAAGTGCTCAGTAAGGATTTTTGCGCCAAGAGAAACAGCTTCCTTTGGACCAATGCTGCCATCTGTCGTAACATCAAGTGTTAACTTATCGAAATGCGTTAATTGACCAACTCGCGTGTTTTCAACTTGGAAGTTTACGCGTGAAACTGGTGTGTAAATCGAGTCAACTGGAATTACTCCTATTGCAAGATCTTCACGTTTGTTCATGTCCGCAGGTGCATATCCACGACCACGTATTGCATACATACGCATACGTAAGTGGCCATTTTTACCAAGCGTCGCAATTTTTTGCTCTGGGTTTAGGATTTCAACGTCACTGTCATGCGTAATATCTGCAGCAGTTACAACTCCCTCACCTTTTACGTCTACCTCAATTACTTTCTCTTCATCCGAATAGATTTTAAGCGCAAGTTTTTTCACATTCAAAACAATGGAAGAAACATCTTCAACGACACCTTCAACTGCTGAAAATTCGTGAAGTACACCATCAATTTGAATAGATGTTACAGCTGCTCCTGGTAATGAGGAAAGAAGAATGCGTCGTAAGGAATTCCCTAAAGTATTCCCATATCCACGTTCTAGCGGTTCAATGATAAACTTTCCGAATTTGGAATCTTCGCTGATTTCTACTGTCTCAATCTTCGGTTTCTCAATTTCGATCATTCGTTTACCCTCCTTCGAAACGTCGTATATACTGGCCGTTCCATATTGAAATCGATTTTCGCATTAGCGAATTTCTATCATACAATTTATCTTTGACAAAAATTGTGTTTCTCAATCAAATGGAGTGAAAGCCATTATTATACACGGCGACGTTTTGGTGGACGGCAACCGTTATGTGGAACTGGCGTTACGTCTCTAATCGCTGTTACTTCAAGACCAGCAGCTTGTAAAGAACGAATCGCAGCTTCACGACCAGCACCAGGTCCTTTAACAGTTACTTCTAAGTTTTTAAGTCCATGTTCCATTGCAACTTTAGCAGCTGTTTCAGCAGCCATTTGTGCAGCGAATGGAGTAGATTTACGGGAGCCTTTAAAGCCTAGTGCACCAGCACTTGACCATGACAGTGCATTCCCTTGCATATCTGTAATTGTAACAATTGTATTGTTAAACGTCGAACGGATATGTGCAATACCGTTTTCGATATTCTTTTTCACGCGACGTTTACGTGTAACTTGTCTTTTTGCCATGTTAAGAAGAAACCTCCTTTACCAATAAATTATTTTCTAACTGCGCGCTTAGCACCCTTACGAGTACGTGCGTTATTTTTAGTGTTTTGTCCTCGAACAGGTAATCCACGACGGTGACGGATACCACGGAAGCTTCCGATTTCCATCAAACGTTTGATGTTAAGAGAAGTTTCACGACGAAGGTCACCTTCTACTCTTAGACTGTCGATTTCTGTACGAATTTTGTCTAACTCTGCATCCGTTAAATCACGTACACGTGTTTCTTCAGATACACCAGCAGCTTCAAGTACTTTTTTCGCAGTCGTTTTACCGATTCCGAAAACATACGTTAATGAGATAACAATGCGCTTATCGCGCGGAATGTCTACACCAGCAATACGTGCCATAAAAATTGTGCACCTCCTTTTAAATTAGCCTTGTCTTTGTTTGTGTTTTGGATTTTCACAGATAACCATTACTCGCCCACGTCTGCGAATAACTTTACATTTTTCACAGATCGGTTTTACAGATGCTCTAACTTTCATCTTACCCAACCTCCTTCATATTCCGGAGTGCAAAAGTTTATTTGAAACGGTACGTAATTCGACCGCGTGTTAAATCGTAGGGCGAAAGTTCCATAGTTACTTTGTCGCCAGGTAGGATGCGAATAAAGTGCATACGAATCTTACCGGATACATGTGCCAGTATCGTATGGCCATTTTCCAACTCTACTTTAAACATCGCGTTCGGCAACGTTTCTACTACAGTTCCTTCGACTTCAATTACATCGTCTTTCGCCATCATTCCTGTCTCCCTTCTGTATCATTAAAGGTTCTCACCATCAATCGGCATTAGTCGCCTTTAAAGCTTTTTCAACATATGTCTGGAACGCAAGAGTGATGTTCGAAAGACGTCTGCCATATTTGTTTCCCGGAGGTCAATATTCCCAGTTACGGGAATTAAATCGCACCGGAATGGAACACGACCCCGTCCAGAGTGCCGTACATGAGCTCCTAAGTTACGTTATGACAGTTCTTTCTCCTACTGATGTAGGAATTTTAGAACCAATTCGTCTCGCAGAACTCCAGCAGTTCTTATGCCGGGCATCATATGCTTTTGCAGCTCTTTGTGTGAAATGCCCTTTCCGTCTAGCATTCACATGCTGCTTCGTGGATTCTAACAGTATACATAACAGTTAGCCATGATTGCATGCGCCCGGAAAGGTTTACTGAGCGTTTCCTTGAAGGATAACGTCCAGATCTTTGAAAACGTTTTGAATGTCTTGTTGTCCATTGATATTTGACAGCACGCTTTTTGTTTCATAGAAATCTAAAAGTGGTGCTGTTTGTGTCATATTTACGTCTAAACGATTCTTTACAGTTTCAGGATTGTCATCCTCACGCTGATAAAGTTCGCCACCATCTTTGTCACAAACCCCTTCTGCTTTCGGTGGGTTGAATTGCAGATGATACGACGTTCCGCATACTTTACAAATCCGGCGACCTGTTAAACGTTTAACAAGTTCCTCTGGATCCACTTGGATATTAATAACATGCTCAATTTTTCGGTCCATGTCCGCTAGTAACTCGTCAAGCGCTTCTGCCTGAGGTACTGTGCGTGGGAATCCATCTAACAAGAAACCTTTTTCACAATCAGACTTGCTTAAACGTTCACGAACAATGCCAATCGTTACTTCGTCAGGAACTAATGCCCCTTGGTCCATATACGACTTTGCTTTTAAACCGAGTTCTGTACCTTCAGAGATAGCAGCACGAAACATATCGCCTGTGGAAATATGAGGGATATCGTACTTTTCAACAATACTGTCTGCCTGTGTACCTTTACCAGCCCCAGGCAAACCCATTAATATGATATTCATACGGATTAGCCTCCACACTTCGCTTCAATCAAGAAGTTTATTTCATAAAACCCTTGTAATGTCGTTTTACAAGTTGTGACTCAAGTTGCTTCATCGATTCGAGTGCAACACCCACTACGATCAGCAAGCTTGTTCCTCCAATTTGTAAAGACTGTGGAAGATTCGCCAAGTTAATAAAGAATATTGGCATTACTGCCACCAGCGCTAGGAAAATTGCCCCAACGAAGGTTAGTCTATACAAAGTGCTCGTTAAATAATCCTGAGTATCTTGTCCAGGACGAATTCCTGGAATATAGGCGCCTTGTTTCTTTAAGTTTTCCGCCGCATTCTCAGGGTTTACCTGAATAAATGCATAGAAATAAGTGAATGCGAGAATTAACGCCAGATAGATCACCATACCCACTGGGTTTGTATAATCAAATACGTTAATAATCGTTAGTGTAACTTTATTTTCTCCGAAAAACGTTGCCAATGATTGCGGCGTGATGAAAAATGCCGCAGCAAAGATTACCGGGATAACACCAGCTGCGTTAAGTTTTAAAGGCATATGCGTCTGCTGTCCTGCAGTCATCTGACCGCGGCCTGTAGCGCGTTTCGCATACTGAACTGGTATTTTACGTAATGCTTCTTGGACGTAAATCACGCCAACTGTCACTGCAACAATGACGAGAAGCAATAGTACTGTAATACCTAATTTAATGAATAACGCATCTCCTGCATCTTGAATTTGTGTTGCATAGTATTGGTTGACTGCAGTTGGAATCCCCGCAACAATCCCAGCAAAAATGATGATGGAAATACCATTTCCAACACCCTTTTCTGTGATTTTTTCACCAAGCCATAACAAGAATGCAGTACCTGCTGTCAATACAATTGCAATAACAGCATAGGTTGCGATACTTTCGTCTTTTATTAGCATACCACCGTACATTCGGTTAAAACCAAATGACATTGCCGTCCCCTGAATAAAAGCAAGGATGATTGTGAAATATCTCGTGAACTGTGCAAGTTTACGTCTTCCCACATCACCTTGTTTTGCCCATTCAGCGAACTTAGGCACAACATCCATTTGCAATAATTGCATGATGATGGATGCAGTGATATAAGGCATAATTCCCATTGCTAAGATTGAGAAGTTCGCAAGTGCACCACCACCAAAGACGTTCAAAAAGCCAATTAAACCTTGAGTGTCTTGCTGCAATGCAGTTGCATCTACACCCGGAACAGGTATAAATGCACCCAGTCTAAAAGCAATTAACACGAGCAATGTAAAGAGGATTTTATTTCTAATATCTTTAACGCGCATAAAGTTAGAGATTGTCTGAAACATTAAATCACCTCTGTTTGCCCGCCTGCTTGTTCGATTGCTTCTTTAGCAGTAGCAGAGAATTTATGAGCTTTTACTGTAAGCTTCTTTTCAAGTTTACCGTTACCAAGAATTTTAATTCCTGATTTCGCTTTGCTTACAACTCCTGATTCAAGCAGCAATTCAGGTGTTACTTCCGTGCCTTCATCGAATAGGTTTAGCTTGTCAAGGTTCACAACAGCATAATCTTTGCGATTTATGTTAGTAAAGCCACGTTTAGGAAGTCGTTGGAAAAGTGGTGTTTGTCCACCTTCGAATCCAAGACGTACGCCACCGCCTGAACGAGCGTTTTGTCCTTTATGACCTTTACCGGAAGTTTTTCCGTAGCCAGAACCGATTCCACGTCCGATACGTTTACGGGATTTACGTGCACCAACAGCTGGTTTCATTTCGTGTAATTTCATTTCATTGGCACCTCCTTAAATAGAAAAATAGGAATTATAGTTCGTTTACTGTGACTAAGTGAGACACTCTATTAATCATGCCACGAATTGCGACGTTGTCTTCGTGAGCAACTGTTTGATTAATTTTCTTAAGCCCTAGAGCTTCTACTGTTTTACGTTGTGCTGGTTTTGAACCAATCACGCTTTTCGTAAGGGTGATTTCAAGTTTTTTAGCCATCGTCTTTCCCCCCTTAACCTAGCAGTTCTTCTACAGTTTTTCCGCGTAAGTTTGCTACATCTTCCGCACGCTTCAAGCTTTCAAGTCCTTGGATTGTTGCACGTACCATGTTAATTGGTGTGCTTGATCCTAAAGATTTAGAAAGAATGTCTGTGATTCCTGCTAATTCGAGTACAGCACGGACAGGTCCGCCTGCGATAACTCCTGTACCAGGCGCTGCAGGTTTAATTAGAACTTGCCCTGCACCGAAACGTCCAAGAATTTCATGTGGAGTAGTTCCTCTTACCATTGGTACTTCAATTAGGTTCTTCTTAGCATTTTCAATTGCTTTACGAATTGCTTCTGGAACTTCTTGAGCTTTTCCTGTTCCGAAACCAACTCGGCCATTTTTATCACCGACAACAACAAGAGCAGTAAAACGGAAACGACGTCCACCTTTTACAACTTTTGCTACTCGGTTAATCGTAACTACGCGTTCTTCAAACTCACTTTTGTTCTGATCATTACGACGCATTAAATGTGTCCCTCCCTCTTAATTAAAATTCCAGACCATTTTCACGTGCAGCATCTGCAAGAGCCTTTACACGGCCGTGAAATAGGTAACCGCCACGGTCGAATACAACCGATTTAAGATCTTTCTCAACGGCTTTTTTCGCGATTAATTCGCCAACTTTTGCAGCAGCTTCTGCATTCGCTTTAGTATCGGATTCAAACGCTTTGTCCATAGTCGAAGCGCTCGCAATCGTTACACCGTTTACGTCATCGATCAACTGAGCATAGATATGCTTGTTTGAACGGTATACGTTTAAACGTGGACGTGTTGCTGTTCCGCTTACTTTTGTACGTACGCGTGAATGACGCTTTTTACGAACAGCGTTTTTATCATTTTTCGTAATCATCGTGGTCACTCCTTCCAAGATGCCTTAAGCGGCATTATTTACCAGTTTTTCCTTCTTTACTACGTACGCGCTCGCCTTGGTAACGAACCCCTTTGCCTTTGTATGGCTCTGGTGGACGAACTTGACGAATGTTAGATGCAAGTGCACCAACACGCTCTTTGTCGATACCGCGAATCGTAATTTTCGTGTTTTCTGGAACTTCGATTTCAATTCCTTCTTCCGGTGTGAACTCAACCGGATGCGAGTAACCTACGTTCAAAACAAGTTTCTTACCTTGAAGTTGTGCACGGTAACCTACCCCAACAAGTTGAAGTGAACGTTCAAACCCTTTTGAAACTCCTGTTACCATATTGTCGAGAAGTGAACGAGTCGTTCCATGGATGGAGCGGTGTTCTTTCGACTCAGAAGGACGGACCAATGTGATCACGTTGCCTTCTTGTTCGATTTTAATTTCTTCATTTAACTGATTTGATAATTCGCCTTTTGGACCTTTTACTGTAACAAAGTTTCCTTCTGCAATTGTAACTGTTACGTCAGCAGGTACTTCAATTGGCTTTTTTCCAATACGGGACATTAATTGCACCTCCATTCATTTGCTCAGTATTACCAAACGTAAGCTACGATTTCTCCGCCTACTTGCTTCGCACGTGCTTCCTTGTCTGTTAGGAGACCGTGTGATGTTGAAACGAGGGCGATACCAAGACCATTTAAAACTTTAGGAACTTCGTTCGTTTGTGCATAAACACGAAGACCTGGTTTTGAAATACGTTTTAGGCCTGTAATAACACGCTCGTTGTTTTGACCATATTTAAGGAAAATACGGATGATTCCTTGCTTATTGTCTTTGACGAATTCAACGTCACGGACAAAACCTTCACGTTTTAAGATTTCAGCAATTTCTCTTTTCATGTTTGAAGCAGGTACTTCAAGCTTTTCGTGACGAACCATGTTCGCGTTACGAATGCGTGTAAGCATATCTGCTACCGGATCACTCATTGTCATTCTATTGACCTCCTTCCCATATTTTGGGGATTACCAGCTTGCTTTTTTAACGCCAGGAATTTGTCCCTTATAAGCTAATTCGCGGAAACAAATACGGCAAAGCATAAATTTGCGATATACGGAATGCGGACGTCCACAACGCTCACAACGTGTGTATTCCTGCACTTTAAATTTCGCCTTACGTTTTTGTTTGGCTACCATTGATTTTTTAGCCATGATTTCGCCTCCCTCTCTTTTACTTCTGGAACGGCATACCGAACTGCTTTAATAACTCATGAGCTTCTTCGTCCGAGTTAGCAGTTGTAACGATGTTGATGTCCATACCACGGATTTTAGAAACTTTATCATAATCGATCTCAGGGAAGATAAGTTGTTCTTTAACCCCTAATGTATAGTTTCCACGACCGTCGAATGCTCTCTTAGAAACACCGCGGAAGTCACGAACACGTGGTAGTGCAATCGTAACTAATTTATCAAGGAACTCATACATACGCTCTCCACGTAATGTAACTTTCGTTCCGATTGGCATTCCTTCACGAAGACGGAAACCAGCGATTGATTTTTTAGCACGAGTAATGACTGGCTTTTGACCAGAAATCGTTGTTAAGTCTTCAACTGCAGCGTCAAGCGCTTTTGAGTTTTGTACAGCATCGCCAACACCCATGTTGATAACGATTTTTTCTACTTTAGGAACTTGCATTACAGATGTATATTCAAACTTGCTCATTAAAGCAGGTGTGATTTCTTTTTCGAACTTCTCTTTAAAACGACTCAATCCGAAGAACCTCCTTTCTCACCTTTGATTTCTTTTTTGCTAACCTGGTCAATAATTTCGCCAGATTTTTTTGCAACACGATATTTTACGAGGTAATTTTCACCGTCGATTACTTTTTCTTCGAATGTGTATCCTACGCGTGTAGGTTCACCTGATTTCGGATCAATAAGCATGACGTTTGAAACGTGAATTGGAGCTTCTACGCTCACGATTCCGCCTTGAGGATTCTCCTGGTTAGGTTTCGTATGTTTTTTGACGATGTTAACACCTTCAACAAGCACGCGATCTTTCCCCGGGAAACCTGCTAAGATAACGCCATCTTTGCCTTTATCTTTGCCCGAAATAACTCTTACTTTATCGCCTTTTTTAACATGCATTGTATCGCACCTCCTTGTTTGGAACTGTCAAATTAAAGTACTTCTGGAGCAAGAGAAATGATTCTCATGAAATTGTTGTCACGTAGCTCACGTGCAACAGGTCCAAAAATACGTGTTCCTCTTGGGCTCTTATCATCTCTGATGATTACGCATGCGTTCTCATCGAATGTAATATATGTTCCGTCATCGCGACGAACTCCACTTTTCGTACGGACTATAACTGCCTTTACGACTTCGCCCTTCTTAACAACGCCACCTGGTGTTGCTTTTTTCACTGAACAAACAACGATATCACCAATATTGGCAGTTTTACGTCCAGTACCACCAAGAACTTTGATTGTAAGAACTTCACGAGCGCCGGAGTTGTCAGCGACTTTCATACGGCTTTCTTGTTGGATCATTTAGGCTACCTCCTCTCGGATTATGCTATCCGAACTTTATTAAATAACGATTGCTTTTTCCACAATTTCAACGAGGCGGAAGCGTTTTGACTTAGAAAGTGGACGAGTTTCCATAATTCGAACTGTATCGCCCATTTTTGCTTCGTTCAATTCATCGTGGACTTGGAATTTCTTAGAATGCTTTACACGTTTTCCGTATAAAGTATGCTTTTTATACGTTTCAATCATAACAGTAATTGTTTTATCATTTTTGTCTGATACAACACGTCCTGTATAAACCTTACGTTGGTTACGCTCAGTCATGAATTGTACCTCCTTCATCAGTTATTGGCACTGATTTCTCTTTGACGTATTACGGTTTTCATGCGCGCAATCGATTTACGAACTTTACCGATGCGTGCCGTGTTTTCTAATTGACCTGTCGCCAATTGGAAGCGAAGGTTGAAAAGCTCTTCTTTCAGTGACTTTACTTCTTGCTCGATTTCTGCAGTTGTGAGTTCACGGATTTCTTTAGCTTTCATTAGATTCACCACCAATTTCTTCACGTTTTACAAACTTGCTTTTAACAGGAAGCTTGTGAGATGCAAGACGAAGTGCTTCACGAGCAACCTCTTCATCAACACCTGCAATTTCAAACATTACACGACCAGGTTTAACAACTGCTACCCAGCCTTCTACAGCACCTTTACCGGCACCCATACGAACCTCAAGAGGCTTTTTCGTATATGGTTTGTGTGGGAAAATGTTGATCCACACTTTACCGCCACGTTTCATATAACGTGTCATTGCGATACGTGCTGCTTCAATTTGGCGGCTTGTAATCCAACCAGCTTCAGTAGCTTGGAGACCGTATTCACCAAATCCAACTGTAGCGCCACCTTTTGTTTTACCACGTAAGTTTCCACGGAATACGTTACGATATTTCACGCGTTTAGGCATTAACATATCAGTTGCCTCCTTCCTTTGAGTTCTTTAATGTCGGAAGGACTTCTCCTTTATAAATCCATACTTTAACGCCAAGTTTACCGAATGTTGTGTCGGCTTCAGCGTGTGCGTAATCAATGTCAGCACGTAAAGTATGAAGAGGAACAGATCCTTCATTGTACCCTTCTGCACGAGCGATGTCTGCACCGCCAAGACGTCCAGAAACTTGTGTTTTAATTCCTTTTGCTCCAGCACGCATCGTACGTTGGATTGCTTGCTTTTGAACACGACGGAAAGAAACACGACCTTCTAATTGACGTGCAATGTTTTCAGCGACTAATTTCGCATCAAGGTCAGCACGTTTAACTTCAACAATATTAATGTGTACACGTTTGCCTGTAATTGCATTTAGCTTTTTACGGAGAGCCTCAACTTCAGACCCACCTTTACCAATGACCATTCCAGGTTTCGCAGTGTGAATTGAAATGTTTACACGCTTTGCAGCACGTTCGATTTCTACTTTCGATACAGATGCATCGATTAATTGTTTGTCAATGAATTCACGAATTTTTAAGTCTTCGTGCAACAGTGTTGCATAATCTTTTTCTGCATACCATTTCGATTCCCAGTCACGGATGATACCTACCCGTAAACCGTTAGGATTTATTTTTTGACCCACGAATTATCCCTCCTTCTTTTCTGCTACCACGACAGTGATGTGACTTGTACGCTTGTTAATCGCACTTGCACGCCCCTGTGCGCGTGGGCGGAAACGTTTCATAGTCGGACCTTCGTTAACATATACTTCGCTAACAACTAAGTTCTCGACGTCCATTTCATAGTTATGCTCAGCGTTTGCGATTGCTGATTGTAAAACTTTTTCTACAACCGGAGATGCCGCTTTTTGCGTCAGGCGTAGAATTGCCACAGCTTCACCGATTTTCTTCCCTCGGATAAGATCAACGACTAAACGGACTTTGCGAGGAGCAATACGGACTGTGCTGGCAGTAGCTTTTGCTTGTTGCATCAGAATAACCTCCTCTCAATTAGCGACCTGTCTTCTTGTCGTCGCCACCGTGATTTCTAAATGTACGTGTAGGTGCAAATTCACCTAATTTATGACCAACCATATCTTCTGTGATGTAAACAGGTACATGTTTACGTCCATCATAAACTGCAATCGTTTGACCGATAAATGATGGGAAGATCGTGGAACGTCTTGACCAAGTTTTAATAACTTGCTTTCTTTCTGATCCTTTTTGTGCATCTACTTTTTTCATTAGATGATCATCTGCAAAAGGTCCTTTTTTCAAGCTGCGGCCCATGTCGGAACCTCCCTCCCTGTTTGTACTACGGTCCAGTCATTGAACCGCAGTGCGTATAATTTATTTTTTACGACGACGAACGATGTACTTATCGGATTTATTGGATTTCTTACGTGTTTTGTAACCAAGTGTTGGTTTGCCCCATGGTGTAAGTGGTGAAGGCATCCCGATACCAGTACGCCCTTCTCCCCCACCGTGTGGGTGATCGTTCGGGTTCATTACAGAACCACGGACTGCTGGACGCTTACCTAACCAGCGTGAACGGCCTGCTTTACCGATATTAATAAGTTCGTGTTGTTCGTTACCAACTTGACCGATTGTTGCACGGCAAGCAGCTAAAATCATACGTACTTCACCAGATTGGAGACGTACAAGAACATACTTTCCTTCACGTCCAAGAACTTGTGCTGATGTACCAGCTGAACGAACGAGTTGACCACCTTTTCCTGGTTTCAATTCGATGTTATGAATTGTTGAACCCATTGGAACATTTTCAAGTGGTAATGCGTTTCCTACTCTTGCGTCTGCGTTTGGACCTGACATAACTGTCATTCCAACTTCTAGACCTTTC
Source organism: Sporosarcina ureilytica (assembly GCF_001753205.1). Taxonomy (GTDB): domain Bacteria; phylum Bacillota; class Bacilli; order Bacillales_A; family Planococcaceae; genus Sporosarcina; species Sporosarcina ureilytica. The sequence goes on along the minus strand of NZ_CP017560.1, from coordinate 432,391 downwards.
GGAGCAAGAATGTATCTTTTCTCTCCATCTGCATAGTTAATTAATGCGATGTTTGCTGAACGGTTTGGATCGTATTCGATCGTAGCAACGCGTCCTGGAATGTCATCTTTTCGACGTTGGAAATCGATGACACGGTATTGGCGTTTATGTCCGCCCGCTTGGTGACGAACTGTAGTTCTGCCTGTGTTGTTACGTCCGCCTTTACGAGTAATTGGCTTCAATAGTGATTTTTCTGGCTTATCTGTTGTGATCGCAGAGAAATCTGAAGAAGTCATATTACGACGTCCGTTAGAAGTAGGCTTGTATTTTTTAATCGCCATTGTTGTCCCTCCTTATAATATTTCATGTAACGAAGTCGTTACGATTAGATTTCGAAAAGTTCGATGTCGTTTGAATCAGCAGTTAATGTAACAATTGCTTTACGGCGTTTGTTTGTATATCCTGCATGTCTTCCCATACGCTTGAACTTCCCTTTGTAGTTCATGATGTTAACTTTTTCTACTGTAACACCGAAGATTTCTTCGACAGCGTCTTTGACTTGCGTCTTGTTTGCGCGTGTGTCAACTTCGAATGTGTATTTATTGAATTCCATTTGCTCAGAAGAACGCTCGGTAATGACCGGACGTTTCAAGATTTCACGTGCTTCCATTAACCAAGCACCTCCTCTACTTTTTCTACAGCTGCTTTTGTCATCACAAGTTTTTCGTGTCCAACGAGGTCTAACACGTTGATACCTTCAGCAGTGATAACTGTTACTCCAGGGATGTTACGAGCAGATAATGCTACCGTTTCATCTAGGTCAGCAGTAACAAATAATGCTTTTTTCTCGATTGAAAGATCCGTTAATACTTGGACGAAATCTTTTGTTTTCGGAGCTTCAAATTTCAGTTCGTCAAGAACGATTAAGTTCTCTTCACGTACTTTTGAAGATAGTCCCGATAGTAGCGCTAGTCTACGAACTTTTCTAGGTAGTTTGTAAGCATAGCTTCTTGGTGTTGGACCGAATACAACACCGCCTCCACGCCATTGTGGTGAACGGATCGAACCTTGACGAGCACGACCTGTACCTTTTTGACGCCATGGCTTGCGCCCACCGCCCGCTACTTCTGAACGGTTTTTCACTTTGTGGTTACCTTGACGTAATGATGCACGTTGTTGGACCACTGCTTCAAACAATACTGCTTCATTTGGCTCGATTCCGAAGATAGCTTCGTTTAGTTCGATGTCACCAACTGAAGAACCTGTTTGACTTAGTACCGATACTTTAGACATTCTAACTTCCTCCTTCCTTTAATTACTTGTTCCCTTTGATTGCGCTGTTCACTTCTACAAGTGATTTACGTGCGCCTGGAACATTACCTTTAACTAGTAGTAAGTTACGCTCTGCGTCAACTTTTACAACTTCAAGGTTTTGGATTGTTACTGTTTTTGTACCCATGCGTCCTGGAAGTTTCTTTCCTTTGAATACGCGCTGAGCATCAACAGAACCGATTGAACCTGGTGAGCGGTGGAAACGTGATCCGTGGCTCATGAAACCAATTTTGTATCCGTGGCGTTTGATAACACCCTGGAATCCTTTACCTTTTGTAACTCCTGTAACGTCAATTACATCGCCTTCTGCAAATGTATCGACTTTGACTTCCTGACCAACCTCGTGTGCGTTAACGTCCAATCCACGGAATTCGCGGATGAAGCGCTTAGGTGCAGTTTCAGCTTTTGCAACATGTCCTTTTTCCGGCTTGTTTGCAAGCTTATCACGTTTATCATCAAATCCTAATTGTACCGAATTGTAACCGTCCGTTTCAACCGTCTTCTTTTGTAAAACGATGTTTGGAGTAGCTTCAATTACTGTTACTGGGATAAGATCGCCGTTTTCAGCAAAGATTTGCGTCATACCGACTTTTCTTCCTAAGATTCCTTTGGTCATTCGTCACACCTCCTGTATTATTGTTAAATTTTCTATAGATTATAGTTTGATTTCAATGTCTACGCCTGATGGTAAATCTAGTTTCATTAATGCATCGACAGTTTGTGGTGTCGGATTAACGATATCAATCAAACGTTTATGCGTACGCATTTCGAACTGTTCACGTGAATCTTTGTTTACGTGCACTGAACGAAGCACTGTGTAAACTGATCTTTCAGTTGGTAGTGGAATCGGACCCGATACACTTGCACCTGAACGCTTTGCAGTTTCTACGATTTTTTCAGCTGATTGATCTAAGACACTGTGATCATAAGCTTTTAAACGAATACGAATCTTTTGTTTTGCCATTACTTTCCCTCCCTCTCGCCTAATTAATAGACATTCTCCACGAAAATTTCCCACATACCCGCCATGGCAATGCGGCCGGGTGTGTCGGCAACCTCTCGCTTCATCGCAGTCAAAGAGCAACATTCAACATTATACACAAGGAAAAAGTATTCCGCAAGTCTTTTGGCGAAATTCTTTTCTTTGCTTTAATCATTATAATAGTAACCGTAACGAGATGCAATAGTTAGGCAAGTAGTCTAAACATTGTTTTTATTTAACCAAAAAACATAATTGTTATCCAGCCGAAAATAAGTAACGGAATATTAAAGTGTAGGAAAGTTGGTACACAAGTATCCCATATGTGATTATGTTGTCCGTCAACATTTAAACCCGCCGTTGGTCCAAGCGTTGAGTCCGAAGCTGGTGAACCGGCATCGCCAAGCGCCCCCGCTGTACCGATTAGCGCAACAATTGCCATCGGACTAAAACCGAACGCTACACTGAGCGGAACGAATATGGATGCGATAATAGGAATCGTTGCAAATGAAGAACCAATTCCCATCGTTACAATAAGCCCTACTAGTAACATCAGAAACGCTGCTAGAGCTTTATTATCACCAAGTATTTCACTCGTACTTTGTACTAATGTAACGACATGACCCGTTTCTTGCAGTACAGCAGCGAACCCGTTTGCTGTAATCATAACGAAACCGACAAATGCCATCATTCGCATTCCTTCATTTAATAGATCATCTGCATCTTTCCATTTTAATGCTCCCGTTATATAAAGTATAGCAATCCCGGTAACTGCACCAGCAATCATAGATTGCGTTGGAATTTGAACAGCTAATGTACCAATAAGTGCAGCTACTGTAAAAAAGATATTACGTGTTTTTAGTTCAACTTTTGGAGAAGCAGCTACTTCCATATCCTTATCCGAATCCATATCTTCATACTCTCTTGGTTTACGGTAAGAAATAAAGATTGCAACAAGTAAACCTACTAAGAGACCAACAACTGGTATGGCCATCGCTTTTGGAATATCAGCCATATTAATTTGTAAACCTGCTGCCGCCATTTGATTTGCAATAATTTCATGGAATATAAATCCGAATCCATAAGGAAGCAAAATATATGGCGTCGTAAGACCAAATGCTAACACACAAGCGATAAGTCTTCTATCTATTTTCAACATATTTAAAACGTGTAATATCGGCGGAACGAGAAGCGGAATAAATGCTATATGAATCGGTATTAAGTTTTGCGAGAAGACAGCCATCAATAAAAGAACTAATATGACTAATACCTTTCCCAAAGCTTTTCGATTTTGTTCTCCGTCCTTGTTCACAATTCGTAACATCGCATTAACGAGTAATTGCGGAATTCCAGTTTGGGAAATTGCTACTGCAAATCCACCTAATAATCCATAACTAAGAGCAATAGTGGCCCCTGCGCCTAAACCACCTGTAAACGAGGCAATCGTGTCTTCAAATGACAGTCCACCAGTGATCCCACCTACGAATGCACCTATAACGAGCGCTAAAACAACATTCACTCGCACTAAACTAAGAATTAACATGATAAGTACTGCTAGTATTACTGCATTCATCTCTTTTTCCTCCCAATTAACTTTAGTGTGCTAAAGCAATAAAGTATGTTACTAATTTATCAGAGGATAATATATCTGTCAATAGCATTTTAAAAGTTTTCTCGTTGTTATTTAATTGTTTATACTTAGTATTGCCAGATGCAGGCGCCAACAATCACTATCGGTTGTTTTAGTAATGGACTAGTAGGCATTGAGAGTCAATATCACCAGAATTAATGGTTAATGGTTAGTGGTTTTAGTAGTGTTGTGACCTTTTGGCGGAGCGTTGTGTACTTTACGAAATACGTTGCGGGGTTTAGTGAGCGTTGCAACGTTTCGAGAAAACGTTGCATACTTTTCGGATCATGTTATGTACTACGCTGAATACGTTGCAAGGTTTAGTGAGCGTTGTAACGTTTCGAGAAAACGTTGCATACTTTTCGGATTATGTTATGTACTATGCTGAATACATTGCGGGGTTTCGCGAGCATTGCAACGTTTCTAGTAAACGTTGCATACTTTTCGGATTATGTTATGTACTATGCTGAATACGTTGCAAGGTTTAGTGAGCGTTGCAATGTTTCGAGAAAACGTTGTATACTTTTCGGATTATGTTATGTACTATGCTGAATACGTTGCAAGGTCTCGCGAGCGTTGCAACGTTTCTAGAAAACGTTGTATACTTTTCGGATTATGTTATGTACTATGCTGAATACGTTGCAAGGTTTCGTGGCAAACGAATTATATTCCTTCCAATACAAATATATAAATAGCTATAAAACAAAAAAACTCCCACCGGCGCCGGTGGGAGTTTCATATTTAAAATTATTTTTCGATTGTAGATACAACGCCTGAACCTACAGTACGTCCACCCTCACGGATAGAGAAACGTGTACCTTCTTCAAGAGCGATTGGTGCAATTAACTCTACTACCATTTCAATGTTATCTCCAGGCATAACCATTTCTACGCCTTCTGGAAGTTCGATAACACCAGTTACGTCCGTTGTACGGAAGTAGAACTGTGGACGGTAGTTAGAGAAGAATGGAGTATGACGTCCACCCTCTTCTTTTGAAAGAACATAAACTTCTGATTTGAACTTAGTGTGTGGAACGATTGAACCTGGCTTAGCAAGTACTTGTCCACGTTGGATATCTTCACGTGCTACTCCACGAAGAAGTGCACCGATGTTGTCACCAGCTTGAGCATAGTCAAGTAGTTTACGGAACATCTCTACTCCTGTAACAGTTGTAGATTTTGCTTCGTCAACGATACCAATGATGTCAACTGTGTCACCAACAGTTACTTCTCCACGCTCAACGCGTCCAGTTGCAACTGTACCACGACCTGTGATTGAGAATACGTCCTCAACAGGCATCATGAATGGCTTGTCAGTTTCACGTGGTGGTGTTGGGATGTACTCGTCAACAGCCGCCATTAGTTCGATGATTTTGTCTTCGTATGCTTCGTCGCCTTCAAGTGCTTTAAGCGCTGAACCTTGGATTACAGGGATGTCATCGCCTGGGAAGTCATACTCAGATAGAAGATCACGGATCTCCATTTCTACTAACTCAAGTAGTTCTTCGTCGTCAACCATGTCACATTTGTTCATGAATACAACTAGGTATGGAACACCTACGTTTTTAGAAAGTAGGATATGCTCACGTGTTTGTGGCATTGGACCGTCAGCTGCAGATACAACTAGGATTCCACCGTCCATTTGTGCTGCACCAGTGATCATGTTTTTAACGTAGTCCGCGTGACCTGGGCAGTCAACGTGTGCATAGTGACGGTTTTCAGTTTCGTACTCGATGTGAGACGTGTTGATTGTGATTCCACGCTCTCTCTCTTCTGGCGCGTTGTCAACTTGGTCGTAAGATTGTGCTTCTCCACCTAGTCTTTTCGCTAGAACTGTTGCAATTGCAGCTGTAAGTGTAGTTTTACCATGGTCAACGTGACCAATTGTTCCGATGTTCGCATGTGTTTTTGAACGATCAAATTTTTCTTTACCCATTATGGAAAGCCTCCTTAAATATATGAAAGTTTTTTATTTTTATAGGTACTGGAGATTAATCTCCAGTTACCTATACTCTATAGCTTATTTATACTGAAAACAAGAGTGAATTACAATTATTCAGCAGTATTCTTTTTAATAACTTCTTCAGCGATTGATTTTGGAACCTCTTCATAGTGGTCAAATACCATTGAGAAGACTCCGCGACCTTGTGTGTTAGAACGCAATGAAGTTGCGTATCCAAACATTTCAGCAAGTGGAACCATCGCATTAACCATTTGTGAGTTACCACGTGCTTCCATTCCTTCAACGCGACCACGACGAGAAGTAACATCACCCATAATATCACCTAAGTATTCCTCAGGGATTTGGATTTCTACTTTCATCATTGGCTCAAGAAGTACTGGGTTAACTTTTGAAGCAGCGTTTTTCAGTGCCATAGAACCAGCAATCTTAAACGCCATTTCGTTAGAGTCAACATCATGGTAAGAACCGTCATATAGACGTGCTTTAATATCGATTAGTGGATATCCTGCAATTACACCGTTATCCAGTGAATCACGGATACCTTCTTCAACAGAACCGATATATTCACGTGGAACTGTTCCTCCAACGATGTTATCGATGAATTCGAATCCTGCTCCTTCTTCGTTTGGAGAGAATTCAACCCATACGTGACCGTATTGTCCACGACCACCAGATTGACGAACGAACTTACCTTCAACTTCCGCTGCTTGACGGAATGTTTCACGGTAAGATACTTGTGGTGCTCCAACGTTAGCTTCAACGCCGAACTCACGACGTAGACGGTCAACTAGAACGTCTAAGTGTAATTCACCCATACCAGCAATAATTACTTCGCCAGTTTCTTCATCTGTATGTGCTCTGAACGTCGGGTCTTCCTCTTGAAGTTTCGCAAGAGCTTCACCCATTTTACTTTGGTCAGCTTTTGTTTTTGGTTCGATTGCAACGGAAATAACCGGTTCAGGGAATTCCATCGACTCTAAGATAACAGGCGCTTTTTCATCACATAGTGTGTCACCAGTACCAGTGTCTCTTAGGCCAACTGCAGCTGCAATGTCTCCAGCGTGAACTTCTGCAATTTCTTCACGAGAGTCAGCATGCATTTGTAGGATACGACCTACACGCTCACGCTTATCTTTCGTTGTGTTACGTACGTAAGATCCTGACTTCAATGTACCAGAGTACACACGGAAGAATGTTAGTTTACCAACATAAGGATCCGTCATAACTTTAAACGCCAGTGCCGAGAACGGACCGTTGTCATCAGCAGGACGAGTTGTCTCTTCGTTGTCTTCAGGATTAAATCCAGCAATCGCTTCGATATCAGTTGGAGCTGGTAAGTAGTCGATTACTGCATCAAGAACTAGTTGAACACCTTTGTTTTTGAAAGCTGTTCCACAAACGGCAGGGTAAAATTCAACATCAAGTGTTGCTTTACGAATTGCTGCTTTAAGTTCTTCTACAGTTAGCTCTTCGCCACCTAAGTATTTTTCCATAAGGTCTTCGTCGAATTCAACAATTGCTTCAATTAGACTCTCACGGTACTCTTCAGCTTCAGCAAGATATTCTTCAGGAATGTCTTTTACTTCAACATCATTTCCGAAGTCATCGCCGTAGAAAGTAGCTTTCATTTCTACAAGGTCAATAATTGCACTGAATTCGTCTTCCGCACCAATTGGTAATTGGATTGGATGTACGTTTGCACCTAGACGTTCACGAACTGTTCCTACTGCATAGTGGAAGTCCGCACCAGTCTTGTCCATCTTGTTAACGAATACTAAACGTGGAACGTTATAGTTTGTCGCTTGACGCCATACTGTTTCAGTTTGTGGCTCAACACCCGATTGAGCATCTAGAACCGTTACCGCACCATCAAGTACACGTAGGGAACGTTCAACTTCAACTGTGAAGTCCACGTGACCTGGTGTATCAATGATGTTAACACGGTGCCCTTTCCATTGAGCTGTTGTCGCCGCAGAAGTGATTGTAATTCCACGCTCCTGCTCTTGCTCCATCCAGTCCATTTGAGATGCACCTTCGTGGGTTTCACCAAGCTTATGAATACGACCTGTGTAATAAAGGATACGCTCAGTCGTTGTTGTTTTACCAGCATCGATGTGAGCCATGATTCCGATGTTACGAGTATTCTCTAAGGAGAACTCTCTAGCCATGTTGTCAATCTCCTTCCATCTCGGTTAAGAGTTATATATAACTTCAACTTACCAACGGTAGTGAGCGAAAGCTTTGTTCGCTTCTGCCATTTTGTGTAGTTCTTCACGTCTTCTAACGGAAGCACCAGTGTTGTTTGAAGCATCTAAAATTTCGTTAGCTAGACGCTCTTCCATTGTTTTCTCACCGCGTTGACGAGAATAGTTAACGAAGAAACGTAAGCCTAGTGTTGTACGACGCTCAGGACGTACTTCTACTGGAACTTGGTAGTTCGCTCCACCAACACGGCGTGCGCGCACTTCAAGAACCGGCATTACATTTTCAAGTGCTGCTTCAAATACTTCTAATGGATCTTTTCCAGAACGTTCTTTTACAAGTTCGAACGCACCGTATAGAATTTTTTGAGAAGTACCTTTCTTACCATCTACCATCATTGAGTTTATAAGACGTGAAACAAGTTTCGAGTTATAAATCGGATCTGGTAGTACATCACGTTTAGCTACAGGACCTTTACGAGGCATGTTTTTGTCCTCCTTTCAAATATTTCTTTTATTTTGGAATTAAGTATTTTGCACAATGATTACCAGCTGGGTTTTATGCAACTTCACTTAAATAAGTTTTATTATTTCTTTTCTTTCGGCTTTTTCGCACCGTACATAGAACGACTTTGCATACGGCCAGTAACTCCAGCAGTATCAAGCGCACCACGTACAACATGGTAACGAACACCCGGTAAGTCTTTCACACGTCCACCACGGATAAGTACAACACTGTGCTCTTGAAGGTTATGTCCCTCACCTGGGATATAAGCGTTCACTTCTAGTTGGTTTGTTAGACGTACACGTGCATATTTACGTAGGGCTGAGTTCGGCTTCTTCGGTGTCATTGTTCCAACACGTGTACAAACGCCACGCTTTTGTGGAGAGTTAACATCCGTCATCGTCTTTTTAAAGCTGTTATAGCTTTTTCCAAGAGCAGGTGATTTTGAACCAGAAACTTTTGATCTACGTCCTTTGCGAACCAATTGGTTAATTGTAGGCATCGTTTTTTCCTCCTCTCGTTTTCCATTTCATAAGACCACACATCCAGGTGGTTCATTTTTGGGTAAAAACAAGTTTTGTGCATAAACTGCACAAAAACATTTATTCAGTAATTGCAACAACGGTTGTACCGACCGCAATGCCAGATGCTTCTCCAAGCTGTTTTCTTGAAGCAACATAAGTCACAGGAATCGAATATTCATTGGTTACTTCTAACAATTGTTGAGTAATCCGTTCTTCTATATCCTGAGCAATGATAACTTCCGCTACCTTGCCTGCTTGAATTGCTTTTACTGTTTGCTTTATACCGATGATCGTCTTCTTTGCCTGTTTTACTTTTTCATAAGACATTTTCATATCCTCCAAAGCACAGACATGTAACTATCAACCTTTTGTATATTATCATCTTTTTTCCTGACTGTCAACACGAAAGAAAAACTTTGGGGGGATTATTTTAACTCCCCCCGTAAGTTATTTCGTTCATTCCGCAGTTGCAGTTTCTCCAGCGTTTTCCAAATCATTCTTTTCAATTTCAATTTGACGATATCGCTGCATTCCCGTACCTGCCGGAACAAGCTTACCAATAATCACGTTCTCTTTCAGGCCAAGTAGCTCATCCATCTTACCTCTAATTGCTGCATCTGTTAGGACACGCGTTGTCTCCTGGAAGGATGCTGCAGATAAGAAGGATTCAGTTTCAAGCGAAGCTTTTGTAATTCCAAGAATAACTGGTCTACAAGTTGCTGGCACTTTGCCTTCTTCAAACATTTTATTATTTGCCTCCGCAAACTGGTGAATATCAACGAGTGAACCAGGAAGTAAATCTGTGTTTCCTGCTTCAATAATATGCACTTTACGTAACATTTGACGAACCATCACTTCAACGTGCTTATCGCCGATTTCAACACCTTGCATGCGGTAAACTTTTTGTACTTCTTTCAATAGGTACTCTTGAACTGTTGCAACGTCTTTCACAACAATAAGTTCTTTTGGATCAATCGAACCTTCCGTTAGCGACTCACCACGGTCGACTACATCGCCAACCTGTACAGTAAAGCGTGCATTGTACGGTCCAAGGTATTTTCTTGTTTCAACTTTACCTTCAACAGTAATTTCATGTTGACCTTCACGGATTTCATCAATCGCAGTAACGGTTCCTTTAATTTCCGAAATTATCGCCTTACCTTTCGGATTACGCGCTTCGAAAATTTCTTGGATACGTGGAAGACCTTGTGTAATGTCATCCCCAGCAACTCCACCTGTATGGAAAGTACGCATCGTTAACTGTGTACCAGGCTCACCGATAGATTGAGCAGCAATAATTCCAACCGCTTCTCCAACTTCAACTTTTTCGCCAGTTGCTAAGTTGATGCCGTAACACTTCTTACACACACCATGTTTTGTATCACAAGTGAATGCAGAGCGAATTGTTACTCTTTCAATACCTGCTTCTATGATGATACGTGCTGTATCTTCTGTAACCAGCGCATTTTTCTCAAGAATCTTCTTGCCTGTTTCTGGATGATAAATTGTTTTCTTTGTATGACGACCAACAATACGTTCGTCAAGGCGTTCGATTACTTCAGTACCTTCCATTAACGCACCGATTTCTAAACCGCGGTCAGTGCCACACTCATCTTCACGAACAATGACATCTTGTGCAACGTCAACAAGTCGACGTGTTAAGTAACCTGAGTCAGCAGTTTTCAGCGCTGTATCCGCAAGTCCTTTACGCGCACCGTGCGTCGAAATAAAGTACTCAAGAACGGTTAGCCCTTCACGGAACGAAGATTTAATTGGAAGTTCAATAATCCGTCCAGCCGGGTTGGCCATCAAACCACGCATACCCGCAAGCTGCGTAAAGTTAGAAACGTTACCACGTGCTCCGGAGTTACTCATCATATAAATCGGGTTTGAGTTATCTAGAGATTCCATCAGCTTCTCTTGAATATCATCTCTAACAGCACTCCAGTAAGCAATTACGCGATCGTAACGCTCTTCTTCCGTAATCAGACCACGACGGAATTGCTTCAAGACATTATCTACTTTACTTTGTGTTTCGTCTAGAAGTTCATCCTTGTTTGGAAGGACGATAATGTCGGACATTCCGACTGTCAATCCAGCACGTGTTGAGTACGTAAACCCTAAATCCTTCATGCGGTCAAGCATTTTCGACGTTTCGGTAATATGGAAACGTTTGAAAATCTCAGCGATAATATCACCGAGTATGCCCTTTTTAAACGGTCCAACTAACTCTGTTTCTTTTAACAGTTCCTTGATATCTTCTGTTCCTGAAACAAAATACTTCTCTGGTGTTTGAACTTGCAAGTTGGCTAATGTTGGTTCATTTATATAAGGGAATGATTCCGGTAAAATTTCGTTAAAGATAATTTTCCCTACTGTTGTAAGTAGTAATTTACTATTTTGCTCTTCAGTGAATGTCGGGTTATTAAATGACCCTGCCTGTACCGCAATTCGCGTGTGCAAGTGTATATAACCATTCTGATAAGCGATTATCGCTTCATCTGCATCACGGAATACAAAACCTTCACCCGTCGCACCCGCACGCTCTAACGTTAAGTAATAGTTTCCTAAAACCATATCTTGAGACGGTGTTACAACTGGCTTACCATCTTTCGGGTTCAGAATGTTTTGAGCTGCTAGCATGAGTAGGCGCGCTTCAGCCTGTGCTTCAGCAGAGAGTGGAACGTGAACAGCCATTTGGTCACCATCAAAGTCAGCGTTATAAGCTGTACATACAAGTGGGTGTAGTGTAATCGCACGCCCTTCAACAAGGACAGGCTCAAACGCTTGAATCCCTAGTCTATGAAGTGTCGGTGCACGGTTCAATAAGACCGGGTGCTCTTTAATCACTTCTTCTAAAACGTCCCAAACTTCCGAATGTAGACGTTCAATTTTTCGCTTAGCGCTCTTAATGTTATGTGCTAGCCCTCTCTCAACGAGTTCTTTCATCACAAATGGTTTGAATAATTCAATCGCCATTTCTTTCGGTAAACCACACTGGTACATTTTTAAGCTTGGACCAACAACGATAACCGAACGACCTGAGTAATCAACACGTTTACCAAGTAAGTTTTGACGGAAACGTCCTTGCTTACCTTTCAACATGTGGGAAAGCGATTTTAATGGACGGTTTCCTGGTCCTGTAACTGGACGACCGCGACGACCGTTGTCGACAAGTGCGTCTACAGCTTCTTGGAGCATACGCTTTTCGTTTTGAACGATAATACCAGGCGCACCTAGATCGAGTAATCTTTTTAGTCGGTTATTACGGTTAATAACTCGACGGTATAAGTCGTTCAAGTCGGAAGTTGCGAAACGTCCTCCATCAAGCTGGACCATCGGACGAAGCTCGGGTGGAATAACCGGTAATACTTCGAGGACCATCCATTCAGGACGGTTACCTGAATTTCGGAATGATTCAACGACATCTAAACGTCTAATTGCACGTGTACGGCGTTGCCCTTGAACTGTTTTCAGCTCTTCTTTTAGAGCATCCATCTCTTTGTCCAAGTCAATTGCTTTTAAGAGACGCTCAATTGCTTCCGCACCCATCATCGCTTCGAATTTATTACCATATTTCTGACGGTATGCACGATACTCTTGTTCAGATAGCAGTTGCTTTCTTTCAAGTGGTGTATCTGCCGGTTCGACTACTACATAAGAAGCAAAGTAAATAATCTCCTCTAAAGCACGTGGTGTCATGTCGAGAATGAGGCCCATCCTGCTTGGAATTCCTTTGAAATACCAAATATGTGTTACTTGGGCTGCAAGTTCAATATGTCCCATCCGCTCACGACGTACTTTTTGACGCGTTACTTCAACTCCGCAACGGTCACAAACAACGCCTTTGTAACGGACACGTTTATATTTTCCGCAATGACATTCCCAATCTTTTGTAGGTCCGAAAATACGTTCACAGAAAAGACCTTCTTTTTCAGGCCTTAATGTACGATAGTTAATTGTTTCTGGCTTTTTCACTTCACCGTAGGACCAAGAACGAATCTTATCTGATGAAGCAAGTCCTATTTTCATATACTCAAAATTGTTTACATCTACCAAGGAGCCTACCTCCCTTTAGTCTAATCGCTGGCAACTGGATTTTTTAAGTAAGGAGAAAGCAGTCACTTTCTCCTTACTTCAAGTATGATTCAAAATTAATAACTTAGGATTGTTGCTCGGCCTTCATAAGGTTTAGAGCATCTGTTGGTTGCGTGTCATCGTCTTCATCTAAATCACGTAACTCAATTTCTTCGTAGTTATCTGTCAACATTTTTACATCAAGTCCTAAACTTTGAAGTTCTTTAATTAGAACTTTAAATGATTCAGGAACACCTGGTTGTGGAACACTTTCCCCTTTAACAATCGCTTCGTAAGTCTTCACACGTCCAACGACGTCATCTGACTTAACAGTTAAGATTTCTTGTAAAGTATAAGCAGCTCCATAAGCTTCAAGCGCCCAAACTTCCATCTCACCGAAACGCTGTCCACCGAATTGGGCTTTACCACCAAGTGGCTGTTGCGTAACGAGTGAATATGGTCCAGTTGAACGTGCGTGAAGTTTATCGTCAACCATATGATCAAGTTTAATTAAATACATAACGCCGACAGATACACGGTTATCAAACGGTTCACCTGAACGTCCGTCGTATAAAATCGTTTTACCGTCACGGTCCATTCCGGCTTCTTCCATCGTATCCCAAACATCTTCTTCATTTGCACCGTCAAAGACTGGTGAAGCCATATGGACTCCAAGTGCACGTGATGCCATACCAAGGTGCATTTCAAGCACTTGTCCGATGTTCATTCGCGAAGGAACACCTAATGGATTTAACATGACGTCGATTGGCGTACCATCTGGAAGATATGGCATATCTTCTTCAGGAAGGATCCGTGAAATAACACCTTTGTTACCGTGTCTACCTGCCATTTTATCTCCGACAGAAATTTTACGTTTTTGAACGATATAAACACGTACAAGTTGGTTTACACCTGGTGGTAATTCATCGCCATCTTCACGGTTAAACACTTTCACGTCGAGGACAATACCGCCCGCTCCGTGTGGTACACGCAATGATGTATCGCGAACTTCACGTGCTTTCTCACCAAAGATTGCATGCAGAAGACGTTCTTCAGCTGTTAATTCAGTAACCCCTTTAGGTGTTACTTTCCCAACGAGGATGTCTCCATCGCGAACTTCTGCACCAATGCGGATGATTCCGCGGTCATCTAAATGACGCAGTGCTTCCTCACCAACGTTTGGAATGTCGCGTGTAATTTCTTCAGGTCCAAGCTTTGTATCTCTCGCCTCAGACTCATACTCTTCTATATGAACAGAAGTATAATCGTCGTCTTTTACGAGACGTTCACTCATAATAATCGCGTCTTCATAGTTGTACCCTTCCCATGTCATAAACGCTGTTAAAACGTTTCGACCGAGTGCGAGTTCACCTTGTTCCATCGACGGTCCGTCAGCTAGGATGTCATTCGGTTCTACACGATCCCCTACGCTTACAATTGGTCGTTGATGGTAACAAGTTCCGTGGTTAGAACGGATAAAGTTTTCTAAACGGTGAATCGTTAAATCACCTTGTACTTCTTTGCCGTCAACCGTTTCGATACGACGAACACGAATTTCTTTCGCTTCTACATGTTCAACAATTCCTGTATGTGACGCAAGCACCGCAGCCCCAGAATCTCTTGCAGCAACATGTTCCATTCCAGTTCCTACTAGTGGTGACCTAGGTTCTAATAGTGGAACGGCTTGTCGTTGCATGTTTGCTCCCATGAGCGCACGGTTCGAGTCATCGTTCTCCAAGAAAGGAATACAAGCTGTCGCAGCAGAAACAACCTGCTTCGGCGAAACATCCATGTAGTCAATCTGGTCACGTTTAAATACAGTGTTGTCACCTTGGAAACGTCCGACAACTTCCTCTTCCGCAAAAGATCCATCTTCATTTAACACAGCATTTGCCTGTGCAACAATGTAATTATCTTCAATGTCTGCAGTTAAGTAATCAATTTGGTCTGTTACGCGTCCAGTTTCAGGGTCTACCTTTCTATACGGCGTTTCGATAAAACCAAATTTATTCACTTTAGCAAATGTTGAAAGGGAGTTAATCAATCCAATGTTCGGTCCCTCAGGTGTTTCAATCGGACACATACGACCGTAGTGGGAATAGTGAACGTCACGTACTTCCATTCCAGCACGTTCACGCGTTAATCCACCAGGTCCAAGTGCAGATAAACGACGCTTATGCGTTAATTCTGCAAGCGGATTTGTTTGGTCCATGAATTGAGATAGCTGGGAACTTCCAAAGAACTCTTTTATGGATGCGATAACCGGACGGATGTTAATCAATTGTTGTGGCACAATAGAAGCTGTATCGTTAATTGACATACGCTCTTTAACGACACGTTCCATACGGGATAACCCAATACGGAATTGATTTTGGAGAAGTTCTCCGACGGAACGTAGACGACGGTTTCCTAAGTGGTCAATGTCATCTGTGTGCCCTACACCGTGTAATAAGTTAAAGAAATAACTGACAGACGCAATGATATCTGCAGGTGTAACGTTCTTCACTTCATTTTCAACGTTCGCATTTGAGATTACATTAATCACTTGCGGTTCCTCAGAATTCGGCTTAGGTGCATAAATTTTAATCGTTTGAATTGTTGTTGGCTCTTCAATAACGCCTTCTATATGTTCAAACTCCTGGAATCCTACTCCTTGTTCAAGGTAAGGTGCTAATCGATCTAGTGCACGACGATCAATAAGTTCGCCTTTCTCAAGAAGAATTTCAC
This sequence comes from Sporosarcina ureilytica, assembly GCF_001753205.1. Classification (GTDB taxonomy): domain Bacteria; phylum Bacillota; class Bacilli; order Bacillales_A; family Planococcaceae; genus Sporosarcina; species Sporosarcina ureilytica. Next base: position 416,475 of record NZ_CP017560.1, on the reverse strand, counting down.
CTGTTTCCGGGTTCACAAGCGTTTCCGCTAATGTTTGATTGAACAACCGGTTTTTGACGTCAAGTTTTTTATTTAATTTGTAACGTCCTACATCCGCTAAGTCATATCTTTTCGGATCGAAAAAGCGGGAATACAATAGACTTCTTGCGCTATCAAGCGTCGGCGGTTCACCTGGGCGAAGACGCTCATAAATTTCAAGCATCGCCTTTTCGGAAGTTTCGGTATTATCTCTTTCAAGCGTATTACGTAAATACTCGTTATCTCCGATTAAACCAATAATCTCCTCGTCTGACGAGAAGCCTAACGCTCTAAGAAGAACTGTAATGGGCAACTTACGCGTACGGTCGATTCTTACGTGAAGAACATCTCTTGCGTCAATTTCATACTCAAGCCATGCGCCACGATTTGGAATCACTGTTGCAGCAAAACCACGCTTCCCATTTTTGTCAATTTTATCGTTATAATAAACACTTGGGGAACGGACAAGCTGTGAAACAATAACTCTTTCCGCACCGTTAATAACGAACGTACCGTTATCTGTCATGAGTGGGAAGTCACCCATGAATACGTCTTGCTCCTTCACTTCTTCAGTTTCCTTATTATGAAGTCTAACTTTAACTCGAAGTGGCGCTGCATAAGTTACATCGCGCTCTTTCGATTCATCGACAGGATATTTTGGTTCCTCAAGATGATAATCGACAAATTCTAACGAGAGATTTCCCGTGAAATCTTCAATCGGGGAAATATCATGAAACATTTCCCGTAACCCTTCCTCTAAGAACCACTTGTATGATTCCGTCTGGATTTCGATTAGATTTGGAAGTTCGAGCACTTCACTAATTCGCGCAAAGCTTCTGCGTTGACGGTGTTGACCGTATTGAACTAAATGACCTGTCAACTCTTTCACCCCTCATAAGCAATAATAATCCTTTTCAAAATAGAAAAAACAATGTATGATGACGTAAGGCAAAAAGAAAATGAGTTCTAACAGAGCTCATTTTCGGTTCGATAGCCTTTTACCATCATCTAAATGCCATTTGTGATACAAAATTCATGCAAAAGGGCATACGATTGCATGATATTATTTAATCATCTTTTAACGCTACCACAAAACTAACCAACAGTCAATTTTTTATAGCCTTTAAAATAAAGTAACCTTTTCGCTTCGCAACGGCCGTAACGTTTCCAAAAGTTTCTTCTAGCTTTTTGGCAGATGACGGTGCCCCCTGCTTCTTCTGGATAACAACCCATAACTCTCCGCCAGGCTTCAGTTTAGAAAACGAACTTTCGTAAAAAGCAAAGACTGTTTCTTTTCCAGCTCTAATAGGTGGATTCGTTAAGATTACCGCAAAGTCCGACTCTTTCACAGCCAATAATGCATCACTCGAATAAACGTCGACGTTTTCCAAAAGATTTTCCGCAGCATTCTCCTTACTAAGCGCAATTGCTCTTTCATTCACATCTACCATCTGAATTTGTCGTTCCGGATAGCTAGCTGCAATCGTTAAGCCGATTGGCCCATAACCACAACCAACATCAAGAACATCACCACTCACCTCAGGCATCACAAATGACTCAAGCAGGAGTCGTGAACCAAAATCTACGCCCCCTTTACTAAATACACCCGCATCGGTTGTAAATCGTAAAGTTTTGCCGCGTAATTCCGCAGAAAGAGTTTGACGTTGACTTTTTACTTTCGGATCTCTTGTATAATAGTGCTCAGACATCGGGCTTACCCCTTCTTTCCAACGTTATCCATAACTTCATGAAGATAAACGTAACATCATGAAATATTTTGTCTTATTTTTAAAAGTAAACCTGATATAGACAGGCCTTCTCTTTCCATAATCATGAACGTTGTAAAAATAATGAAGAAAAGCCCGTCTGACCGACGAGCTTTTCTTCACTATTCATTAAAATTACTTAAGTTCTACAGTTGCGCCTGCTTCTTCAAGTTTAGTCTTGATTTCTTCTGCTTCTTCTTTAGCAGCGCCTTCTTTAATTGGTTTTGGAGCGTCGTCTACAAGACCTTTAGCTTCTTTCAAGCCAAGACCTGTAATTTCACGAACTGCTTTGATAACCTGGATTTTCTTGTCTCCAGCTGATGCTAGGATTACGTCGAATTCAGTTTGTTCTGCAGCAGCTTCACCGCCAGCAGCACCGCCAGCAACTGCAACAGGTGCAGCAGCAGTTACGCCGAATTCTTCTTCAATTGCTTTTACTAAGTCGTTTAATTCAAGAACTGTCATTTCTTTAACAGCTTCTAAGATTTGTTCTGTAGTCATTATGATTTCCTCCTAAATGTTTTTTACCTATTTTGATAGGTCAAATTATGCAAGTGATATATTCACTAAGTTTTTTCGTCCAAATCACCTGACTAAGCAGGTAATTGTACTTGTTCAAATTCCCTGACTAGGCAGGTAATCGTTCTATTAAGCGCCTTCTTGCTCTTCTTTTTGATCTGCAACAGCTTTTGTCGCAAGTGCGAAGTTGCGCATTGGTGCTTGTAGAACGCTGAGAAGCATAGATAGTAGGCCTTCGCGTGATGGAAGTGTCGCCAACGCTTTAATCTCTTCTGCGCTTGCAACTTCTCCTTCAATAACACCAGCTTTAATTTCGAGCGCTTCATTTGCCTTTGCGAATTCGTGAAGGATTTTTGCAGGTGCTATAACATCATCTTCAGAAAACGCAATTGCGTTTGGTCCTGTTAAATGTTCGTTTAGCCCTTCAAAGCCAACCTCTTCAGCAGCACGGCGTGACATTGAGTTTTTATAAACTTTAAAATCAACACCTTGTTCACGAAGGTTTTTACGAAGCTCTGTGACTTGACTTACGTTTAAGCCACGGTAGTCAACCACTACGACAGTTGCTGCTGATTTCATCTTCTCAGAGATTTCAGTTACAACCGCTTGTTTTGCTTCTAATACTTTGCTCATCTGGACACCTCCTAGATTATTTTTCAAGTTACTTATACCGATATAAAAAGCCCTCGGGCTATCATAATAGACACGAGGGCAGTAAAAGTCATCTTCTTTAATTAAGAATAGATCTTCTTGTCCTCGGCAGGATCATTAAGTGGCGTGCCACTCCTGCGGTCTACGGTACAAATACTTATATAATTTACAACGCTGATTATCTTACCATGAGACAACCAGATTGTCAAGTTCTTTTTTATTTTACAGTTACGCCAGTAGCGTCAATTTTCAAAGCAGGACCCATTGTTGTAGTTACGTGTACAGAACGCATATACGTTCCTTTCGCAGCTGCCGGGCGTGCTTTTTCAATTGCATCGAAAACTGCTAAGAAGTTCTCTTCTAGCTTATCATCTTCGAATGAAACTTTTCCAATTGGCGCATGTACGATACCCGCTTTGTCAGCACGGTACTCAACTTTACCAGCTTTGATTTCTTCAACAGCTTTTGCAACATCAAATGTTACAGTACCTGTTCTTGGGTTTGGCATAAGGCCTTTTGGTCCAAGGATACGACCAATTTTACCAACTTCACCCATCATATCTGGTGTTGCAACGATAACGTCAAATTCAAACCAACCTTGTTGGATTTTGTTAATGAAGTCTGCATCGCCAACGTAGTCTGCACCCGCTGCTTCCGCTTCTTTAAGTTTTTCACCTTTAGCAAAAACTAGAACACGCTGAGTTTTACCAGTACCGTTCGGTAGAACAACCGCTCCACGTACTTGCTCATCGTTTTTCTTAACATCAATGCCAAGACGGAATGCAACTTCTACTGTTGCGTCAAAATTCGTTGTGCTTGTTTTCTTCGCAAGTTCGATAGCTTCTTTTACGTCGTACAATTTTGTATTGTCTACAAGCTTGATTGCTTCTGTAAACTTTTTACCTCTTTTAGCCATTTTAAATTTCCTCCTATGTTGTGGTATTAACGGATAATGAACCTCCCACGAATAAAGGCTGCGTGTCCCGGAGAACAACCGCAACCTAAATAACATGAAACTCTATTTCAAGGAATCAGTCTTCGATCGTGATTCCCATACTGCGTGCAGTACCTTCAACCATTGCCATCGCCGCTTCAACTGATGCTGCGTTTAAGTCTGGCATCTTTTGTTCTGCAATTTCGCGAACTTTGTCGCGTTTCACAGTTGCAACCTTCGTTTTGTTTGGTTCACCTGAACCTTTTTGAAGATTTGCAGCAACCTTCAGCAATACTGCTGCCGGTGGAGTTTTTGTAATAAATGTAAATGAACGATCTTCAAATACAGTGATTTCAACAGGAATGATTAAACCTGCTTGGTCTGCTGTACGTGCGTTGAATTCTTTACAGAATCCCATGATGTTCACACCTGCTTGTCCAAGCGCTGGTCCAACTGGTGGAGCCGGGTTCGCTTTTCCCGCAGGAATTTGTAGTTTTACAATCGTAGAAACTTTTTTAGCCACGAGACACACCTCCTTAAGTCCGTGATGTGGTAATTGGGTTGCCCCTCCCACTCAAATATGTGTCTGCCGATTTTCATCGGTAGAATCAATCATCTTATCTCACGCTATCAATTGATAGCCTGACCTTTGAAATGATAACATTCTTTCATCACATATGCAAGTAGCAGAGCAATTATATTTTTTGTATTTGATCAAAATCTAGTTCCATCTTTGTTTCACGGCCGAACATGTCTACCGTAACTTTAACTTTTTGCTTCGACATATCGATTTCTTCGACCTTCCCTTGGAAATCAGCAAATGGCCCTTCAAGCACTTGAACGACTTCACCAATTTCAATATCGAGCTCAGCCATTTTATCTTTGACACCCATTTGCTTCAGAATGAAGTCAACTTCCTCTTCCAACAGCGGTGTTGGCTTTGTTCCTCCACCAGATGAACCAATGAAACCAGTCACCCCTGGCGTATTACGGACAACATACCAAGAATCGTCTGTCATAATCGTCTCAACAAGCACGTATCCCGGGAATGTTTTTTTCATCACCGTACGTTTTTTACCGTCTTTAAAATCTGTTTCTTCCTCTTCCGGAACGATAACGCGAAAGATCTTATCTTGCATGCCCATTGTTTCAACACGCGCTTCAAGGTTTGCCTTTACTTTGTTCTCATAACCTGAATACGTATGAACAACGTACCAATTTTTCTCCATTTCCATATATATAAGGACCTTACGTCCGTCCCTCCTTTCACCACGAAAAATTCATAAGCGCAGAGCGCCCGATGCTAGATGCAGAATCTCTAGCGTAGTACTTACCCATAGTTCGAGATTTTATAGTTTCCCAAAGAATTAAAAAACCCGTTCATACTATCGGACGGGCTATTTCTAAGGAATTCATTCGTTCTATTTATTATTATATTATACGTTAACTTTAAAAACTAACGTACCAATCCATCAATTTTGAAATCCCGAGATCGGTGATACCAAAATAAACAGCCATGAAAATGACCGTCACAAGAACAACAATTGTATAACGTGTCAATTCTTTACGTTTTGGCCAACTTACTTTTCTCATTTCCGAAACGACTTGCTTTAAGAAACTACTTATCTTCCCCATGTGTATCGTAACCCTCCGAAATAAGATGTATTACTATAATCATACGCCTATGATTAAGCGATTTTTTCCACTTTGTTCATCTCAGAAATAACTCCCCTGCTTCTACCGCTATAGGCGGTACAATGAACATTGTCGAATCAAATTAAACAGTTTGCCTATGCAAGGTATGTGCATTACAATGTTTGCAAAACTTTTTAATCGTTAGGCGTTTTGTGGAATGATTCTTCTGTGCTGGAACGGAATAGTTACGTGTTCCGCAATCATCACAACATAAAGTTATTTTTTTAGACAATTCTATCACCTTATTAGGTCCATTAATCTTGCTAAAGAGTATCACCTTACAAGAAGCATGTCAACATTATTAGGGATTTTCCACCCACGCCATTATACTTCCGCACCCCTATTCTAAATTTTAACGCAATTCTCTTGGGACGCGCACAATCTCACTTAACTGTATCGACTTCCAAATAAAGCTCTAGTTTCCTCTTAATTCGTTGAAGCGCATTGTCAACAGACTTTACTGGACGATTTAAAGTTACAGAGATTTCTTGATAGGTTTGTCCATCCAAATAAAGCGCCAACACTTGTCTTTCTAACTGGCTTAATACTTTTTGCATCTTTATTTCCATATGATCAAAATCTTCCTTATGAATCATTAAATCTTCTGGATCTTCAAGAGGGGGACCTGCAAGCATGTCCAGCAATGTACGTTCAGACTCCTCAGTATAAACAGGTCGATCTAGAGATATTGAAGAATTAAGTGGAATATGCTTTTGTCTTGTCGCTGTTTTAATTGCTGTAATAATTTGGCGCGTAATACACAATTCCGCAAATCCTTTAAAAGAACTTAATCTATCTGGTTTATAATCACGTATCGCTTTATATAAACCAATCATCCCTTCTTGTACGATATCCTCTCGGTCCCCACCGATTAAAAAATACGAACGACCTTTTAACCAAACAAAAGACCGGTATTTAGTAATTAAAAAATCAAGCGCATCCGCATTACCCTCGTGAATAATCGCAACGATGTCTTCATCAGACAACGTAGTGAAATCTAACACTTTACTATTCATACATGTTTTTTCCACCAACAGGATCACCCCCGATTCGTCATAGACCTCTTCTCAGTATAGCGCATTATTTTTTTTGACGTCAACCAATTATCGGATTCCACGTCTCCATTTTTCAAATATTTCTTTAACTTCGTCTGAAAGCGGTATCTTCAAGGTCGGTTGTTGACTCTCAAAATCTTTCACTTTGCCAGAAATAGAAGTTAAAATGTTTTTCATTTCAATTTCAAGCTCGCGCGCCGACTTTCGGAGTGCACCTTGCGCAAAAATAATCCACTGCTCCGTAAAGTCAGAAGTCGCGACATGAATCTGAATACGCCGATGCAATAGTTCTGAAACAAGTTTTTCAATCCGCTCATCGGCTGTTTCATTTTCTCTCGTGAATAATACTTCCACATCATGTTTCTTTAACTTACTTTCAATTCCGCGCATTAAATAAGCATCAAAGACAACGATCACCCGCCACCCTGTATACGCTTTGTACTCAGCCATCCGTTCAATTAACAAATTTCTTGCTTCTTCCAACTGCCTGTCCTTTAATTGGCGCAACTCCGCCCATGCGCCAATTATATTGTAGCCATCTACAATAAGGACATTTTTCTTTTTCATTTCTCGTCGTTGAGAGGTCGTCGCTTACGCAGCACCTCGTACATTAAAAGTGAGGCTGCAACAGAAGCGTTTAAAGAAGTGACTTCGCCTAGCATGGGTAGGTGGTAAAGGAAATCACATTTTTCTTTTAATATACGCGACATTCCCTTTCCTTCACTCCCGATAATAATCGCTAGCGGAAGTGTTGCATCCATTGTTCGATAGTCAGAAGACCCCAACGCATCGGTTCCTGCTATCCAAACCCCTCGCTCTTTCAATTGCTCAACCGTTTGAGAAAGATTATTCACACGCACGACAGGAATATACTCAATCGCACCGGTAGAAGCCTTTGCAACAACCGCTGTTAATCCGACAGAACGACGCCTTGGAATAATCACACCATGTACGCCAGCTGCATCAGCTGTCCTTAAGATCGAACCGAGATTATGCGGGTCTTCTAATTCATCTAAAATTAACAGAAGTGGGTCTTCTTGACGTTTCGCCGCTAATTCAAAAACATCTTCCAGCTCTGCATAGTCATAAGCGGCTACCGAAGCGATAATCCCTTGATGATTACTGTCTAGCATGCCGTCAAGTTTCTGTTTAGGGACATATTGAACGATAATCTTTGCACTTCTGGCAAGTGATAGGATTTCACCAATACTTTTCTTATTAATCCCTTCCGCAACCCAAATTTTATTCAGTTCGCGACCTGAACGTAATGCTTCAACGACTGGATTTTTACCGCCTAGCAATTCTGAGTCATTTGTTGCCATCAAGATTCATCCTCCTCTGGTTTTTCAATAATACGAATCGATTCAAGTATAAACTGCTCTACTCTATTCTTATCTTCAAGCAAGTAAAGATAACCGAGTACCGCCTCGAAACCGGAACTATTTTTATACGTCCCCACGTCTGTATTTTTCGGTGTCGAACCGGGCTTTGCATTTCGACCACGCTTCATCACCATTTGTTCTTCTTCAGTTAAAAACTCTTCCGTTAGCATTGTTTGCAAAATAGCGGCTTGTGATTTCGCCGACACATAACGTGTTGCTTCTCTATGCAACACGTTAGGTCGGACACGTCCGGAACGTAATAAATGCTCTCGAATCGCCTGTTCATAAACTGCATCGCCCATATACGCTAAGGCGAGCGCATTCAATTGCTTTACGTCTACATTTCGTAATACGTACATTTTGTTACCCTCGTTTCCAGCGAGTTCCTTGCGCTGTATCTTCAAGGAGAATGCCTTTTTCTTTCAACTCATCTCGAATTTCATCAGACCTTGCAAAATTACGATTGCGTCGCGCTTCTAATCGCTCTTCAATTAATTTTTCAATATCTTCATCAAGTAAATCTTCTTCGTTGTCCATCGGGATGCCGAGGACATCCAATAACGATTCAAACGTTGCCAAAAACTTCTCTAGAACGTCTTTCGCTGTGTTTTTCTCTAATAAATAGACGTTTGCTAATCTAACAAGTTCGAAAATCGCTGCAATGCCATTCGCTGTGTTGAAATCATCATCCATCGCTGTAATAAAATCATCCTGGCAAGCGTCTATTTTATGCAACCAAACATCGGATTGGTCACCCAGATTTGCAGAAGAACCTAAACGATACGCTACGTTTTTATATGCCGTTAATATTCTCTCCAAACCGGCTTCAGCCTGCGTCACAAGCTCTTCCGAAAAATTAACCGGGTGTCTATAATGCACAGAAAGAATGAAGAAACGGAGCACTTTCGGGTCTACTTGCTTTCGGATTTCATTTACAAGAACAAAGTTATCAAGTGACTTGGACATTTTTTCATTATCAATATTAATATAACCATTATGCATCCAGTATTTAGCAAACGGCTTTCCCGTCATTGCTTCCGACTGCGCAATTTCATTCTCATGGTGTGGGAACATTAAATCTTGCCCACCAGCGTGAATATCCATCGTATCCCCGAGATGTTCGCGTGCCATTACCGAACATTCAATATGCCACCCTGGACGCCCAGCACCCCACGGACTATCCCATGAAACCTCATTTTCTTTCGCTGCTTTCCATAAAACAAAATCAAGTGGATCTTCTTTTTTCTCGCCTGCTTCAATACGCGCGCCAACAATTAACTCATCTGTCGACTGGCTCGATAATTTTCCGTAGCCGTCAAATTTGTTCGTACGATAATACACATCCCCTTGAGATTCGTACGCAAACCCTTTATCAATCAGCACTTGAATAAAGTTTACGATATCTTCAATATGATCCGTTACACGCGGATGAACATCTGCCTTATTGCATCCAAGTGCCGTCACATCTTCAAAATAAGCATTGATAAAACGCTCCGTTAATTCACTTACATCTTCTCCAAGCTCATTCGCAGCCGCGATGATTTTATCATCGATATCCGTAAAGTTTGAGACAAATTTCACATCATACCCTCTGTATTCCAGGTATCTTCGCACCGTGTCAAAAACGATCACTGGACGCGCGTTCCCGATATGAATGTAGTTGTAGACCGTCGGACCACAAACATACATCGAAACCTTGCCTTCTTCTTGAGGGATGAAAGGCTCCTTTTTTCTCGTTAATGTATTGTATAACTGAATGCTCATACAGCATCCCCTTTCTTATTCGTTATTTGTTCAAGCTGTTTTATTCGCGCTTCCAGTCGCTTCATTTCTTCTTCCATCGTCTCGCATCTTTCCGTGATTGGGTCAGGTAAATCTTGATGGTCAAGTTTATCCTGTACTTTAACACCATTTGAAATGACGACTTTGCCCGGAATACCGACAACCGTTGAAGATGGCGGTACATCTTTTAACACGACTGAGCCTGCACCTACTTTGCTGCCTTCACCAATTGTAATCGAGCCAAGCACTTTCGCACCCGTCGCAATCAGTACGTTATCATGGATAGTCGGGTGCCTCTTCCCCTTTTCTTTCCCAGTACCTCCGAGTGTGACGCCTTGGTAAATGGTTACATCATCCCCAATCTCACACGTCTCCCCAATTACAATCCCCATGCCATGGTCAATAAATAATCTTCGGCCAATCTTCGCACCTGGATGAATTTCAATCCCCGTGAAAAAACGACTAATTTGCGACACACTTCTGGCTAAAAAAAGTAAATTCTTTTTAAATAAAGCATGCGCAACACGATGCGCCCAAACCGCATGTAAACCAGAATAAGTTAACACAACTTCGAATGTGCTCCGGGCGGCTGGATCTTGGTCAAAAATACACTTAATATCTTCTTTCATTCTACGAAACATTTTACGTCCCCCTTAACGCCTTTTTTTCAAAAACCTCTAAGGAATACCTACTAAAAACGAAGTTAATAAAAAACGATCTACTCCTAGAAAAATAAAAATACGCCCCTGTCAAAAATGACAGAGACGCAATTAATCACGTGGTTCCACTCCGCTTGAAAGGCATACTACTGCCTTTCCGCTTAATACGCCTCATAACGTTGGCGACACGTCCGACCTACTCCAACAAAATGTTTCGGTCAGGCTCTCAAAGGGGCATTTCCACACTGCATTGTACCTAGACCACTTCCAGCCGATGGTGATCCTCTCTGACAGGCATGCAAATATGTACTTATCCTTTTCTGCGATTTCTCTATTACATATCATTGTCAATCAGTTTAGTCAATTTCATAATCCAATCTTTTCGCTGCGCCGATACAATAAAGGCAATTATGAAATTGCCTCTGTTGAGTTAAACCGTTCTCAACTATATATTGTATCAGCTTAGCGGTTTTAGGAAATTATGAAATTGACTCAGTTAAATTACCTTTAAGCTTACACGTTCTTCTCAAAACGTGCAAATCCCAGGTACCTTGATTTTATGATTGCGCATACTCCGTTACACGAGCAAGGGCATTTTCTTTTCCAACTAACGCGATGGCAGCTGGTAATTCTGGACCGCTCGTCTCACCAGTTGTGACGACACGAATCGGCATAAATAAGTTACGTCCTTTTTGTCCTGTTTCTTTTTGAACCGCTTGAATCGCTGATTTTACCGAAGCCGCATCAAATGTTTCTAACGCTTCAAATTGCGCTTTCAAAGCAGCCATCACTTCAGGCACTTGTTCTCCCGCAAGGACTTTCTGTGCTGCTTCATCATATTCAATCGCATCTTTAAAGAACTGGGCTGTTAATTCCACAATTTCTGCACCATAACTTAACTGCTCATGGTATAAAGCAATTAAATCATGCGCCCACTGACGTTGTTCGTCCGTTAATTCCATCGGTAATGCGCCTGCTTTTTGCAAGTGTGGCAATGCCAACTCAATGACTTGCTCCGTAGATAATTTTTTAACGTATTGGTTATTCATCCACGTCAATTTGTCTTTATCGAATACAGCCGGCGATTTTGATAAACGGTCCGCATCGAAAATCGAAACGAGTTCTTCGATTGAGAAGATTTCCTCTTCCCCTTCAGGCGACCAACCAAGTAATACGATGAAGTTGAATAGCGCTTCTGGTAAATAACCTAGTTCTTCATATTGTTCGATAAACTGAATAATTGACTCATCACGTTTACTTAATTTACGGCGACTTTCATTCACAATCAACGTCATATGTCCAAAAGTCGGCGCTTCCCATCCAAATGCTTCATAAATCATTTGCTGTCTTGGTGTGTTTGAAATATGGTCATCACCACGAAGGACATGTGTGATTTCCATGTAGTGATCATCGACAGCAACTGCGAAGTTATAAGTCGGTACGCCGTCTTTTTTCACAATGACAAAGTCACCAATCCCGTCAGATTCAAATGAAACATTGTCTTTGACAAGGTCTTTAAAGGTATAGACTTTGCCTTTTGGTACTGCAAAACGAACGCTTGGTTCGCGGCCTTCCGCTGCAAGTGCTTCTTGCTCTTCAGCAGTTAAATGGCGACACTTTCCACTGTAACGGGGCATTTCATTGTTCGCTGATTGGGCTTCACGCTCTGCCTCAAGTTCTTCTGCCGTACAGTAACATTTATATGCCAGTTCTTTTTCTAATAGCTCATCGTACAATTTTTTATATAGATCGTTACGTTCTGATTGGCGGTAAGGTCCATATTCTCCGCCAACATCGATGCTCTCATCCCAGTCAAGACCAAGCCACTTCAAGTAAGTGAGTTGTGATTCTTCTCCGCCTTCGATATTTCGGCTTGCATCTGTATCTTCAATTCGAATAATAAATTTACCGCCTTGATTGCGGGCAAATAAATAGTTAAATAAAGCTGTCCGTGCATTTCCGATATGTAAATGTCCTGTTGGACTTGGTGCATAGCGCACGCGAACTTCTTTCGTCATAGTAAATCCTCCTAATTTTCGTCCGTATATCTTGAACTATCTTATCATATGTTGATTTTTGATTGAAATAAATGGGTTGGAGTCAATTTCGTAAATGTTAGACTCCAAGCAATCATTGATTTCCGTTCCGGGTGGACGCTTTCCGCGGGGCGCGGGTGAGCCAATCGCAAAACGAAGATTGCGATTTGCCGTATTTCTGCGGTTTTGGCAGAAATTAAGGCATCCTGTTGGATATACCTGCTCCCAAACGCTTCGCTTTTCGGTCGCAAAAGCCGTTCTTCGTTACGGCTTTCGCTACAATCCCGCAGGAGTCGCCCCCCTCCACTCCAATCAATGTAGATACCTTTAAAATGAATCATTCAATTGAAATCATTAATTAGCATTCGCATAAGTAACCCACTAAACTCCAAGGGTAGCCTTTATTCCAACCACACCTTCACTAGTCAACATGAATTTTTTGCAGTATAAACATCTGTTCAACATACTTAACTTACTGCTTCGTCAACAAAATCGTTGCCATTGCGGCAATTCCTTCTTCACGTCCTGTGAATCCTAGCTTCTCGGAAGTTGTTGCCTTCACGTTCACCTGGGAAATATCTGCTTTCAGCAATTCCGCAACGCGTGCTTGAATGGCTTCGATATGCGGGGACATTTTTGGTCTTTCTGCAATGACCGTACAATCAATATTGCCCAACTGGTAGCCTCGCTCATTCACGAGTTGCCAAATTTTTTCTAATAAAACAGCAGAGTCTGCGTCTTTAAATGCCTCGTCCGTATCTGGAAAGTGGCGACCGATGTCTCCCTCGCCAATCGCACCGAGTGCTGCGTCTGTAATTGTATGAAGCAATACATCCGCATCGGAATGTCCAGCTAATCCACGCTCATGTGGGATTGTGATGCCGCCAATAATTAATGGACGACCTTCCTCGAATTTGTGCACGTCGAAACCTTGTCCAACTCGAATCATGTGTTCTCCTCCTGTTGCACTCTCTTTAACAGTATTTCGCCAATGGCCAAATCTTCTTGTGTTGTCATTTTCACATTATCATACGTGCCTTCCACAACACGGACAGGATGCCCCGTACGTTCTACGAGCATCGATTCGTCTGTTCCGAGAAAGTGATCTGCTATCGCTTTATCTGAAGCTTTTTTCAAGATTTCATACTGGAAAGCTTGGGGTGTTTGGACAATCCAAAGATAGTCCCGATTGACTGTCTCTTCTACAATTCCTGCGGGTGCTAGTTTCATCGTATCTTTTGCCTTTACACCCGTGATGGCTGCCCCATGCGCCGCCGCTTCTTGCACTAAAGAATGGATGACTGCGCGTCGGATAAAAGGACGTGCTGCGTCATGAACAAGCACGATCCCATCCTCCAAATACGCCTCAAGACAGGCCGCCACGCTATATTGGCGTTCCGTTCCACCTTCGACGATAGCTTGCACTTTTGAGATATCAAACTGTTTTAGATAAGCCTCGATTTCTTGTTTCTCTTCATTTTTAACAGCTAAAATAATACCCGCACAAAAAGGATCTGCTTCAAACACCTTTAATGTATGGATAAATATCGGCTTTTCACCAAGTGTTAAAAAAAGTTTATTAAAACCTGCGCCCATTCGCTGTCCACTACCAGCGGCTGGTATCATCACTGTATATTTCAACGACCATCTTCCTTTACCTAACAAAAACTAATCTACCATTAATTCGCTTTTGCCGCTCTCCCATTTCTAGGCTTAGCGAAAATCATACGACCTGCGGATGTTTGCAGCACACTCGTAACCACTACGTCAATTGCATTGCCAATGTGCGTTTTCCCATCTTCTACAACAATCATTGTACCGTCATCTAAATAAGCGACGCCTTGATTATGCTCTTTTCCATCCTTAATGACGACGACATGCATTTCTTCACCTGGAATTACGACTGGTTTAACCGCGTTCGCCAAATCATTAATGTTCAAAACAGCAACACCATGTAATGCGGCAACTTTATTTAAATTAAAATCATTCGTGACAACGAGTCCTCCCATATCTTTTGCCAAGTAAACAAGCTTCAAATCCACTTCAGCTACGTCAGCAAAATCAACATCGGTAATTAAAATACCTGGTCCGCCATCTGTTTGCAGTGCTTTCAGTACATCTAAGCCCCTTCTACCTTTCGTTCTTTTTAAAGTATCTGAGGAATCCGCGATATGTTGAAGTTCTGTTAAAATGAATTGCGGCACAACAAGTATTCCTTCGAGAAATCCCGTAGCAGAAATATCCGCAATACGACCATCAATAATGACACTCGTATCTAGTATTTTATAAACTGTATCACGCGTTTTTCTCGCTTGCGTCTCTTCAGCGTCTTTTTTCTTCGGACTATGTGTCCGAATAGACTGCATTGCATGTATAATTTCTTCGCGTTGTTTGAAACCGACTTGAAAACCGAGGTAACCAAGAATTAAAAATAAAACGGTAGGTAAAACAGAAGAAATAACTGGGATTTCAATACTCCCAAGCCAAAAACTCACTAAAAAAGCGACACTTAACCCAATAATAAGACCAATCGTTCCAAATAGTAAATCAAAAATTGGCGCGCCTAACAATCGTTCTTCCATCCATTTAATGAAATTAACGACAGGTGTTGTAAGAAAAATATTCAAGAGAAAAAATAATAACCCACCCGAAATTGCAGCTACATATGGGTTGTTAATAAGCGGATTGGATGAAAACGAAAATAAATTAAATAATTGCGGTAAAAATAATACGCCAAGCGTACCTCCAATAAGTAAAAAGGATAGCTGAACGACTCTTCTTAACATGTAATTCACCTCCTTCTCGTAATAATTATACATGTATTCCCTTAAAACAGCTTTCAATAACATACTTGGCCACTAAAACCTAAATGAGTTAAATGATGTTGCAAAGTCGGCAATACCTCCCTTGCAACATAGGTTATTGTGAAAATCCAACTTTTAACGCATCACTAACTGTTTCAACACCGATCACTTGAATTCCTTTCGGATAATCCCAACCTCCCAAATTGGAAGACGGAATAATTGCACGCTCAAATCCAAGTTTAGCTGCCTCTTGAACACGTTGTTCGATTCTAGAGACACGGCGCACTTCTCCCGTTAGACCGACTTCTCCAATAAAGCAATCTGATAATCCAGCCGCAGCATCTCGATAACTAGAGACGATACTCACTAGGACGGCTAAGTCGATGGCAGGTTCGTCTAATTTCACACCACCGGCAACTTTAATATAAGCATCTTGTGCTTGTAACAACATGCCCATTCGTTTTTCAAGAACAGCCATCAATAGAGAAACCCGGTTTTGATCCAATCCTGTCGCCATACGCTTTGGATAGTTAAAACTTGAAGGCGTTACAAGTGCTTGAATTTCTACGAGAATAGGCCTCGTACCTTCCATAGATGCGACGACGGTTGAACCGGCACCACCTTGTGAACGCTCCCTTAAAAACAACTCGGATGGATTTAAGACTTCCTTTAGGCCCGATTGTAACATTTCAAAAATAGCGATCTCATTCGTTGAACCAAACCTATTTTTCACACTACGTAAAATACGGTATGTATGATGACGTTCCCCTTCAAAGTACAAAACGGTATCTACCATATGTTCTAAAATACGCGGCCCAGCAATCTGTCCATCTTTTGTTACGTGACCCACTAAGAATATTGCAATGTTTTTGGTTTTCGCGATACGCATTAATTCCGCCGTACATTCCCGTACCTGTGTAATGCTCCCTGGCGCAGACTTTACTTCGGGATGATGGATAGTTTGTATGGAATCCACAATCACAAAAGCAGGGTTGATTTCATCTATTGTATGATGAATTCGCTCTAAATCTGTTTCCGCATAAATATATAATTCATCTGAAAGAACCCCAAGCCTTTCCGCACGAAGTTTTGTTTGCCGAATGGATTCTTCACCAGATATATATAAAACACGATGGTTTTGGTTTGCTAGAAGCGAGGAAACTTGAAGGAGCAAAGTGGACTTTCCAATCCCGGGGTCACCTGCAGTTAACAATAGTGAACCTGGCACAATCCCACCGCCAAGTACTCGGTTTAACTCTCCTAATTCTGTTTCAACACGTGGTTCCTCAATCGTCTCAACCTGACTAATCGGCACTGCTTTTTGTTGAACTTCATCCGTATGCTGAAAAGCACCACGTGGACCTTTCCGAACAACCTCCACTTCTTCGTTCATCGTATTCCATTCCCCACACCCTGGGCAACGTCCCATCCACCTGAGAGACTCATACCCACAATCTTTACACATAAATTTTGTTTTTCTCTTTGACATACTTTCCTCCATAGATGAAAAAGACAGTCCATTTCACTAATTTTCTTAATGAATGGACTATCTCAATCTCAAAAAAATTATTTTCCTACTGGCATTGCTGTCCGTACGACAAATTCTCCGTCTTCCACGTCAACTGTTACTTTTCCGCCAGTTAATGCCGTGCCTTTTAAGAGTTCCTCAGACAATCTATCTTCCACATGCTTTTGGATTGCTCTACGTAATGGACGTGCACCGTAATCCGGGTCATACCCAATGTCAGATATTTTGTTTTGCGCTTCTTCTGTTAATTCAAGTACAATATCTTGCTCTTTTAGACGCTTGGATAGCTCGTTAGACATGAGGCTAACAATCTGACGTAAATGTTCTTTTTCAAGTGCGTGGAATACAATCATTTCATCCACACGGTTTAAAAATTCAGGACGGAATGTTTTCTTCAACTCTTCTAGCATTGTTGATTTCATACCTTCATAGTCATGGTCTGAATCTTGTAAATTAAACCCGACGTAACGATTCGTTTTTAACGCCGTTGCGCCTACGTTTGAAGTCATAATGACGACCGTATTACGGAAATCTACCGTACGTCCTTTGGAATCAGTTAGTCTACCATCATCTAATACTTGAAGGAGCATATTGAAAACGTCCGGGTGGGCTTTTTCAATTTCATCAAGCAAGATAACGGAATAAGGTTTACGACGAACTTGTTCTGTTAATTGTCCGCCTTCCTCATGGCCTACGTATCCTGGCGGTGAACCGACAAGTCGAGACGTTGAGTGTTTCTCCATATACTCGGACATATCTACTCGAATCATCGCGTTTTCATCACCGAACATTGTTTCAGCTAAGGCGCGTGCAAGCTCTGTTTTTCCAACACCTGTCGGCCCTAGGAAAATGAAAGAGCCAATCGGTCGTTTCGGGTCTTTCAAACCTGCTCTTGCACGGCGGATTGCACGGGAAATCGCAGTGACCGCTTCCGCTTGACCAATAACACGCTCATGTAAAGTTTGTTCCATGTTTAGTAGTTTCATCGATTCTGTTTCAGCAATTTTTGAAACTGGTATTCCAGTCCACATGGCTACGACCTCAGCTATATCATTTACAGTCACTTTCGATTCTGTCTTTCCTTGCTTTTCTTTCCAAGCTGCTTTTGTCGTATCCAATTCTTCTTTCATTTTCTGTTCTTTATCACGGAAAGAAGCTGCTTTTTCAAACTCTTGGCTTTGAACTGCCGCATTTTTCTCAGAACGAATCGCTTCTAGTTGCGTTTCAAGGTTTTTTAAATTTGGCGGTGTTGTGTAAGAACGCAAACGTACTTTAGAACCCGCTTCGTCAATTAAGTCAATCGCTTTATCCGGTAAAAATCTATCAGAAATATAACGGTCCGACATTTTAGCAGCCGCATCAATCGCTTCATCCGTAATTTTCACACGGTGGTGCGCTTCATAACGATCACGTAAACCATTTAATATTTGAATAGATTCTTCTACGGATGGTTCGTCGACTTGAATTGGTTGGAAACGACGCTCAAGTGCCGCATCTTTTTCAATATACTTTCTATATTCATCTATCGTTGTTGCACCGATACATTGTAGTTCACCGCGTGCAAGCGATGGCTTTAAGATGTTCGAGGCATCAATTGCCCCCTCTGCGCCACCAGCACCAATTAACGTATGCAACTCATCAATGAATAAAATGACGTTGCCCGCTTGGCGAATTTCTTCCATCACTTTTTTCATTCTGTCTTCAAATTCTCCGCGGTATTTCGTACCCGCTACAACCGTCCCCATGTCTAACGTCATGACGCGCTTGTCGCGAAGAATTTCTGGAACTTCATTATTCACAACCTGCTGAGCCAACCCTTCTGCAATTGCAGTTTTACCTACACCAGGTTCTCCAATTAAAACAGGATTGTTTTTCGTACGACGTGCTAGCACTTCAATGACACGTGTAATTTCTTGGCTACGACCGATAACCGGGTCGAGCTGCCCTTCCCGAGCTACTTCCGTTAAATCACGCGCAAGTCCGTCTAACGTCGGTGTTGCAGCGGAATTCGTATTGTTAGAAGAATTACTTGATGAACTTTCGTTGCTCCCTAATAGTTGCAATACCTGTTGACGTGCTCTATTCAAACTCACCCCAGCGTTACTTAACACACGTGCAGCAATTCCTTCACCTTCACGGATGAGCGCTAGTAAAATATGCTCCGTTCCAATATACGAATGCCCTAACTTTCGCGACTCATCTACTGAAAGCTCAATTACTTTTTTAGCACGTGGTGTGTAGTGAACAATTGGACCAACGTCTTTTGTGCCGGTCCCAACGAGTTTCTCAACGCCTTCCTCAATTGTCGTGAAACTTACTTCAATCGCTTCAAGTGCTTTGGCAGCTATTCCGCCACCTTCGCGAATCAGCCCAAGCAAAATATGTTCTGTGCCAATCGATTCGTGCTTCATACGGATTGCCTCTTCTTGAGCAAGTTGTAACACTTTCTGTGCGCGTTGTGTAAATCTGTTAAACATCATAGTTATGTCCACTCCTTCTCTCTATATATAATCTATTCCACGGACGCTCATACGTAATCTAAAAAAATCCTTTTTCATACATAGGATTGACCAATTTTTACCAAAGTATACAAAATAGAAAACTCAATCTTCATTCGATTTTTTCGTTGAGGGCAATGAGCCGTCAATGAGAAGACGTGCTCGGAATAATTTTGCTCGAAAAATATCGCGTTCCTCTTGCGTTAACTCTGTGTTTGCATATTGTTGGAGAAACCCCGGCTGCATAAAAATCATCAGCTCATTCATGATCGAAACATCCACGTCATTAATGAGCCCGAGATCGACACCGAGTCGAACATCCGATAGACATTTCGCAGCTTCTCCAGTCGGCAGGAGCCTTGCATATACAAGCGTTCCGAGAGAACGATGCAATCGATCTTCAAGCGCTGTTCGGGACTTCTCTAAAAGATTTCTCCTCGCTTGGCGTTCATGTGCAATTAATCGAGCAGTTACGTTTCCTAACTCCTCTAAAATTTCCGCTTCTGTCTTGCCAAGTGTAACTTGATTTGACACTTGGTAAACATTCCCAAGCGCCTTACTGCCTTCCCCGTAACTCCCACGGACAACAATGCCGAGCCTTGTGATTGCTGGAATGATTCTTTTAATTTGCTTGGTCATCGTTAATGCTGGTAAATGCATCATGACAGAGGCGCGCACGCCAGTTCCAGTATTGGAAGGACAACTCGTTAAGTAGCCAAATTGTTCATCAAAAGCATAAGGCAATTGCTTTTCTAACATGTCGTCCACGGTATCTGCTTGTCGATAAGCTTCTTCCAATTGCAATCCCGGGAAAATACATTGGATGCGAATATGATCTTCCTCATTCACCATAATACTGACTGTTTCGTCTTCTGATAAAACAACTGCGCCTTGACGTTCCGGATTGGTTAATTGCGGACTAATTAAATGTTTTTCCACTAACACTTCCCGGTCCAATTTCGAAAGATCAGACATTCTGATATAGGCATAACCTTTACCGTCAACTTCATCTAATAATACGCCGGCAGCCATTTTATCCACCGCTAGTGCCTCATCCTCACTTGAAGCGATCGGAAAACGATACCCTCTTAAATTCCGTGCCAACCTCACTCGGGTTGCCATGACGATATCGGAATGTTCTCCTTCTCCCGTCATCCAACCTGTGATTGCACTTTGCATAAACTTCTCAATCGACATTGTGTGCTTCACCTCCATTAGAAAGGTGTTGTTGCAACATTCTTGCCTCGTCGCGTAATTCGGCAGCTTCTTCAAACCGCTCCGCTTCTACTGCTTCTTGCATTTTTACTCTTACTTCTTCAATTTTTCTTTTAATCGCATATAATTCATTGAATGAAACAGGTATTTTACCTGTATGGGTTGTTTGCCCATTGTGCAACTTCCCAAACACATGCGGAAGTCGCTCTCTAAACGTTTCATAGCAAGTCGCGCAACCGAATTTTCCGATGTCCAAAAACTTGCCAAACGTTAAATTACATTCAGGACATTCCAGTTGATGGGCTGTCGTCCCCCGTCTCTTTGGTTGCGTTTGGAATGTATCGCTACCGCCAAACCAATGAGATAAAAATTGTTGAATAGATAAAGGTTCCTCATTTGGACTAAAATGAAACGCTTCTGATTGGAAAGCACATTTTTCGCAGAAATGATGCTCTATCGACTCGCCCATATAGCCCTTCGTAATGACGACGGATGCGGGACGTTCTTTACAATTTTCACAAATCATCTACATGCCACCTCACATTTGTAAAGTTAAATTTTCATTAAAACTCTTCATAAATAAGCGTCACGAGCATGGCATGTAACACACGCGCTCTCAGTTCATCACGTTCAGGTAACGGAATTCGAATCGTTGCCCGATCAACTGCCGCTAATATAAGTTTCGACTCGCGATCTGAAATAACCTCTTCTTCTAACAGTCGATACACAATGTCGAGTGCCATTGTATGCGAAACACCATTTTGGAGTCCTGCTAAAATATGCTCAATTAAGTCTTTACGTGTATTTGCTCGAACGCGAAAGATCCGGATATACCCGCCGCCGCCTCTTTTTGATTCAACTGCATAACCACGTTCGGCTGTAAAGCGTGTGTTGATCACGTAATTAATTTGTGAAGGGACACATTGAAACTTTTCTGCGACTTCATTTCTCTTGATTTCAATTACGCCGTCCTGTTCTTCTTCTATAATCGCCTTCAAATATCCTTCAATGATGTCAGAAATATTTCTCATTTCTTCACCTCTTTCATGCTAGGTGTCGTCATTGACTTTGACTATCTTTGACTTAATTGTACAGACGAATCATGTTGTTCGCAATCGATACGCATTCATTTATTCGACCATGATAGTGTCGGCTTAAGTCATCATTATTTAATCATTTATCTATAGAAAAATGGACTTTCCTACTTAATTAAGAAAGTCCATTCTATTTTTATACACTCAATTAGCTTCCACGCTTATATTTATTAGTTCCTTTACAGGTAGGAAGAGTTCGCCCGTTTCTAGGTAGGTGATGGAAAGTTTATCGCCTTCCTGGATATAGATTGAATACGGGGCAACTTCAGAAGAAACGAGGAAACTTCTTCCGTCGTCCGCTAAAATCGATACGAGTGTGAATTCGCCTACGCGCTCTTTGAATACACGCTGAACAGTAATCGCTGTTTGCCCTTCTTCTGCATTTGAACTACCGTCAACGGAGCTGCCACCACGTTGAAGGGCCGTTTTATACAGTTTTAACGCTTCGTTCGGCGTATTGCCGTATACCGAAACTTCAGGATTGGCTGCGGAGACAATAAAGTAGTTTTGTAAGAAACCATTTGAATCCAAGACCGGCGTTAACCAGCTAGCTTCTCCGTAAAAATTGTAGAGAACTGGCATTTCACCAGACCATTTCTTTTCAATAAATTTCTTCTCAATAATTTGCAATGTCCCTTGCGAATCCATATACGATTCTTCTGAGTTTCCAGTGTAATACGTTGCTTCACCTGTTCGACCATCCGTCAAGGCGTAGCCAAGCATCGAATCGACACCTTCTTTTGGACTTGTGAAATCAGTGAAGTAATACATATGGCCGTTTTCATCGAATATCGGACTCACATTCGCCTCTGTTCCTTCATCAGACGGAATCTTTACATCCTTTTTCCCGAAAACTGAATTCCAGAAACCGTGAATATATTTTCCAAAATAGCTATTTTGTAAACTAACCGCTTCAGGCGAAACTGCCCCATCAATAAAAGCTGGGATCTCAGCAAGTGAATATTTTTTTACATCGCCTGTTTTTGAATCAACCATGACAATTCCTTTCACATCAAAACCGTCACGTGCAGTAATAAAGTCTCCATATGAACGAATATAAAAAGGTTTCCCTTCATCATCAATTTCAAGCTGCACATCCCCGTAGAAAATTAGATTCGGCATTTTCATACGAATATGTCGTTCCACTTCTTTGTGGAAATAGGAAGAAGGTGTATAGGTCATTTCTGATTTAATAAACTTCGGATTATCTGCCGAATTGGTTGCACTCATTGTAAAATAACCTGGTGTAGTTTTTCCGTTCCACCACTTGAAGAAACCTGAAAATTCAACAGGTGCAATATAGACAAATTCGCCGTTCACTTTTTGAATTTGCAAATGTCCAAGTTCATAATAACTTGTATTAGGAACTTGACCGAAAGCTTTTTTCATTTTATTCCGCGCAAATTTCGGTGGCACACTTGCCGGTGTTTTCGTTTCGTCAAAAGCTGTAATTTCGATTTTCTGGTCCATTTCTACGATACTGTACTTTTTATTGGCATTGAATAATGGCGCACTTAGTATAAAAACGCCTACCGCTAGCGCTGCAAGGAATAAACCTATTTTTAGCTTACGCTCTTTTTGACCCGCGACTAAGACACTAATAAAAGTAACAATGAGCAATACAACCCATAAAGATGTCCAATTACGGTCTAAATTCGTAGCATAGTAAATCCCGAATATAATCAGGGTGATGAAGACTGCAGTTGCTAGTAACGCCGCCAATCGATTAAACGGAATCGCTTTCTCCGTCTCTTGATTATTGATAGCCATTGGGACAATTATCGCACTTGCAATGATGCCGACAACGACTGAGAATATCATTAACTGAATCATATAAAACACTACTTTCTATATTAGAAGATTTTAATTCATATTAATGATACGGACTGACCAGCAAATGGTTTCATATATATTTATACGAAACTTTGATGAAAAAGATACCTGTTAACTCATCCACATAAAAAAGGACTCTCCATTTTAACGGAAAGTCCAATTCATGATTTATTGCGTAACAACTTCTCTCTTTAATGGTTCTAGGTCGATTTCAAACCCTAAATCTTCAAGCATTTCTCGGTCCCTGTTACTTTCTTGGCCTTCTGTTGTTAAATAGTCGCCAACGAAAATGGAGTTTGCTGCATATAATCCAAATGGTTGTAGACTTCGTAAATTCACTTCTCGTCCACCGGAGATTCGAATCTCCTTTGTCGGATTCATAAACCTAAATAAACAAAGAACCTTTAAACAATAACGTGGTGTTAATTCAGATGTCCCTTCAAGCGGTGTGCCATCGACAGCGTGTAAAAAGTTGACCGGAATCGAATCTGCATCCATCGCATGTAAGCTTCGCGCCATCGCAATGACATCTTCTTTCGTTTCGCGCATGCCAACAATGACACCTGAGCACGGGGAAATCCCTGACTGTTTTGCTAATTCTACTGTGTTTACACGGTCGTCAAATGTATGGGATGTCGTAATTTGATCATGATGCGCTGCGGATGTATTGATATTATGATTATATCGATCTACGCCCGCCTCTTTTAATCGACTGGCCTGATCCGGCTTTAAAATCCCAAGACATGCACAAACTGTCATATGCTCGTGCTTCGCTTTAATCTCTTTCACCGAGTCAACGACAATATCTAGCTCTCGATCTGCAGGCCCACGCCCACTCGCAACAATACAATACGTTCCGGCATTTAAGTCCGCAGCGCGCTGGGCTCCTGCAATTATTTCTTCCCGTTTCATCATTGAATATTTTTCAATGGGCGCTTTCGACACGATAGATTGTGAGCAGTACCCGCAGTTTTCAGGGCATAATCCAGACTTCGTGTTGATGATCATGTTTAACTTCACTTTATTGCCATAATAATGTTTTCGAATTTTGTAAGCAGCATGTAGAAGAGGAAGTAAATCCTCATCATCGCTTTCCAAAATTGACAACGCCTCCGCATCCGTCAAAATATGTCCGTCAAGAACTTGATCCGCTAATGCTTGAAATGTCGTCATATTATCGCCTCACTCTCAATATTTTGAACATTCGATGTCCAAACATCCCTGCCAATACGGCAAGAAGAATGTCTTTAGGTAATGGTGGTATCATCCAGAGCCACGCCACTTTATATGTAAATGCATCAGGTGCAGCAGCCCACAGCTTATAAGCAAAATACATCCAATTCGTTCCGAATAAATAGTTCACTGTCATCGCAACGAGCGCGGCGATGATATAACCTTGTAACTTCCCGTTCTTTTCGACGATTTTTCCGGCAATATAAGCCGTAAATATAAATGAAATAATAAAGCCAAACGTCGGACTAAGAACAGATCCAAATCCCCCACCGAACTTTGAAAACACAGGTGCTCCTGCTAGTCCAATAAACATGTAAACCGTCATGGAGATAGCGCCTAATCGACTACCAAGAATGAGCCCCGCCAGAATCGCAAAAAAAGTTTGCAACGTAATTGGGACTCCTCCAACAACTAAAAATGGTACGAACGCCGTTATGTTTGCCCCTATCATCATAAGTGCTGCAAACATGCCACAATGTACTAGACTTAATGCGTCCATTCCTTTTCTCTGTTCTACTACTGTTGTCATTTGTCACCTCTAGATGTTGTTTGTCATAATTAACATAATAAAAGAATAATTCCATTGAGTCAACCACTTTTTTATATTAGTTAACCTATTTGAGAGAGCGGTCATTTCATATTTCTAGTAGAATTGCCAATAAATTCGGTTTGGCACGTCAGAACTTGAGATAGGCGTTAAATGAACTCAGAAACAGTAATAACATAAAAAACCGACAGCATTTCGCCATCGGTTTTGATTTCTTATACTATCTTTCTTCTTCGTTTTTAGGAAATAGGAAATACGAAATGATCCCACTTACAATGACTGCACCTATTGTAATATAGATTCGCGTCTCTTCAGGAACATCCGTATGATTCCGATTTAAAATCGCCCAACTTGCCCAAGCAACGATGAGCATGATTGGGATCACAAATTTAAAAATCCGCAAGCAGTTCACCCTCAATAAATTATAGTAAACTCAGTTTACCATAATTCGGAATTACATCCACAGGCAACGTCTTGCACCTCCACATCCACAACCGCATCCGTGTCCATGTCCATGACCGCGCCCTCCTTCGAATGCCGGCCCAAGCCCCATTCCTGGTCCAAATCCCGGTCCAAATCCTGGTCCGTTCTCGCCAGGCGAAAACGAAGCGCCCATTACATCCTGAGTTGTTTCAGTGTAATAGTGTCTCGGAACATCGACGACATGGTGCCTATTTACGTTGACAACTGGATGGATAACCGGTACCTCGCGCTGAGAAAACTGATCATGGCAACGATAAACAGGCGGACATACGATTGGTTGAACTTGATGATGCCCCATATGTTCAGGCATATTTCCATGATGCATATTTTCATGATGCATATTTCCATGATGCATATTTCCATGATTCATCATGCTCTATCACCTCCTCCCTCTAGTACATGCAACAAACCTACAAGTACACGGGCAAGAGACTATATCGCCGAAAAATGTTCTAAACAAATGCCATGTCTATATGATCCATGGGGTAACCATCATAAAAAGTTTCAAAGCCCCAAAAATACTATGCCACTTATCATTGCAATGGCAAGAAGAATAACGATGACAAAGACAATTCCTGCGTAAATCATAATCGTTCCAAACCCTCTTAGAGCCGAAAACTGGTGTGCATACCCAATCGCTTTAGACAAAATCACAATACCATAAATCGATAATCCAATCATGACAATTAAATAAAACAAATAAAAACCGAACGACATATTCGTAACCGCAAATGGTCCAACAGGCTCCCTAAATAAATCTTTTCCATAAATCAGTATAGCGATGATTGAAATAGGGAGCATTCCGATCATCGGTAGTGACCCACTAGCGATCGCTAGACACATTTGCTTCCATTGACCTTTTCCGCCAAGAAGTTTTCCAATGAATAAATACAAGCCCGCATTCAAGAAATAGAGAAACACACTCATTGCGGTAGCTAAAAATAAAGAAATAAAAAGAATTGCCGGTAAGGAAAAACCCGATAGAAGACCTGAATCTGCAAATGAAAATACACCTGTACCAATGGATGCAATCACAATGACTAAAATTCCGTAGCCGATTGATTTTCGATCAATCATGTCGCGCAAAGTTTGCTCTGGTTTCGTCCAAATTGAAAGAAAAGGATTCATCCCATTCACTCTCCTACTCTTTCTCTTAACCTATGTATAAACTTTGTTTTTGAACACCCTACTTCATCGATACGAATGATAGAAACTTTGGTGTCATTTTCAACTAAATGTTCTTTTGACAACATAAAAAACCTCACGTAGGTGTGAGGTGTGCAATTATTGATAGCTCTCTGGCAATTCTTTTTCATTATGGGGTTCTTCACTTTCGAACACTTCATAGTTCCCGTATGGATACGACTCAAAAATTGGCGAACCTTCACCAATCATTTTCAACGCTGCATTGACATCTTCATCTAATCTTTTTGCCATTTCTTCCGGATCAATTGGCATATGACTCATATGGATCAACCTCCTCTACATATTAACCGTGGCTAAATGCGATAGGAACCAAGATTGTCAATTATGATATTCATATACACGTCTTTGTTATACCAAATATCCTGCACATATAAAGTTATCATCGCTAGATTGTGCGAAGTCAGCACAATCATTTGCGAACTACGTGCAATTTCATTTCCGTCAGCAAACCTTATCATTCAAAGGCAATTCAAGTCTTTTTTACAGTCAACTTGAATAGATAATGGGTATACTATCAATAAGGGAGGTATTCCGATGAGACGAATTATTTTATTTGACGGAGACTGTTATTTTTGCGACGTAAACGTTCAATTTATTTTTAAGCGGGATCCTTATGCCCATTTCTATTTTACTCCTTTACAAAGTGACAAGGGCCAAGAACTCATTCAAAAGTTTGCGATTCCGAAAGATATAGATAGTGTTGTCCTTATTGAAAATAATAAAGTCTTCACGGAGTCTTCAGCCGCTTTACATATTGCAAAAAAGTTGGATGGTTTATGGCATCTATTGTTCTTATTTATACTCATTCCACGCCCAATTCGTGACGGCGTTTATAAGTATATCGCGAAAAACCGGTATAAATGGTTTGGGAAAAAGAAAGATTCTTGTGCATTACCCTCTTCTGAGCTTAGAAGAAGATTCCTATGAAATCATTTCTCCAAAACTTCCCAAAAAAATCGCAAGCGAATCTTTGCATCTCGCCTGCGATTTTTTATTCCACGCTAGTCTTCTATTCTTGCCAGCCGTTCATTTTCCTCGTCTGTAAAAGCTCGCGACCTCGTCAAGAATCGTTTGCCTTCTACGCCTTCAAGCGAAAACATCCCGCCCCGTCCTTCGACTACATCAATGATAAGCTGCGTGTGCTTCCAATAATTGAATTGATTTTCGTGCATATAAAATGGGACGTCGCCAATTTTACCGAGCAGCACATCTTGCGCCCCAATGATTAACTCCCCTTGTGGATAGCACATCGGCGAAGAACCATCGCAACAACCACCCGATTGATGAAACATCAGTGGACCGTGCTTTGATTTTAATAATCCAAGAAGTTCGAGTGTCGCATCCGTAGCTAATACTCGCGCTGTTTCTTTCATCTTTTAATTAAAAGAAACCTAGCTTATTTTTATTATAACTAACGAGCATATTTTTCGTTTGCTGGTAATGGTTTAGCATATCGAGGTGATTTTCTCTGCCAATCCCAGATGCTTTATACCCACCAAATGCCGCATGCGCCGGGTATACGTGGTAGCAATTTGTCCAGACGCGACCTGCCTGGATGCCTCGACCAAATCGGTACGCCGTATTAATATCTCGCGTCCAAACCGCGGCACCTAGCCCATACAACGTATCGTTTGCAATTTCCAAAGCTTCTTCTTTCGTTTTGAATGTTGTCACTGAAACGACTGGACCGAAGATTTCTTCTTGGAAGATACGCATTTTATTATTGCCTTTAAAGACAGTTGGCTTTACATAATACCCATCTTTCAAATCACCTTTTTGCTGATTCTTCTCGCCGCCAATTAAACATTCTGCGCCTTCCTGCTTACCAATATCAAAGTAGGATAAGATTTTCTCCATTTGCTCCGTCGATGCTTGGGCGCCCATCATAACAGTTGGATCTAATGGATTTCCTGTTTTAATCGCCTTGACCCTTTCTAATGCACGTTCCATAAATTTATCGTAAATCGACTCATGAATGAGTGCACGGGAAGGACACGTACAAACTTCACCTTGGTTGAGGGCAAACATGACAAACCCTTCCACCGCTTTATCAAATAGCTCGTCGTCCTCATCAGCAATATCTTCAAAGAAAATATTTGGTGATTTCCCGCCAAGTTCCAATGTTACTGGTATTGCGTTTTGAGAAGCATATTGCATAATGAGGCGCCCTGTTGTCGTCTCACCAGTGAATGCGATTTTGCCAATTCGCGGGCTAGACGCAAGCGGTTTACCTGCTTCTAAACCGAAGCCATTGACAACGTTGACAACGCCTGCCGGCAATAAATCTTCTATTAATTCAATTAGAAGTAAAATGGAAGCTGGCGTTTGTTCAGCTGGCTTCAAAACAACACAGTTTCCTGCCGCAAGCGCTGGTGCTAATTTCCACACTGCCATGAGAATTGGGAAGTTCCACGGAATAATTTGACCAACAACACCGATTGGCTCGTGAAAATGATAGGCGACTGTATCCTCATCGATTTGACTCACGCCGCCTTCTTGCGCACGGATGGCACTTGCAAAATAACGGAAATGATCAATGGCTAGCGGTAAATCCGCATTCAACGTTTCGCGGACAGCTTTACCATTTTCCCAAGACTCCGCAACCGCAAGCTTTTCCAAGTTTTCTTCGATACGATCTGCAATTTTTAAAAGAATGTTCGAACGCGTCGTGACAGATGTTTTTCCCCATGCTTCTTTTGCCGCATGCGCTGCGTCTAACGCAAGTTCAACATCTTCTTTTGTAGAACGTGCCACTCGCGTAAACACTTTCCCCGTCACCGGCGTTGGATTATCAAAATATTTACCGAGTACTGGCGGCGTCCATTTACCACCAATATAGTTATCGTATTTTTCCTTGTAATTCACGATTGCCCCTTTTGTATTTGGAAACGCATAAATTTTGTTTTCTACTGCTTGTACCATTGTCATTCCTCCCAATTAGTGTTTGTTTTTGTCATAATTTTTCTCATCAAGTTATGAGTTTTATTCGAATGGATAGTGCGATTAAGTCTTCAACTAGCAAACACCTTTCCTTTCCACACAAACCACTTTTCCATATGGCACCCCCTTACCACGGCAACAAATCGGCAAATAATCGATGCGCTTTTTTCACGCACTACTAATCTATGGGCGGACACCAAGTAATATGCATAAAATTTTCACCTTTTTAAAAAACTCTTGATAAATCCCAATCAAAAAAAGTGATCCTATTAACAGAGGATCACTTTTCTAATCTATGATATTTCCTTTAAAGAATGACAATTATGAAATGTATTCATTCATCTACTGGTTCAAATACGCCCATGCAAATTGTGCATAAAGTTCCGCGCCTGTCGCAAGTGCATCTTCATCAATATCAAAGTTACCATGGTGATGCGACCATTCCGTATCTTTCTCGGCATTCCCACTTCCTACAAGTGCAAAGCTGCCTGGGGCTTTATCCAAATAAAATGAGAAGTCTTCCGCGCCCATCGTTGGTTTTTCATGATAAAGAACATCAGGTCCAAATGCTTCTGCAGCAACTTGCTGTACAAGCATCGCGCTGGCTTCATTATTAATCACCGGTTGTGTACCGCGAATATATTCGACTTCCGCAGTTGCACCATACATGGCTGCGACGTTTTGGGCGTAATCGGCAATGCTCTTTTCAATATGGTCACGCGTCTCCTGATTAAATGTACGCACAGTTCCTTCTATAAGAGCATTCTCGGCAATCACGTTAAACCGAGTGCCAACATCCATTCTGCCGATTGTAAGAACAGCAGCATTTTGCGGATCGATTGTCCGCGAGATTACTGTTTGAACGTTCATCACGAATGAAGAAGCAACAACAGCTGCGTCGATGCAATCTTCGGGAATCGCTCCGTGCCCGCCTTTTCCTACAAAGTGAACCTTGAAAATATCAGCGGCAGCGAACGATGGTCCAGGCGGACATGACACTTGATGTGTCTGCATTTGTGACCAAATGTGGATTCCAAATACATGATCAACATTCTCCATCGCGCCTTGTTCAACCATCGCCTTAGCTCCCTCTGCAATTTCTTCAGCTGGTTGGAATACAAGACGGACATTTCCTTGAAGTCCATTTTTCACTTCCGATAAAGCTTTTGCGGCCATCAGCAGCATGGAAGTATGCGCATCATGTCCACACGCATGCATTTTCCCCGCTACTTTTGAAGCGTATGGGACATGCGTATTTAACTGTTCAACAGGGAGCGCATCCATATCACCGCGCAGCGCAACCGTCTTACCGCCTGGTTGACCTTCTATCTCTGCAATGACGCCTGTTGGCTCTGTTGTTCGGTACGGAATACCAAGCTTGTCTAGATAATCGCAAATGAACTGGGTTGTTTTCACTTCTTCCCACGGCAACTCTGGTTCACTATGGAATGTTCGTCGCATTGCGATCAGTTCGTCACGATGCTGAGTAATTGTATCTTTAATTTGTTGATTAATCATGATGATTTCTCCTTCATTAGTTTATTGACCGTTTCGAATAAAATATTTGTACCAGCCGCCAAATCAAATGCATCCGACCATTCCTCCGGGCAATGACTGAGTCCATCCTTACTAGGGATAAAGAGCATTCCGCAAGCGGTGTAATCTGATAAAACCATCGCGTCATGACCAGCTCCACTATGTATCGAGCAATTCGAAGCGCCCAGTAGATCACTCGATTCTTTCAATACGGAACGAATGCTTACATCTAATAATTTCGGTTGAATAGACATCTGTTCTTTAACAGTTATTTGAATACCTTCATCTTTTTGAATCATAATTCTTTCTTTCGTGCGCTCGACAGCCTCGAGCACGTGCTCCTCTTCACCCGAACGTATATCAACTGTAAAAATGACGTTTTCAGGAATGACATTTGACCCGTTTGGGAATACGTTTAATCGTCCTGTTGTGATGACAGTTCCATTACCGACCGCATTTGCAATCTCAGGCAAATCGCCAACAATGCGTGCAGCAGAGACGAGCGCATCCGAACGTCTATCCATCGGCGTTGTCCCTGCATGTCCCGCTCGACCTTGCACGGTCACCTCCAATTGAGTGAGTCCAACAATGCCTTCAACAATCCCGACTTGAATCCCTTTATCTTCAAGTATTGGCCCCTGCTCGATATGCAGTTCAAGAAAAGCAAGAATTGTTTTAGGATCGCGTACTTTCTTTTTCGATGGATCCAATCCGATCGCCAACATCGCATCTTTTGCTAACACGCCCTCTGCATCCGACAACTGATTAAAGTCCGACTCAGTCAGGACCCCCATCATCCCCCTTGAACCCATAAGCGCGCCCCCAAACCGAGACCCTTCCTCTTCAACAAACGCAATAATTTCAAGGGGATAAAGTGGCGTAATGGCGTTTTCCTTAAACAGTGCAGCCAACTCTAATCCCACTACTACACCGGCAGTCCCGTCATAGGCACCACCATTTGGAACAGAATCAAAATGAGAGCCGACTAGTACTGAAGGCTTGTCCGGCATCTGCCCTTCAAGTTTCCCGAAAATATTTCCGAAACCATCTTCTGTTACGGTAAGCCCGTATTCGACCATTCTTTCCTTAATATAGTTTCGTGCTAGTAAATCCTCTTGACTATACGTCAATCTTGTTACACCTTGACCTGGCGTTGCCGTAAATTGGCTTAATAACTCGATATGCTGTTGAATCCGGTTTTGATTTGCTTTCATAACTTCAACCCCTTCTACTTATAGGAATGCAACAAAAGTACCCGCGAGGATAACAGAGACAATCGTAACACTTATAAAACCACCGACAAGCATTGGCGGAAGCATATGACTTGTCAAAACTTCTCTTTCCTCTTCATCTTCCGTTAAGGCATTAATGACTTCGACTGTAATGATGTAGTCTGCCGGGAAACCATACAACGCAGTCAATGATACAGCGAATGCCATTTCCTTACTGACTTTTAACACTTTCCCCATAATGAACGAGAAGATGTACATCCCAATCACACCAAATCCGATACAAACAACGAGTGGATATAAGATACCTAACATCATGTCGGGTGTGGCGACTTTCAACCCATCAAAGACGAAGAGCATTAACCCAAGAATCGCAAATCCGAATCCATTTGCCCTTTGCAATGAATTACGCTCTAAAAACCCAACACTTGTTGCAATAACACCGAATACCAAGCAAAGGACAAACGGGCTGACAGCTACAAATGGTGCGAGCAATTCAGATGTCAAATAGGCAAGATACCCAACAATCGCTAACCTTAAATACTTAAAGTAATCCGTATTGTATTTCTTAGGCATTTTACTAAATAATTTAAGCTCTTGTTCTTTTGACACTCCCTCTTTCTCTGTATCTTCCGTCTTCTTTTCTAATTCTCCATTGCGATACTTGCTAAGAAGCGTTTTTCCTTCTTTTTTCAAAACGAAAGCAGTCAGTGGATATCCGGCGAAACCTTGCATCACGTAAATAACTATCGCGAATACCGACAACATCGTAAGCCCGGCTTCTGCTGCACCTTCCGACATAATTAATGCGGAAACAATGCCGCCAACGAGCGGTGGAATTGCAACAAGTACTGTTTGAACATCAAATAGGATCGTTCCAAATCCGAATAGTATGACAATAATCCCTAAAATCCCAGCTAGAGAAATTAATATCGTTTTCCATTGTTTAGCTAATTCTTGAACAGACAATAGCGTACCCATATTTGTAATCAGTAAATAGATTAACATGACCGCAACAGTAGGTGGCACCCCTGCAAGCGCGACAATATCTTGCGGAAAAAAAGTCCAATAACCAAGCAAGAAGAGGACCGCACTAACAAAAACAGAGGGAATCCAAGCTTTCGTGCGAACTGCAACAAGATCTCCGATAAATAAGATCGCGACGACAAGTACTAAGGCTAACATTTGTGACACAACAATCCCTCTTTTCTAACAATATAGAATAGACATATCTTACTAACTAATGTCGATTGTGAAATAATAGCATAACTTTTTCTATTGTGCAAATAGTTTTTTAATATAGTGAATAAGCGTTTCTCAACCGCTCTTTTAATTGATATAAACTAGAAAGTACTTGTAACCGCAATCATCATGCTAGTAGACTCAAAACCCTTTATTGGTAATAAAATTATTTCTTCAATCGAAACCTTCATCACTTCATGAAAGAAATTGAAACCTTTCAAAGTTGCAAACGTCAATTTATTAGCAATATTTTTCTCAGGAATTAAAAATACCGAACATGGCAAAACTGGGGATAGCGTGAAAAAGGAAAAGGATACAAAGTTTTTTATCACTTTAAAACAACAATATTGAGGTTCATGCTATACTTACAACAGAAGAAAAATATCAATTACTATTTCGTTTACATTGGCGCAATATAATTGATTCACACATAGGACATTGGAGGCAAAATAATTATGAAGAAATGGTTTAACACGAAAGTAAAAGTCGGATTGGCAGCCCTAAGTTTAGTCGTTGTCGCTGGTTGTTCAAACGGAGAATCTGTTGCAACGGTTGGTGGCGAGAAAATCACAAAAGACGAACTGTATGAAATTCTTGTTCAATCTAATGGACAACAAGCACTTGAAGCGCTAATCGACGAAAAAATTGTAGCGCTTGAAGTAAAAAAGGAAGATATTAAAGTTCCGGAAGATGAAATTAAAGAAGAAGTTGCGAACTTCATGGAAAATGCAGGCGGAGAGGAAGCATTTAAAAACGCGTTAGAACAAAGCGGTATGACAGAAGAAGACTTTAAAAAAGACGTCATTCAATACTTATCAATCCGCAAATTAATGGAACCACGTGTTGAAGTAACGGACGAAGAAATCGAAACGTACTTCGAAGAAAATAAAGACAGCTTTAACGTTGAAGAACAAGTTGAGGCAAGACATATTTTAGTGGAAGACGAAAAAACGGCGAATGAAATCGAACAAAAGTTAAAAGACGGTGAAGATTTTGCTGAATTAGCAAAAGAATACTCGACAGATGAAGGTTCAGGCGCACTTGGCGGAGACTTAGGTTTCTTTACACGCGGTCGAATGGTACCTGAGTTTGAAGAAAAAGCATTTTCTATGAAAGTCGGCGAAATTAGCGAACCTGTCAAAACTGAATATGGTTACCATATCATTGAAGTATTAGATAAAAAAGAGGCAAAAGACGCGACGCTCGAAGATAATATTGTTGAAATTCGTGAAAAGCTATTTGAAGATAAAATGCAAGCGGAGTACGTCACTTGGTTAGAAGATGCGCGAGAAAAGTACGACATCAAAAATAACCTAAAAAAATAAGC
Source organism: Sporosarcina ureilytica (assembly GCF_001753205.1). GTDB lineage: Bacteria > Bacillota > Bacilli > Bacillales_A > Planococcaceae > Sporosarcina > Sporosarcina ureilytica. Next base: position 381,263 of record NZ_CP017560.1, on the reverse strand, counting down.
TACCAAAAACCGACACACCTCGATGTGTCGGTTTTTTTAATTCAGATGCATACAATTACGCTAAATTTTTCAATGCTTTTGCAACATTTACCGTTCGTTTCGCTTGATGTTCTACCGCTGCTTTGATCGCTGCCTCATCTTCCACAATTTTACCGTCTTGGCCGACCGTGACACTCGTTCCGTATGGGTTGCCGCCAGCGTCAAATGTAACAGGGTCCGTATAACCCGGCGCCGCAACGATGGCTCCCCAATGATACATCGTCGTGTAAAGAGATAGTATTGTCGCCTCTTGGCCGCCGTGCGGATTTTGCGCGGTCGACATGGCACTTACCGCTTTATCGGCAAGCTTACCTTCTGCCCAAAGACCGCCAACTGTATCGATAAAACTTTGCACTTGGCCCGCAATATTTCCAAAACGAGTAGGCACACTAAAAATGATCGCTTCCGCCCACTCCAAATCTTCAGGCGTCACTTCAGGCACATTTTTTGTCGTTTGTGCATGTACTTTCCATCGTTCGTTTGCATCAATTGCCGCTTGTGGCGCTGTTTCAGGTATTTTTAATACTTTTACTTCAGCCCCTGCCGCTTTTGCCCCATCTTCTGCCCATTTGGCCAATCGATAATTCGTTCCACCAGCACTGTAATAAACAATTGCCGTTTTGGTCATGTTTTCCATCCCCTTTGCACTCACATTCCCAAACATTCTATATAAATAGCCCATGTCTTAATCCCCGCTTCGTATTGTCGTTACGAACCGAAATTCGTCTCAAACCACTCAGCAGCCGCTGCCACTTCCGTCCTTGTGAGCGAATGCCCGTTCATCTCCCAGTGTAACGCAGTTTCAGCACCTGCACCTCTCAGAAGCTCATCCAATTCTTCTGATTCAGCCATTGGACAAATCGGGTCATTTTTACCCGCGGCAATGAACACTTTCGTTCCTTCAAGATTTGGTAACTGAAGTCCTCTTCTCGGCACCATTGGATGATGAAGGCTTGCTCCTTTTAAACTTCCCTCATAATGGAATAATAAACTTCCTGCGATATTTGCACCATTCGAGTAACCAACAGCAATCACATTTTTCCGATCAAATTTGTACTTTTCTGCTGCCTCATCAAGAAACTCGTGTAACTCTTTCGTCCTGAAAATTAAATCTTCCTCGTCAAATACGCCTTCCGCTAATCTGCGGAAAAATCGCGGCATCCCATTTTCAGAGACATTTCCACGAACACTTAACACCGACGCCTCCGGATCAATCAATCCTGCAAGTGGCAATAAATCTTCTTCCGTGCCACCTGTACCATGTAACAATAAAAGAACTGGCTTAGCTGCATCTTTTCCTTCTTTAAAAATATGAATCATGTTTCATCCCCCCTATTTCAATTGTGAACTAGGAACCTCATTACACGCTTTTTATTCCCTAGAACACGCCTTCTAAACTATCTCGAATTCAAGACGATACTAACAAAGGGATTTTACCTTGTCAATTTATCCGTTTTATTCGAAGTTTGAAAAACGCCAATAATGCCAACTCATCACATCAGACATCCAGATAAGCCCATTGCTTTCGGCTAGATGAATAGGTATCCATCCATTTTGTGCGCCGCGTGTGAGATAAACTTCATGATGCGGCGCCTGATTATGGTAACCCGTCAAGTCAAACGTCCCATCCCTCCGCAGAACAGCGCGAACTTCATAATTAATCTTCGGCGCTTGAACAAGGGGATTTTGGACTTCATGCGTTAAGAGAAAACCGGCTTCCCCTGGCTTATGGTCGTTTCTTTCCAATACAATCCCGTCACTAGTGGCTTTCGCTTCTTTTCTATATCGGCCTACATGATCATACGCCACTGACATCCCAATATTTCTGGTACAAACCATTGGCGATTTTACCTGTCCATAATCGAGTGAAACATCAACCCGCGATCGGAAACTAGTGCCGTCTGGATCAAAATCTCTCCCATCCCCTTTGAATAGATGACTTTTTGAAAAGAAATTAGGGTTTTTAATCATTTTTTCTTTTAAAAACGTTGTATAGCGAAATTGCCATTTATTCACTTTTCTTTCAGCTGTTCTTTGCAAGGTCGGGATTAGTAATTCACTAGGCCTTCCGATTTGTTTGGTTACCGTAAATCTTTCAATCGCTGGTTGCTTATGTGAAATTGCTTTATTCATCAACCCAAGTACTGTGGCGACCACTGACTTTCCCTTGCTAAACCGTTCCTCTGACATCGCTAGTGGACGTTTCGATTGAATTCGATATGTATACGTTTGATCTACTGTAATATCACGGTCAATATATTGGTTTGCCTGTACCTCTTTGATAAATACATCATTTCGATAAATTTCATAATGTGTCACGTCTTTTATTTTTTCCCAAGACAATGCAATTTGTGACTTGGCTACGATGGTCGTCATAACAAGAAATTGCAAGGGATTCTTAACATTTCGCTCTTCAGCATATGCCGAAGTTTGTAGTCGGACTACGTCAACAACTTCTTCATTTATAACACGTTCAATCGAGTAGTTATATAGTTTCGCATGCTTAAAATCCCCGTCCCTAAACTCTGCTACCGTCCCCTCGTATAAAAGTTCACCATCTCGATATACATAATAGTCCCCGCCAAGATCACGCCAAGTAAGGTGAATGACATCATGCTTATGTGTCACAGATTGCACTTCAAACAAAGCTAATTTCACCATGAAAAAACCACACTTTCTTTTTAAGAAAGTGTGGCGAATTTCGATGTGGATTATACGTTTTCTTTACATTTCAACGCCAGTCGATGCTAGCGTGATGACCCCTTTCATCGCACGGGCTGCTTGTTCAACGTCTTTTGCATGTGCAATCGCTGAGATAACCGCAACACCTGAAGCCCCCTCACGGATGACTCTTCCTGCTTTACGCTCTGTAATGCCCCCAATACCTACCATTGGAAGACCAGGAAGTACATTCACCACTTGACGAACAAGCTCCGGTCCCACCGGTGTGCCTGCATTCTCTTTAGATGCCGTCTCAAATAAAGGCCCAACCCCAACATAGTTAGCGCCAGCATCTGAAGCCGTCATTGCATCTGTAACAGAATGCGTGGAAACGCCTAAAATCTTATCTGAACCAATTTTTTTACGAACCTCAGCAATGTCTCCGTCTTCTTGTCCAATATGAACACCGTCCGCGTCAACCGCGATTGCCAAATCAACATCATCGTTTACGATAAATGGTACTTTATATTCGTTACATAGCTGTTTACATTGTTCCGCTAAGGTTTTTAATGCATCTCCTTGTAATGCGCCTTCCCCTTTTTCACGCAATTGGAAAGCGGTAATCCCCCCTTTTAAAGCGGCTTGTAAAACATCAAGTAGATTTCGATCCCCCAAATTTGTTGTTCCGGCAATAAAGTATAATTGTAGTTTACTTTTATCCATCGATCACAACTCCCTTTTTATGTTTTTCAACTGTCATTCGCTGCTTATATGCCCAGTGATTGGTTGGGCCATGTCCACTCCCAATGTCTAACCCATTTTCGATTGCAGCATGGATAAAATTCTTTGCAGAAATAACAGCATCTGCTTGTTTTTTACCCTCTGCAAGAAAGGCAGTCAATGCAGCCGCATACGTACAACCTGTCCCATGTGTATCTTTTGTGTCAATCCAAGGCGTACGGACGTAAAACTTCTCCCCCGCGGCAGACATAAATAAATCTTCCGCATCAGGTACGTCTACCCGATGTCCTCCTTTAATAACGACGGATTTCGCGCCTAATGCCAATATATGCTTGGCCGCTTTTTCTATGTCCGCATTGTTTTGGATTTGTAACCCTGTCAGAACTTCCGCTTCTGGAATATTGGGTGTCACCACTGTTGCAATCGGTAGAAGTTCCTTTTTCAACGCCTCAATCGCTTCCTCCCGAAGTAAAGAAGCACCGCCTTTCGCGATCATCACGGGATCAATGACGAGCGGGATTTCCTTATTCTTTAATTGCTCCGCCACCACTTGAATAATTTCTGACGAAAACAACATCCCCGTTTTCACAGCATGCACGGGAAAATCCGTAAAAATGGCTTCAATTTGTGCGGCGATGATTTCTGGGTCTATCGATTGGATCGCATGAACACCTTGTGTATTTTGTGCCGTCACTGCTGTTAATGCGGATGTACCAAAAACCCCAAGCTCCTGAAACGTCTTTATATCCGCTTGAATACCGGCACCTCCACTGTTATCTGAACCTGCAATTGTCATTGCGATTTGTACCATTTATAGTCACGTCCTTTATTAAAAATAAAGCCGCTCTCCGGTAACGATAGAAAGCGGCGATCATCCCTTTAAATAAAAAGACGTGCCCACTTCCCTACGCCAGTATCATCCGGATCAGGTTCTAAGGATCTGTACAAAGCGTGTACATCTCAGCCTTTCTAAGGCACTCCTAGTGGTTGTAGAACTATTCAGCTTTTATTCACTATAGCACATTTACACACTCATATTGGTATATTCACAGAACCTTTAAGAAACTTTTGAAAATTGTTCAAATATTTCCTCCACAATACTGCATTTCCAATATCTCAAAAACTTGAAGTGCATGAAACCTTTTCACCTAACCGTTACTAAAATGTCATAAAAAAACTTTCCTTTGTAGTCCAAAAGTTTTAATTTATTGTTATAATTGAATCATAAGTAATAGAACGAGACAGTGGGTTACTGGAAAGGATTGTTATCTGATGTTAACCACGATAAAAAACACTTCATCCATACCTCTTTTATTAGAAGAAAAACTTTGTATATCAATTTTTGATTGCAATGGAATCATTTTACATGTGAATCATTTGTTTTGTCAGCTTGCGATGTATGAGGAATACGAGTTAATCGGCAAACATTACAGTCTGCTAACTTCAACAGAAGCATTTGATCAGTTTATTAGCGACATAACTGTCGCTATAAAAGAAAAAAATATAGCTCAGCGCAAAGTTAAAAGGATTGCTAAAGATGGAACTGCTTATTGGGTCCAAGCAACTATTGTTCCGGTACTGAACGAAAACGGAGTTATTGAAAAGTTTATTTCATTCGACATCGATGTCACAAATCAGGTCCTTGCTGAAAAGAAATATGCCGAAACTTTAAAGGACCTACACAATATTGAAAATGCACTGGATCAATCAACAGTCGTGGTAATCACTGACCAAAGAGGCGTCATCACTTATGTAAACGAAAAATTTTGTCGTTTGTCCCAATATTCTTCCAACGAATTAATCGGACAAACCCATCGAATTATCAATTCAGGATATCATCAGAAGAGTTTCTTTAAAGATATGTGGCGCACAATTGGCAATGGAAAAATTTGGAAGGGCGATATTAAAAACAGAGCAAAAGACGGGACTGAATACTGGGTCAACACAACCATTGTTCCTTTTTTGAATGAAAAGAACATACCTTATCAATATATTGCAATCCGTACAGATATTACAGCTAGAAAAGAGGCTGAACAGTCTTTAAAAATCGCATTAAGAAATGATTTTCAACAAACCGTTAAAAACTTACAAAACGGGATATTTAAATATACAGACGATGGGCAAGGCGGAATCGCAATTACTCTTTTAGAGGGAAGATTAGTAGAAAGGCTGAATCTTTCATTAAGCGATATCGTGAAAAATAATATCCCTCATCCGTTTTCCCAAAAAGAACTTATGGATTATAAAAGTTTGTTACGGCGTACATTACAAGGGGAAATCAATCATTTCGAAATAAGTTATTTCAATTACACTTTTTTAATTTACTTATCCCCAATTTTCGAAAATGGCGTTGTTACAGAAGTAGTCGGTACAATTATTGACATTACAGAAAGAAAAGAAGCAGAAAAACAAATTGAAAGAATGGCTTACTATGATTTTCTTACAAAATTACCAAATAGACGTCTTTTTGAAAAAGAAGTAGAGATAAATATTGAAAACGCCAAAAGAAATAATGAATCATTTGCCATTATGTTTATCGACCTAGATCGATTCAAACACATAAATGACTCAATGGGCCATGCAATTGGCGATGAACTTCTCAAAGGAGTCAGCCATCGTTTAACGCGTCTTATTCGTGAAAATGATATTGTTTGCCGCCAAGGTGGCGACGAGTTCGTCATATTACTGTCCCGTACAGACAGCCACGAAGCAGAGTCAATTGCGAAACGATTGCTGGATGATTTATCTGAACCATTTACCTTTCAAGAATTTGATATGTTTGTCAATGCAAGTATTGGCATTAGCCTTTATCCGAAAGATGGGGTGACTTTTGAGCAATTGATGAGTAATGCTGACACTGCTATGTTTCAAGCAAAAGAAAAACAAACGAACACTTACCAGTTTTATACAGAGGAACTGCACCGTGAAATTATGGAGAAATCCATTCTTGGGACAGACCTTCGCCGGGCTCTCAAAGAAAATCAATTTGAGCTGCATTATCAACCACAAGTTGATTTAAAAACAGGGACAATTACTGGTGTAGAAGCACTCATTCGCTGGAAGCATCCAACACAGGGGCTGATTTCACCGGCACGTTTTATTCCCATCGCGGAAGAAACAGGGTCAATTGTAGCAATTGGCAAATGGGTATTAGAAACTGCTTGCGCACAAGCAAAACAATGGCAAATTGCTGGATTTCCGCCTGTTCAAATCAATGTGAATGTCTCGACGCAGCAATTTAAACAACTGACATTCGTTGACCAAGTTAAAGAAACTTTAATAAAAACTGGACTGCATCCAGGCTATTTAAACTTAGAGATTACAGAAAGCATGACATCAGATGTTCAACATTGCAAAATAATGCTAAGTGAACTAAGGGATTTAGGTGTGAACGTAAGCATTGATGATTTTGGCACTGGTTATTCTTCGCTAAGCTATTTAAGCGAATATCCGATTACACATTTAAAAATTGATCAGGTATTTGTACAAGAGTTAAACCAAAGTAATCGTGCTATCGTTAAAACAATCATTAATTTAGCTTCGAACTTAAATTTACAAGTTGTTGCAGAGGGCGTAGAAACTAAAGAACAACTCGATTTTTTAAAGACATTAGATTGCGATAAAGTACAAGGATATTTCTACTCTAAACCCCTTCCCCATGAACAAATTGAGCCATTACTGCTTCAGAATTTCTGAGGTAGCGATGGCTTTTTTTCACTGTGAAAAGTTACGGGAAAGCGCTGTCATTTTACCGACTTTTCTGCATATAAAGCTTGCTATGAAAAGGGCTTGAGCATATATTGACAACTTCTTTTTTCTCTGCTAAATTAGCTAGTAATACAAAAATCTATGATGAGAAAAAGTACGATTTGCAACCTGTTCTGCAGAGAGTCGACAGATGGTGAAAGTCGATGGGCAGCGCTTATCCGGAAATCATCTCTAAGATGCCTCACTGAAATCTTGTAAGTGAGGCCGGGGTCTCTACCGTTATCAAAGAGCACGTATGATAGTACGTTGACTGAGCGCCGCATATTGACTGTTGCGGAATTTGGGTGGTATCGCGAGTATAAACTCGTCCCTTTGCATGGGCGGGTTTTTTATTTTATCCAAAATATCCCTTCAAAGACTCTGTTCCACATTGCTATCTCTAAATTTTGTGAAAAAGGGAGATTTGTTTTATGAAAAATTTAGTTGTCGTTCTAGGTTCACTCATTGTTGCATTTGCTTTTAATTGTTTTCTTGTTCCTCACGAAATTTTAAGCAGTGGAATTAGCGGTCTTGCGATTTTACTCGGAATACTTACCCCCTTCGATACGGGTCTTTATAACTTTCTATTAAACGTCCCTTTGCTCATCTTAGGTTATTTTAAACTTGGCAGAACAATTACGATTAACACACTCGTATGCGTGTTCTCACTCTCTCTATTCTTATTTTTAATCCCAGCTGTCGCCATCACGGACAATATGCTATTATCTACCGTTTTTGGTGGAGGCATTGGCGGGCTTGGTGTAGGTCTTATCTTAAAATTTGCTGGAACGTCTGGCGGATTAGATATCATCGCCATCATCATCGCGCGGGCCAGTTCTTTCAGCGTTGGTTTACTGTTAACAGGCATGAATGGGGTCATCGTGCTCATTTCAGGATTTGTCTTTGACTGGGAAATTGCCCTGTACACACTTTTGTCGATTTATATTACAGGGAAAATGATTGACACAGTCTTTACGGACCACCTCAAATTAACGATGCAAATTGTTACGACAGAAGGCGATGCGATTAGAAACGAACTGCTTGAATCGATTTACCGCGGCATTACGATCACGGAAGGCTACGGAGGCTACACACAAGAAAAGAAAGATATTTTAATGATGGTGTTAACTCGTTACGAAACGTTGCACGTCAAAAATGTTGTACGAAAACATGATGAAGATGCATTTATTAATATGTATGAGACTATTGAAGTCGATGGAAAGTTTTCCATTAATAATTAGATTGATGTGACCGGGCAGAGGATGCCTGGTCTTTTTTAATGTTCTACCTGGAATCCCCCTCGCGTCTTCTGGGTAATTCAACTTAAAAACGAATACATACACTTAAACATCAATGCTATACTTGTTGCACGAACCAAATTCATTTAAAAAGGTTTTGAATTCAAAAAACCGTTCATTTTCTTATAGAAAGGTGTTTTGATTTGAAAAAAATTGATGATTTAAAAGCTGGCGTTGCTGTAATTATTTTGAACAAAGAGAAACAAGTTCTCTTGCAAAAAAGAGCTGATGTGGGCTTGTGGGGAATCCCTTCAGGACATGTGGAAATTGGTGAAACAGTTTCTGAGGCAGTCATCAGAGAGGTAAAAGAAGAGACTAATTTAGATGTAAGAATTGAAAAGCTGATTGGTGTTTATTCTGATCCTGATTCACAAGTTTTCAAGTATCCAAATGGCAAGGCAGTGCATTTTATAACAACTTGTTTTCTTGCTGAAATCACAGGCGGGGAACTTACATGTAATTCAGACGAATCGCTTGAAATTAAGTTTTTTGATCAAGACAACTTACCAGAAGATTTGTTAACGATGCACCCTCAATGGTTAGAGGATGCTCTATCAAAAAAGGAAGCGGCATTTATTCGCTGACCCATATTCTAGACTCGGGCGCAATTCCTTAATAAGGATTAGCGCCTATTCTTAATTAGGCTGACTATACTACATATTAACAAATGCAGGAAATGGAGAAATCATCTTGAAAAAGTATCGAACTTTATTATTTGATGTAGATAATACACTATTGGATTTTGGCGCCGCAGAAAAGGAAGCTTTACGCTTATTATTTAAGGAACAAAACATTCCCTTGACCCCCGAAATCGAAGCAAACTATAAAAGAATCAATCAAGATCTCTGGAGGTCCTTTGAAAAAGGAGAAATAGATCGCGATGAGGTTGTGAATACTCGCTTCTCAATTTTATTTAAGGCCTATCATCGAGAAGTCGATGGCGCAATCCTTGAGAAGAGCTATCGCAACTATTTGGAAGAAGGCAAACAACTAGTTCATGGGGCGCTTGAATTGATAACAGACCTGCAAGATCAATATGACTTATATATTGTTACCAACGGTGTTTCCAAGACTCAGGATAAGCGATTACGTGCTTCAGGATTATTTCCATTATTTAAAGATATTTTTGTGTCAGAAGACACAGGCTCCCAGAAGCCCATGAAGGCGTATTTTGATTATGTATTTGAAAGGATTGCTAATTTTGATGTAAACCAAGCATTAATCATCGGAGATTCTATAAGTGCGGATATTCAAGGTGGACAACTAGCCGGACTAGACACATGTTGGTTTAACCTTGAAAAGAAGCCCAATGACACAAATATTGTTCCTACCTATGAGATTCAAAAACTTGAAGAGCTTTATGGCATTTTGCTGGAAAAGAAAACTATAAATGATATCAGTTAGTCAATCATGCATGAATGAGTCTTCAATTATCTGGTGTGATTGTTGAATAGATTGTTTAAAGTCGAAGAGGAAGACTTAAAGCCAACGCCATTAAACGATTGGGCTATTATCCAGAACAACCGGGTTACTTATTAACTATTCATTGATTAGTATAAAAAGATTTCGTACAAAATAAAGTCAAAGTACAGGATTAAAATTAGCATATAAAGCAATCCTGTCAGATTGTTCGATAACCCATAATTAACCATTGTACAAGTGCTTTAATTTGCATTTTGTCAGACATACACATAATCCCTTGTCTACCTTTAGCAATATAGTAATTGTAGGGAGGTGAAATTGTATGTCCAAAAAGAAAAAAACAGGTTGTTGTAGTTGTAAATATAAAAAGAAGTGTCCACAACAATTAACCCCGTGCGAAGGAAGTCAATGTCAACAATATAGAAATTGGATTGCTTCAGAGGGTTATGATGCTCAAACTAATATAGTTTATAATTACACTCAAATAAACAGATACTTTTGTCAAGCTGTTGAATATTGTCAGAGTCTAGGGGAGCCTTTCCGTATCGCTACTATTAGCGAACTGGAACTACTTGCTCATCGGTTCACATATATTGATGATGATGGCAATGTAAAAAAATGCCCGACATTAGTTTGGAGCAGAGATGAGAATGGGCATCCCATTATTGTTCGCATTGCACCATGTAACGGCGGAAAAGTCGAGATACTAAGAAAACTAAATATAAAAAAGTGTAAGGTCCAAGTTATTTGTGTAGCTCCTGCAGGAGGATGATTTTGCATGATATATTTAGAGACTATGTAGCTAACAGATGCGATTGTTACAGAATAAAAATCCTAATTCTTCATCAAAAAGAGGAATTGGGATTTTATTATCCCCAACAAATGCGTTAGTGGCAAACGGTAAATCCTATGGGGATTACCGGTAAATATCGACTGCGAAAATGGTACATGCTTGTACCGTAATCACTTAAGATGCGAAATAGCATTCTCTTCCGTTACTTGTTGAAGTACGACCATCACTATCGGACCCCTCCCCTATTAAGGATTAATCGTATATGATAGCTATTCCTTGTTCACGCAACTTTTGTAATGATGTCAGCATATGATTGATTTCATCATCGGAATGTCTTTCCCATGAACCTAATTCGGCTATTATTTTCAAAGGAGATTTTGATCTATACGAACGTGTTGGGTTTCCAGGAAATCTTTTGTCGGTTAAGTTCGGGTCATTTTCAAAATCCCCCAGTGGTTCGACAATATAGATTCTTTCCTTTGCTTTGGATGTTGCCAACTCAGCACCCCATTTAGCCGCATCTAATGTCGCAGTAAAGTAGATATAATTGGATTTTTTATCTTGGTAATTTGATAAGTGTTGTGGTTCTAAGAAATCTCCAATTTCCAGTTCTGCTTTCGTACCATGGAAAAATGGACCATTATCTAAGACATCTTTTTTATTATTCATACGGATACACCTCTTATTCAGATTTGTATTTCATTATAGTGCAAAGTTTTTTAAAAAACAGACTGAAAATCAGTCATAAATAATGGTATAATATAATTAGAAAGAAAGACATCGAACGATCATTACTTATCTTTTACGTTATATTTAACAATCAACATTTTGAATTACTGAAAAGCCTAATTCCTATTTATAAGGACTTAGGCTTTTATTATGCCAACAAAAATGGTACATGCTTAAATCACTTCAGAAAAGGAACACTGTTCTCTTCCATTGCTTGTTGAAGTACAGCCATCGCTTTCGGGCCCATTCCGTGAAGTTCCATCACTTCTTCTTCTCGATACTTCGCTAAGTCATCCAATTTTGAAATACCAGCCCCCGCTAATGCGCGCAGTGCCGGTTTGGCTAATTTTGGTAAGTCCTTTTGTTCGTGTGTCATTGAGTCCTCCTAATTATCGTTGATTGTAATCTTTTTCAATAGCGTCTTTCCACGTATGGTCTATTTTTTCTTCCATTCGAAACGAGGCGACCGCTTCATTGATTGCATTGTAACTCACTTGTACGCCTTCACTATCCGCATGATAATTTACGGCAAAGTCCTCATGTATGCCAAATTTTTCAGCAGTAGCAATGGCATCGATATTTGCCCCAAGGAAGATGAATTCCCAACCATGATCAGCCTTTTTACGTTCAATCATTGTCTTGATCTTTTCGAATTCATATTCCCGACTCGCATTTTCCATTCCATCCGTTGTGATTACGAACAGCACCTTGTTCTCAGCTTCTTTACGACTAGCTTTTTGAATGGAAAATCCAATTGCATCCAGCAAAGCAGTCATGCCGCCAACTTGGTAATCCCGTTCCGTTATGATGTCCACTTGGTCGATTGGGACGGCATCATGCAACAATTCATACGCGTCACTAAATAATACCGTCGTGATCGTTGCTTCCCCATTTTCTTCCTTTTGCTTTTGAAGCATCGCATTATAGCCGCCAATTGTATCTGCCTCTAGCCCGCTCATTGAACCACTCTTATCCAAAATAAAAACCAATTCTGTTGTGTTTTTACTCATTTGTTATCCCTCTTTTGCTATTTTAATCAATTTCATAATTAACTTGAACTGCAGTATATTCCGAACTAGGTTGATTTCCGTTTCAGGCGGACGCTTTCCGTGGGGCGGGCGGTGAGCCTCCTCGTCACTTCGCTCCTGTGGGGTCTCACCTGTCCCGCTAATCCCACAGGAGTCGCCGCCTTCCACTCCAATCAACGAACGCGTCCACAACAATGATGAACATTAAAAGGACGACTAGATAATTACGTTCGAATTAATTACGTAAATAAGTAATTATGAAATTGACTCATTTATTACATTAAGGATAACAATTCAACCTTGCGATTTGGTCGCTTCGAAAGCGACATTTATGCGCCTAATAAAATTTGGTCAAAATTAAACAACGCTTCGTTAATTTCATGGATATTATAATTTTGTTCTGCGATAAAGTATTCGATAATCACATCAAATTTACTACTTCGCGATAATGTATAGCCCGCTTTTGCCAATAGATCGAGCGCCTCCTCGATTGTTAATTCCAGCGCAATTGCAAACGCAATGACCGTTTTCTTATGTGGATTATACGTATCCGAATTACGGATTTTCGAAAACAATCGACGGTCAATATTCGCCTTCTTATACGTTTCAACGTCCGTCATTCCTTTTTCATCAATTAAACGAAGTAACCTTTCAGAAAACGACTCATCTAATCGTTCTAGCACACTTTCCAAACTACTTTCGATAGATTTTTCCAAAATGAAATCTTCCATTTAGCTTTGCAAATAAACCTGTTCTTCTTCTAAATGTTCATCAAGGTATTTTGAAATGGACGTAATTAAATGTTCATTGACACGAAGTATTTTCCTATCGAATATGACAAGATACACAAGCATTTCATGTTCTTGCAAAAATTCGCGAATGGTGGAACCCGCAATGCGGAAAGCTTCTTCAATCGGATATCCGTAAATGCCTGAAGAAATGAGCGGAAAGGCAATGGATTGCAAATCATTTGCATGCGCAAGCGTTAATGCGTTTTGATAACAATTTTTTAATTGTGTTGCTTCATTTGCATGCCCACCTTGCCAAATCGGTCCAACTGTATGAATAATTTTCTTCGCAGGCAGTTGAAAACCATCCGTCATCACCGCTTCCCCTACCGGACACTCACCAATTTCATCGCAAGCCGCCTGCAACTCGGCTGCCCCAGCGGCATTAAAAATTGCACCACTAACACCCCCGCCTTGTTGCAGTTCTTTATTCGCAGCATTCACAATGACATCGACGTCGAGATTTGTAATGTCATCTTCAATTATTTTAAATGGCATTGAAGTCGTCTCCTTTTAATCAAACAGTTCTATTATTACTATTCACTGTTCCCCTGTCGAAATCCTTCTTTCCGTGTCACGCATACCCATTCATGAAAAATAAATTATACGCTTTTTGTATCCTTTTCCAAATAAACTTTCTATATAAAAAATGACAAGTTCTATTTGTAACCAGAAAAGTATTTAATTGGAGGGATATTAAGATGAAATTATTAATTAACGAATCACCACTGCAAGTGCTCCCATCATTAGCAATGCTCCTTGGATTAAACGATGCAATTTTAATCCAACAACTACACTACAGACTGCTCATCTCAAGAAACGATCGGGGTGGGCATAAGTGGGTTTATCGGACATACGAAGAGTGGCAACGTGAAGAATTCCCATTCTGGTCTGTCGATACGATTAAACGTACGATTCGCAGGCTAGAGAATAAAGGGTTAATTGTTTCGACGGCATCGTATAATCGGATGAAAATGGACAAGACGAAATGGTACCGGATTGAGTATGTGGCCCTTCAACGCTTGATGGAGCAAAATGCCCCCATCATGGAAGCAAGATCATCTGAAGGGGAAATGCAAATTGCACCGTGTGATGATAGCAAAATGCCCCTAGCAATAACCAAAGAGATTAAAAGTATTAAAAAAGATATTGTCGGGAAGCATCCCGACGTTGTGTCTGTCATTGATTATTTAAATGAGAAAACCGGTAAAAATTTCAAGACAACATCGATTGCAACAACGCGATTAGTGAATGCTCGTTTTCAGGAAGGTTACGAACTGGATGATTTCCGACATGTCATTGACACGAAGGTAGACGAATGGCTAACCGATGCACATTGGCGAAAATATTTACGACCTTCAACGTTATTCAATGCAACAAATTTTGAAAACTATTTGGAAACATACAGGAGCGAAAATGAACGTTCACCGAAAATTAATTTACCACAAGAATTCGAATTAGATTTTAGCAAGGGTGAGCCTTAAATCAGGCACGTGACACAGTATGACGATTCAAACTGACCCCTAACATTTATCGAAAGTTGACACTTACAAAGAGACCAATCATTTGGTAAAGTTATCAGACAATGCAAATAACAACTTTTGAACACATTAAATCATTGGAGGGACAGGCAATGCAAAAAACAACAACTTATTCAAGCGCACGCACTTATAATTTAATCATCACATCGATGTTAATTGCACTCGTATTCGTTGCTACGATGTTACTAAACATCAAACTACCAATCGCAGCAAATGGCGGATTGGTCCACCTTGGCACAGGGATGCTCTTTATCGTTTCCATCCTTTTTGGCCCTAGAAAAGGCGCCATCGCTGGCGCTGTCGGCATGGGATTATTTGACTTAGTCGCCGGTTGGACTTTATGGGCGCCTATTACTTTCATCTCTCGCGGTATACAAGGTTATATCGTCGGAAAAATCGCTTGGTCAAATGGCCGCGATGGGAATAGTTTAGGTTTCAACCTGTTAGCTACAATTATTTCAGCACCATTCATGATTGCAGGCTATTACGTCGGAGAAGCCATTATCTTTAAAAGTTGGCTTATCCCAGCCGCCTCCATTCCGGGTGACATTGTTCAAATTGTCATCGGAATCGGTGTGGCAATTCCAGCGTGTGTTGTGTTGAAGAAGTTACCGTTTTTTAAGTGAGAATGTAAAAGTATATGAGCTTTCTTACGAAGACGAGCAAGTAATACTATACCTTTTAATATGAAAACAAGCTGACGGAGGCTTTTTTAGCCTGTGTCAGCTTGTTTTATTCGTTTTCAGTGACTATAATAATTTCCCACAAATGTTCTTCGCTTTGCTTCTGCCAAAATATCTTCCATAAAACCATAAAACTCCAATGTTTCCGGATTAAAACCTAGAGGGATCTCAATGGAAGAATACTCGTCAATATTGGCATATAGATAAACCTCATCATCTCTATCATGTCCGCCAACTGAAATTGAGGTGATTTTATTCCCTGCAAAAGACTCGTTAAAATCGGAAATGATATCCTCATCCTTTACTTCACCCGAATAAAACTCCTCTTCAGTAGCCCATCTAAAATGGACATCAATCCCCTCCCAGTTCGACGATCCGCTCAACGGAACATAAGCACCGATCCAATATTCAACATCGAGATCTTCTTCATTAAGCTGTCCCACCGTCATTCCAACCAAATCATTAAAGAAAGTTAAGATTTCTGATTCAAAAGCATCGACCACTTTTTCGATTGCGGAAAATCTTGACATGCTTCCCATGAGATCACTTCCCTCTTATATTTGAACAAAATACCAAAGAAGCAAATTGCGATAGGCAACACACTAGCGATAAACTAATTAAAACTTAAAAGTAAAAACAATTACTCGATATTCATAAAATGTTTTTATTGGCTTGGGTCACTAAATTAGCTGGCATTTGCTCGTGTAATCTCCATACAATACTAACCGGTTTACTTCCAGAGTGACTTACATAATCGACAGTTCCTAAAAAGATAAAAGGAGAAGTAAATCCATCCTTTCTCGTATATTCCCTAACAAATAAGGCCACTTTATTATTAGTTTTCCTATGGTTAATATAGCGCTTTGCCGTTGGGCTTGTATCAGATGTTCGACTTTGCGATTGCCAATGGAATAGTGTGTCATTAATCGCATAATCCTCGTATTGAGTTGAAGGTGAAAAGTCTTTTTCTGATTTGTTTAAGGTTACAAAAAAGACATCTGTTTTTTCTTCTGCAAAGTATTTTACACCTTCTCGGAATGCGGGCTTTTTCTCCTCGTTGTAATAGCCAAATGCAGCCATCACTTGATCCGTTGTATAATGTGCATGAACACGAAGTGGAGAAACAAAATTAAATCGTGTATCCTTTTCAAGAAAATGAAGGTTTTTTATGCAAACCTCCAATACCTCTTTAATTTCTTGCTTAAGTCTCTCTTCTTCCAATAGATGTTTAATACCTGCATCCATTGAATCGAACCCTATGTTCTTAGGTGGTGCATTATAAAAAGAATAATAGAGCATTCCTAACTTTCTATATTCCTCTCCTGTTTTAATTACACCATCCTCAATATATCTCATGTAAAAGTTTAGTAAATCCAAGGAGTCCAGGTGAAACAATTTATGAATTTGCTTCATAAATAACTCTTCATTTTCTGTCGAGAAATCTTCAGCGACCCCTGCCTCAACTTTCATGCGTTCGAATGAACGGTTTCTACTTGCCCCATAAAATTCGGCAAGGGTTAGATGATGGAAGCGAAGAAAGTTATATAACGTTAAAGGTTTTCCCGAATCCTCTTTGAAATATTTAAGTTTAGAAGTTAGATTTGCTTTTGTATTCTTAGCAACTTTAATATTTCTTAAAATATACTCCTTCGCCTGCTTCTCCATTTGAATAACTGAGCCCTTCGGTAAGTGATAAAATCCATTCTCTACATAGTGCCGAATCGAGTGTTTAGACCTCCCTACCAGTGCACGAAATTTCTCTTCAAATGGATAATCTTTATGTGCCTGGCCAACAAAATCTAGTACTGTTAAACATTCCTTATCATCGGCAAGACGTAATCCCCGACCAAGTTGTTGTAAAAAAACCGTCAAACTCTCAGTAGGACGCAAGAATAAGACAGTGTTCACTTCTGGAATATCAACACCTTCATTATATAAATCGACTACGAAAATAAACTTCACTTCGCCTTGCACCAATCTTCTTTGAGCCGATTGTCTTTCTTCATCCGATGAATCACCGTGAAGCGCAATGGATGGGATGTTTTTTTGATTAAAATATGAAGCCATGTATAACGCATGTTCCACCGAAACACAAAAGCCAAGACCTTTTACATCATCTAAAGATGTCACATACTTTTTTATACTACGAATAACGAGGTCGCTTCGTCTATGATTTGCCGTATAAACATTGGTTAACTCTCCAATATCATAGCCTCTTCTTGACCACTTAATCCCAGTCAAATCTACATTGTCTGTTACACAAAAATAATGAAATGGACTTAGAAGCTTTCTATCTATCGCTTCCGTCAACCTCATTTCCGATGCAATAACGTCATCAAAATAAGTTAAAATGCTTTGATTGTCCATTCGGTCGGGAGTAGCAGTCAGTCCTAGTAATATTTTAGGTTTATAAAATTCTAGTAGTCTTTGATATGTTGGGGCTGCGGCATGATGAAACTCATCCACAATGATAAAATCATAAAATTCTTCTGTTGTCTTACCGTCCATCTTTCTACTGTTCCAACTCTGAATACTCATAAATAAATCGTTTAAAGCATTTGGTGTGTGTCTTCCGACAAATAATTCTCCAAAGTTAGCATCCTTTAAAATCATTCGAAAAGTCATTAAACTCTGTTGCAAGATTTCTTCACGATGTGCAATAAACAATAGTTTAGCATCTGGATTTTGACGTAAATAACGCTTAAAATCAAATGCTGAAATGACAGTCTTCCCTACACCTGTTGCCGCAACAACTAGGTTTTTCGTCCGTTTATAGATAACCCGCTCCGCCTCAAGTTCATCCAAAATCTCTCGTTGGTAATGATAAGGTCTAATATCAAAAAAGTATTGGGCTTTTTCTTCTTCAATCACTTCCTTCGTAAGCGATTGACGTAGTAATTGCCAATTCTCAGCCTCGTCAATGGATAGCGATTTAAATTCCTCATCGTTCCAATAACTTTCAAATGTCGCCTCAAATTTACGAATAATATCAAATGATTCTTTCTCCGTCACTTTCATATTCCACTCAAGGCCTGAAGTCAAAGCTGGATTTGATAAGTTTGAGGAACCAATATACGCTGTACTGAAACCTGTTTTCCTTTTAAATAAATAGGCTTTCGCATGTAGGCGCGTTCTCTTTTTATCCAGAGATACCCTTATTTCTGTATTTGGTAATTTACTCAATTCTTCGAGTGCTTTATAATCAGTCGCTTCCATATACGAAGTTGTAATAATCCGTAATAACCCACCACGTTTTGTAAATTCACGCAGATCTTCTACAATAATTCGAAGACCAGACCATTTAATAAATGATACTAGCCATTCTATTTCGTCTGACGAAGCAATTTCTTTCTTTAATTCTTCAAGCATATTCGGTTCATGATACGATCCTGTAAATAAAGAACTTTGAGAAATAGAAGTTACTGGCCGTTCAGATTTTATTTGCTTAAGAGAACGGACAGTATTCAACTTGCTATATACTGAAGTTAATATTTCGCCGCTTTCTTCAAGCTTGAGTTCTGTAAACTCCTTGTCATGTAACTTTTCACTTAGTATATGAATTATGTCATTACAAGTCCTGACTTGTTGAATAATAGCCTCACTCGGAGTCTTTTCGTCTTCTCTAATAACAGCAAGCGCAATACGAGTCACTTCCGAAATATAAGCGGACAGATAAGCTTTTGCCTCTTCAACATCAATATTTTCAGTACTTATCGAATATAAGTCTGGTGAAAGATTATCCAAATTAGAACGTACTTTTTCATTGATTAATTGTTCGTAAATCCCCTCATGCATTGTTTACTAGCCTCCTAACTGTTGGAATATCTGCAGGAGCCCAATGAAGTTCCGGCAGCCTAATTGTAGGAACCCATTTCAGTTCAGCATGTTCCGACGCCCTTGGAATCCCTTTTACAATTTTAGCTTTGAACGTTTCCAGTCTCACAATTACTTTTTGATACTCGTATGTAGTATCGTCTACACCCTCAAACACCTCTATTTGACAACCTAATTCTTCTAAAATTTCTCTTTCTAAAGCCTCTACTTTTGATTCACCTTTTTCAATTTTACCTCCGGGGAATTCCCAATAGTTCGGCAGCTCCATCTCTGGTCCTCTTAATGCACAAAGTATTTCTCCATTTTCATTTTTAATTACTGCAGCAACAACATGTACTAGCTTTTTAATTAATCTCACCTTCCTCTGTTAATAGCTTTTTCAGGGTATATATTGTTTAGTTAATCCTCCCAAGCCGTCCAATAAGCATTCCCATCTCCGTTGTCGTAAATATCCAAATACTCTCCCCAGGAAATCACCTTAGTCAAGCATTCTTTACTACAATACTGGGTTCCATCCGATTCAAAGTAAAACCCTTCTTGCATTGGACTCTTGCAATGAGAACATAATCGTTCCTCGGTTAATTCTTGTAAGGTGAGATTTTGAGAAGTAAGAATATGATCTAGTTCGTATCCTGCGGTACATACAAAATCAAATGATCCATTCGAATAGATAGCGCAAAGACCATCGCCTTCTATTAATATACCTTTTTCCAGAAAAACATCCCCATTGTCGTCTAGCAACTGGATTTCTGTTTCTTCAAGATTTATTTTCAACTTAAAATCTCCCTCTACTTCTCTTAATATTTATTACAAAAGTAAATTTATTAAAAGCTATCTGTAAATTACCCCTCCAGAATTATATCATTATTCACGCAACTCATCCTTAAAAAGCTATTAAATGAACTAGTATTCGTTAAAAAACTAATTAGTATATGCTCCTTTAAGAATGAATTACACGTTCGGCTTCACCTGCTTAGTTTGATACAATAATATTATAATAAAATATTCGACATAAGGGGGGGGAATCGTGTGGGGGACAAATTTTTAAATAGAAAACAAATGATAAGCAAATATAATCTGACTTCCTATGGACTAGCGGAATTAGTAAAAGAGGGGCTGCCGCATTATAAGTCGGGGAAGGTTAGGTATTTTCCAAAATCCGAAGTGGATGCTTGGATGGCAAGTCAGCAAAAAGAGATAGACATGCTAAAGACCGGAATGAAAATAAATAATAACACATTGGCTAAGACTTTTAAATGCTCCACCCAAGGGGGCATGAGAAGATCACACAAAACCAATACCTTAGTTTTAATAGCAAAGCCGACAAATGAAGTATACATAGATAGATGGGAGAACGATATTTTACATTATACTGGTATGGGCCAAATAGGAGATCAAAAGCTTAAAGGGAATCAAAACATTACTTTATTTGAATCAAATACCAATAATATCGATATACATCTATTCGAAGTCCTTAAACCAAATGAATACACTTACATGGGGAAAGTTAGATTAGCTTACCAACCATATCAGGTCGTTGAAAAAGATTCACAAAATAACAGTAGATATGTTTGGAAATTCCCATTGAGACTAATTGGGGACTAATTAAAGATAGTGCCTGTCATTGAAACAATCGTGAATGTTTAAGTACTCACGATTTCTTTGGTGACTGGTACCGATTTTACAGGTCGATTATTCGTATAATTGAAATCATAAAGAGTACTGGATAGGAGGCATGGAGGCATTATGAAAAAGATCAAAGTTTTAGCAATGGGCGGGACAATCTCCGCTCATCACGATAATCGTACTGATTTGAGAAACTATGTATCTGGCCATTATACGGGGGAGGATCTTGTACAAGCGATCCCTGAAATTCAGGAAGTAGCCAATGTGACGATTGAACAACTATCGAATGTCAGTAGTACTTTGATTAATTCAACGCATTGGTTAGCGCTAAAAGAAAACATTGAGAAAAGCCTAAATGATGAGGATTATGATGGCATTGTCATTACCCACGGGACAAATACATTAGAAGAAACGGCTTACTTTCTTCATTTAACGGTAAACACAACAAAGCCGATTATATTAACAGGCGCACAAAGACCGTTTTCGGGCCTTAGCTCTGATGTTGATTTAAATTTACTTAATGCAGTTAGGGTTGCGAGTGCAGACATATCGTGCGGAAAAGGTGTACTTGTCGTATTAAATGACCAAATCAGTTGTGCACGCGATGTTTCAAAAACAAATACATACCGGTTGGAAACATTCCAATCTGGTGAGCTTGGGTACCTAGGATTTATAGACCCAGATCAGACAGTCCAATTTTATCGGGCACCGATTCGAAAACATACAAATAAGTCGGAGTTCTCCACACTTAAAATCGATAAGCTTCCTACTGTTGATATTGTTTACTCCTACGCTGGTGCAACCGGCACAATGATCGAGGCCTTAATTAATGCCAATGTAGACGGTATCGTCATGGCAGGAACTGGTGCAGGTCGTTGTTCAGATGCTGAAGAAATTGCATTACAAAAGGCGCGTAAGAAAGGCATTCAAGTTGTCATGGGCAGTAGAGTTGGAAGCGGAAGAGTTGTGTCAATCGAACAATACAAGTACTTGGAAGCTCCAACGGCAGATAATTTATCGACGCAGAAAGCGCGGATTTTACTCATGTTAGCGCTGCTCAAATATGAGGATTATGCTGAAATACAAAAGGTATTCGATACTTACTAATCCGTACCGTTTTAATGAAAGTGAAATAACCGTCCCCCATGACAAGGTCTGACGGTTATTTCTATATGTCTGGACCGTTTTGGACGGGACATTAACGGGACGCTCTCTCTACTGGCATTGAACAACACCTAAAAGAACCGCCTGATTTGATAATTTCCGAGAAGTCGACTTCGATGACATTGAAGCCATGATTGCGCATTTGTTGATTCACTTCGGTATTTTGCGGTAAGCTAAACACTTTTTTATTTCCAATGGAAAGGACGTTTGTGCCTAATGTAAATTGTTCTTCTTCAGATACTTCAATAAGTGTGTATTTCTTTTCTAACATGTCTACTGTCTCTTTATCGAGTGCTTGCGGAAAAACCAGGCCGATTTTAGGTGAAAGAATATTAAATACACAATCCAAATGCAGGTACTTTTCATCGAATGGGATTGGGATCACTTGATGGTATGGAAGTTTCGTATCCAATTCTTGAATCGCTTCTTTGCTCGTTCGGCTACTGACCCCCGCGAATACGGTGTTGCGGTCGATGATGACGTCGCCGCCTTCGATTTTATTCGCACGCAACTTCTGAAATAGTGTATTGGACGATATTAACCATTGCTCCAATGCATCCTCTTCACCTTCACGAATTTCCCTTGCCATTTCAGCGACAAAAATATCTTCGCCAAGCGTGAATCCAATATCTCGTGTAAAAACTTGTTCCGGGAATTGTTCGGAAGCAGGTAAACGAATCACTTCCACCCCATGTTCCTCGAGTTTCTTTACAAATTCCTCATGTTGTTCCTGTGCAATTCGTTTATTAATATTCTCATCTTCATACTCTTTCTGAACATCGTTAATCACTTCTTGGATTTCCATATAGGTCGGTTCACAAACGATGACGCGGTGTAATGTATCATATTCACTCCAACATCCTGTTTCAAGGTCTTGCTCTAATCGGGATTTCATTGCCTTCCTCCAATTGACAATATTTGATTACCCTTATCAATGCCCCATTGCTTCATTTTCAAACGCCAACAATGTGTATTTGTTTTAGTTGTTTATAACCGGGAAGAAGAGTGATGTCTGATGCATATACTTTCTACGATGAGATGAATGAGATTGGAGTGATTTTGTGCAAACAAGTAAAGAATTGCTCGTGAAAGAAGATTTCAAGAAACGAAATGACTTACCTGACTGGTTGATAAATGAATACCAAACTTTCCACGAAACGGTGACGGATAAAACATTTCCTTGCTATTTTGGCATGGGCGGCGAACTTAGAGGTGAGCTTCGGTACGCCTACATTACGCAAAACGACTGGTCTAATTTACCGAAAGCATTAACATCATTTTTAGCACTTTTTAATGATCCGAATCATAAAAGGCATGGACTTTTTGTGTTTGTGGAACCCTTTGAGGTAGAAGGTGCACTAGAAGATTATAGAAAACAATTTTGGGAGATTTTACAGTATCTCCATGAAGTAGATGACATTGAATGGCCTGCTGACAGTCCCCGTGACCCAGCGCATTACCTATGGGATTTTCGATTCCACGGTGAACCCATTTTTGTATTCGGGAATGCACCTGCCTATAAGCAACGAAAAACACGCGATTTAGGAAATGCGATGGTGCTCGGCTTTCAACCTCGTAAAATATTTGAAGGATTAAAAGGAACAGAAAAAGGCGGCATCATGTCTCGCGAAAAAGTCCGTCAACGGGTTGAGGTATGGGATCAGTTGCCGAAGCATCCGGACATTAGCCACTACGGCGATCCAACGCACAATGAGTGGAAACAGTTTTTTATCGGAGATGATGCAGAACCGATTGTAGGTAAGTGTCCGTTTGTGCATAAAGATAGTACCAGTCACTGAAACAATGACGTTAATTGAAACAATCGTGAATGTTTAAGCATTCACGATTGTTTGAGTGACTGGCACCCATTTATGGTACCGAATTTATGATATCAATTCACTATTAAACTCCTCGATCGTTTCAATAAATTTTTCAATGGTGGCCGTTAAATAGGAATCGGTGCGTCTAATAAATATTGTATTAATTTTACTGTATTTTTCAGGAAGTGTATGACAGTGGACAAGCCCTTTTTTCACTAGGTGGAAAACAGCTTTCCTAGGAACAAATGTAACGCCAAGACCTACTGTTACACTACTTAAGATTGTTTCTAACGTCCCAAATTCCATGATTTTTTGAGGTTTACTATTTTGGTCTTTATACCATCTTTCGAGTCTTGCCCGGTACCCACACCCTTCACTAAAACATAAGAACGGTTCATTTTTTAATTGTTCGAGTGAGGTTGCTTTTGTGTCTGAAATTAACACCAATTCCTCTTGGAAAACATCGTGCGCGACAAGGTCTGGATGTAGTTTTGTTTCCGTAACGAAGGCGCCGTCCAATTTATGATTTAAGACATCTTCCTGTAATTTTTCGGTAACGCCTGATACTAAGGTTAGGTCTACTTCTTTATATTTTTTATTGTAAGCAGAGAGAATATACGGTAGTTGAATCACCGTTTCGACTGTGCCAATTTCTAATTTTCCCGCTGGTTCTTCTCTGCTTTGAATGACTTTTTTCATTTCATTTGTTAATGCTAATATTTTATCACTATAGACTAATAGTTTTTTTCCTTCTGGCGTTAAATTCATTCCACGGCTATGCCGATTAAATAATGGTGAATTTAGCTCTTTTTCGAGCTTTTGAATTCTTGCGGTGACGTTTGATTGTACGTAATTCAACTCTCTTGCCGCAGCGGAGATTGTCCCCTTCTTTGCGACGACTTGAAAAATCTCTAAATCTTTAAATTCCATACTCTCATCTCCCCATCCATCTCCCTTTTATGATATCACGAATAATGATGGCTATCATCATTAACGTTCGTTTTACTTGATGTCTATTTTAGTGTTGAATTGAATATAGAGAAAGAGAAAAGGGAGACTGGGCGTCATTGAAAAATAATATTTTGTTGGGTGCATTTCTATGTTTCATTGCAAGTGTATCTTGGGGGGCAATGTTTCCGGTAGCAAATCACGCATTTAATTATATTGACCCGTTTTATTTTACGATTTTTCGCTACCTATCCGTAACTGTGATTTTAATAGTTTTGCTTCTTTGGAAAGAAGGTAAAAAGGCTTTTCGTTTTGATGGAAAAGGACTGTCGTTATGGTTCTTCGGGACAATGGCCTTTACCGTTTATAATTTACTAATTTTTTGGGGACAAGACTTACTGGGCGAGCCAGGCGTTATGATTGCATCGATTAACGAGGCTTTAATGCCGATGATATCGATTGTGATCGTTTGGTTAATCAGTAGAAACCGACCACATGGGGTTACATTGTTCTTTGTATTTACTGCGTTTGTCGGCGTAACACTGGTCATCACAAAAGGGGATTTCGGGTCGTTTCTAACCGCGACGAGTGATATTGTGCCTTCATTACTTATCTTTATTGCTGTTGTCGGATGGGTCGTCTATACGATGAGCGGTAGTAAGTTTAGCGAAGCTGGCTGGTCTGCACTCCGATTTTCAACGCTAAGTTGTTTACTAGGAACACTTACTGCAACGGCTGTTACGGTAATCGTTACATTTACTGGATACGTGACCTTGCCGACGATGGAAACAATTAAAATTGTTAGCCCGCATATTGCATTTATGGCCATATTCCCTGGGTTGATCGCCTTACTAGGATGGAACATTGGCGTCGGGATTCTGTCACCGTTAAACGCACTATTGTTTATTAACTTTGTTCCAATTACAACACTAGTTGTTTCCTATTTCCAAGGGAGTCAACTTACAATATACGATTTTATCGGTACAGCTTTCATTATATTTGCATTAGTTTCGAATAATATTTTTGTAAGAATGTCTCAGAGAGGTACAGCACCGATGTTGAGAAAAAGATTGCGCGAGGTTTTATCCTTGTTGCAAAAACATTAAACGTCTAAAAATCCCGCTGAATGATCAGCGGGATTTTTGTATCTATTCATTATTTATTTTAATACAAAGCGTTCAATTAACTCTTCCGTCAATTGAAATCTTGGGTTCGTTGTATCTCCGTCTTTTTCATCAACATCCATCACGACGCTAATCACACGCTTGCCATTAAAGAGGCCTGTGCTAGCAAAACAAGAACCTGCCAAATCCGTATAGCCTGTTTTCAACCCGTCAATTCCTGCCAAAGCTAGTGGCATTCCAGGTAACATTAAGTTTGTGGACCATAACTGGATTCCTGCACTCGTCCTAAAATCCGTCATTTTTGTAAATTCAAGAACTTCTGGGTGCTTCTCTATTAGCTTTTGGGCAATCCTAGCAACGTCTCTTGCTGAAGCCATATTCGTTTCAGTAGCACTTTTGCCAATATAATCACCATCAAGTCCACTCGCATTATAAAAACTTGTTTTCTTCAAGCCGATACTTTTTGCCTGTTGGTTCATCAACGCTACAAAAGCCTCTTCTGATCCACCCACCATTTCAGCAAGTGCCACTGCCGCATCATTTGAGGAATTCACCGTCATCGCCGTAAAAAGTTCTTTCACTGTATAAAAATTTCCAGGCGTCATCCTCAAGTTAACTGCCCCTGATTGTGCCGTCATTTGTTGAACATATTCGCTCGGTTCATAAGTACTTTCCCAAGTGAGCGTCCCATTTTTAATTGCGTTAAGCACAATATACTGCGTCATCATTTTAGACATACTCGCAATCGGCAATGCTTCTTTACTATTTTTTTCGTACAATACTTTTCCATTTTCCGCATCTATTAAAATCATCGCTTTCGCGTCCACGTTCAAGTCTACACTTTCCGTAAAGGAAGGTTTATCCTTTAATACGAACGTAGCCCCGAGAACAGTGATTAGCACAATAAATACAAGCTTCTTCATGCCATTCACCCCTTTATAAGTTCATAAAATAAGTATAGTGGGCAAAAGTGTAGAAATAGCTATCTTATTCATGAAGAATTTCTTAATTTTTTCATGCGAACTAAATTGTTTGGATGACTGGAACCTAAAAAACAGCTAAAACTCCCGCTGAATGATAATCAGCGGGAGCTTTGCAATATCTATTCGTCGCTTGGATGACTGTTCTTACTATATTTAGTCTTGAATAATACTAATTAAATCATAGAAATAGTATCGTCGATTGCGTTTTCGATCGTCGCCAAATATGAGATTTAATTCAATTAACCGATTAAGGTTTTTCCGAATTGTTGCGGGTGAAAGTTCTGTTTCTCTAACTAGCTGTGGCACATTTGTGATTGGATGGGCAAACATTGCTGACCAAACAGTTACTTCTGACATTGTAGAAAGCTGACTTCTTCCTCTTTCAAACAGCTTTTCGGCCGCGTTAAGCTTATCGTATTGACGATCTGCCATCCGAATTGTCGCATCTAAGAAGAAATGAATCCAACTTTCCCAATCAATTTTATCTTTTCCAATTCCCCTCACACCATTAAGCAGTGCATAGTATTTATATTTTTCAGCTTCTAGTTCTTCACTTAAAAAGAAAAACGGTAATTCAATGAGCTCTGATTGCAGTAGATATAGCACAATGAGGATACGCCCCATTCGACCATTCCCATCTAAAAAGGGATGAATCGATTCAAACTGTGCATGAATAATTGCACACTTTATTAGCGGATGTAGTTCATCAATCTCCTCCTCATACGGATTCCCATTTATATACTTTTCAAGGTTTGCCATATATGACGCCATTGTTTGGGGTTCCGGCGGAATATAAGAAGCATCTTTTATATTATTTGTAGGCCCAATAAAGTTTTGTATTTTTCTATACTCACCCGCTGCACTACTTGAAAGTCGTGCATTTTTCATAAGCTCTTTATGCATATTACGAATTAAACGCTCTCTTAACGGGTAGCCTATTTTTATTTCCTGAAAACCAAGTCGGAGCGCATTCTGATAATTACGGACCTCCTGTTCCTCCCATCCGTGAGTATCCTCTAGCTCATCTTTCAACATATCACCGAAAGTCACTTGCGTTCCTTCAATTCTAGTTGATTGAACCGATTCAAGTAGAGTGATTAACTCCATGAATGATTTATTCACAAGGGAGTAATGCAGCTTTTCTTTCAATTTTTCTAACTTAGTTGATGCTATTACTACTTTTTTATAAAAAGCTAACTCTGTTTTTTCTTCGAATTCAATAGGTAAGATAGGTAAGTTATACGGTGTTTTCATGTCGCCCCTCCTCGTAAGTAATTTATATAATCATTATATCTCAACTACACCATAAATATAATCTTAAGTTATTTTTCTTTCTTTTATAACTTAACCTTCCACCTGTTACCAAGAAAAAATCCCGCCGGATCATTCAGCGGGATTTTAAAATACTTATGCTTTTGTCACAACAATCTCTTCATCCACTACGTCAACATGAACTTTTTCAACAACATCTTCTTCTAAGATCAAGTCCGTTAATGGGTCTTCGATTTTGTCTTGGATGACTCTTCTCAGTGGTCTTGCCCCGAATCGTTTGTCATAGCCAAGTGAAACAAGCGCTTGTTTTGCTTCGTCTGTAATCGTAATGTCAATATCGTTTTCTTCAATTGTTTCTTGTAAATCAATGAGCATCAAGTCCACGATTTCAAGAAGGTTTTCTTCTGTTAATTCGTTAAATTGAACGATTGCATCAAAACGGTTGAGGAATTCTGGTTTAAAGTAATCGCTCAACGATTCTAATGTCGTTACCGCGTCATGTTCAGGACGGTTAAAGCCGACACTTACTTCTTTAACGCCTGTTCCTGCGTTACTTGTCATAATAATGACTGTATCTTTGAAACTTACTGTTCGACCGTGTGAATCCGTTAATCGACCGTCCTCCATAATTTGCAAGAACATGTGTTGAACGTCTGGATGCGCTTTTTCAATTTCATCCAACAAAAGGATTGAATACGGTTTGCGTCGGATTTGTTCTGTTAATTGTCCAGCTTCTTCGTGCCCCACATACCCTGGAGGTGAACCGATAATTTTAGAAACGGCGTGTTTCTCCATGTATTCACTCATATCGAGGCGAATTAACGTGTCACGTGAACCAAATAGTTCTTCCGCAAGCACTTTCGTGATTTCGGTTTTACCGACGCCAGTTGGACCGACAAATAGGAATGAACCGATTGGACGCGTTTTAGATTTTAGTCCCGCGCGGCTACGACGGATCGCTTTGGCCACTTTATCGACTGCTTCTTCTTGACCAATCACTTTCGCACGCAGGTTATCCGCCATATCTTTCATTTTCTCTTGTTCAGCTGCTTGAAGTTTTGTAACAGGGATACCTGTTTTCTCTTCAACAATTAACTCAATATCCGCGACAGTTACTTCTATTGCCACAGTATTTTCATTTTGATTCGCTTCATCTAACTGCTTACGAAGCTGGATTTCTTCTGTGCGCATATATGCGGCTTTTTCATAGTCTTCCGCCTCAGCTGCACGTTCTTTTTCCTGAATAACTTCATCTAGACGTACTTGTAGTGATGCTGGGTCTACGGTTCCATGCGCTAAGTTCAAGCGCGCGCCGACCTCATCCATTAAATCAATTGCTTTGTCTGGTAAGAAACGGTCTTGAATATACCGCTCTGACAACGTTACGAAAGCATGAATGGCTTCTTCAGGATAATGAACTTCGTGGAACGCTTCATAGCGATCTTTAATGCCATTCAAAATTTTAATGGTATCTTCAGTTGAAGGTTCATTTACAATAATTGGTTGGAAACGACGTTCAAGGGCAGCATCTTTTTCAATTTGACGATATTCTTTCAAGGTTGTTGCGCCGATTAATTGTAAAGTACCGCGTGCGAGCGCAGGTTTCAAAATATTCCCTGCATCCATTTGAGAACCTTCTGTTGATCCCGCACCGACGAGTAAGTGAATTTCATCGATAAATAAAATCACGTCTGGTCGAGCTTGTAATTCCTCAATCAGTTCTTTCATGCGCTCTTCGAATTGTCCGCGAATGCCCGTGTTCGTGACGAGTGATGCGACATCGAGCACATACACTTCTTTATTCAACAGTTTAACGGGAACATCACCTTCATGGATTTTAACTGCCAACCCTTCAGCAATCGCCGTTTTACCGACACCTGGTTCACCAATGAGAACAGGGTTGTTTTTATTTCTTCTATTTAATGTTTCAATGACGCGTTTTACTTCTTGATCACGTCCAATGACTGGGTCAATCAGTCCTTCTCTCGCATCATTTGAAAGGTTTTTACCAAGCTGGTCTAATAAACCATTGTTTTGTTGTTCTTGGGCTTGGATTGTTTGCGCTCTTGCTTTTTGCCCACCGTTTTGTTGGAAAAAATTATTTTCTTGACTATTAAATGGAGAGAAGTTTCCAGCATTCATTTGTCCTTGTATTTCTTGAAAACAAGCATGACACATACGCATTTGCATGCTTTGATTATTAACATGTAATCTCAGATTGACCGTCGCTTTGTTTTTACCACAATGTTGACAATTCATATTGGGTTTCCTCCTTTAGT
The DNA here is from genome assembly GCF_001753205.1 of Sporosarcina ureilytica. GTDB lineage: Bacteria > Bacillota > Bacilli > Bacillales_A > Planococcaceae > Sporosarcina > Sporosarcina ureilytica. Next base: position 350,743 of record NZ_CP017560.1, on the reverse strand, counting down.
GAATTAAATATATATCGAATCTTGACTTTGACTATCTTTGACTTACTGATTTTATTATACATTGACCTTTTTTGACTTTCAACCTCTTTGCTTAAAAAAATAAAGGAGCCGTCCAGAAAATCATTTTCTGCGACAACTCCTTCTATATGGAAATCATTCTATTCCCCGTTGCTTTCCGTTCCAACCGGACGCTTTCCGCGGGCACGGCTTCAATCTCCTCGTCACTGCGTTCCTGCGGGGCTTTCAGCTCGCGCTGTTCCCGCTGGAGTCGCCGGTTTCCACTCCAAGCAACTAGAACTTAACGGGAAAAAAACATCATATTTTCTATTTTAATTCCCAGTAGACTTACTTAGACAGCCCCTTATCATTCTTTGACAAAGTCAATCGTGCTTCTAACCGTGTCGATTGGACGCACTAGTTTTTCAATTTGCTCACGTTTTGGCTCCAAGAAAGGTGGTAATGAAAGCTTTTCGCCAAGCGTTTCGTATGGTTCATCGCCCATAAATCCTGGACCATCCGTTGCAAATTCAAATAAAATCCCCGGTGCCACTCTTGCGTACAGTGATTCAAAGAAGAACCGATCCACATGCCCTGACGTTTGAAAACCAAATTGTTCAAGTCGTTCTGTCCATTCATCTAAAACAGAACGGTCGTCTACACGAAATGCCACATGGTGCACGGTTCCATAACCTTGTTGTCCAACTGGCAACGTCGTGTTTTTCTCAATAATCACTTGCGCACCGTTCCCACCTTCTCCTACTTCAAATAAATGAAAATCACCATCTTGCGCAATTTCCTTAAATAAAAGGACCTTTTCCAACACTTCTTTCATATAGTCAAATTGCGCGATGCGGATATGCACGGGCCCTAATCCGGTAATGGCATACTCTAAAGGAATCGGCCCTTTTTGCCAAGGTGTTCCAGATGCTACGCCTTTATTGTGCGCATCGGAAATGAGTTGATATTGTTGGTCATCGAAATCAACGAAGGACAGTACTTTGACACCGAACTGTTCCTGAATCCCTTCGTGTTTTACGTTCAAACGGTCAAAACGTTTCTCCCAGTAGGTCAGTGCTTCATCTGACGGGACACGAAATGCTGTTCTATGAATTTCGTTCGTTCCGTGAACACCTTTTGGAATTCCTGGGAAGTCAAAAAACGTCATATCTGTGCCTGCACTTCCGACATCATCTGCAAAAAACAAATGGTACGTTTGGATATCATCTTGGTTGACCGTCTTTTTCACAAGACGCATGCCTAATACATACGTAAAGAATTTATAGTTTTCTTCTGCACTACTTGTAATCGCTGTAACATGATGTACGCCTTTTAAATGATTCATATTAATTCCTCCAGTAAAATGATTTGATATATTTAAATGCCGTATACATTATCTCGAATTCAAGATAATTATATAGAATTCATTTTACAAAGTCAATCTCACTGCTTTTCGTATTGATTCTTCCACACAAAATAACGCTATAACAAAAATCGACAGAATGCCTCAAACGATACATGAGGTTTCTGTCGATTTCCCAGGAAATAAACCGAATTAACGGGCAGTAAGACTCCTACTTCAATACTTAAGTCAAAAACGCTAAGGATAAGTGGGAGATTAACTGCCCGTAAAAGCCCGATTGGTTGGGCCAACTAGGAAAGATTGAACTTCATCTTTCCCTGTTGGTCATAATTTACTTCCTGCCTTGTTCATAATACAAATTCATTTCATCTTCCGGCACCATACTTCCGCCCGTTGCCCATACAAGATGTGTTGCATTTTTTGAAGCAGCGTTTTTCATTGATGCTTGAATTGTATGGATAGGGCCAGTCATCCCAGCCAATGCGGATGGTTCTAAGCGGATGCCTTCCGAGTCTGTCAATTGGGTAAGTAACTTAAACATCGTTTCATCGGCAATTGTGTAACAGCCGGACAATAATGGTTCCATCGTTTTTCCGACAAAACCGGAAGCCGTTCCGACCGCAAGTCCGTCTGCTGCAGTTTCATTGTCTAGCCCAAAATCGTGGACAGAAACTGTATCGTGTAGACCCGTCATCATCCCGAGTAACATACACGGTGAATCGGTTGGCTCCGCGAAAAAGCAATGCACATGGTCACCGAATGCTAGTTTTAGTCCGTAGGCAACCCCGCCCGGTCCCCCACCTACACCACATGGTAAGTAGACAAATAGAGGATGATCTTCATCGACAATTGTGCCACGTTCAGCTAATTGTGCAGCCAATCGTTCCCCGGCGACTGCGTAGCCGAAAAACAAATCTAAGGAGTTCTCATCATCTACAAAGTGGCAAAGTGGATCCGCTTCCGCCTGACGACGACCTTCTTCGACCGCTTTACTATAGTCATCTTCGTATTCAACAACGATCACGCCTTTTTCACGAAGCATATCCTTTTTCCACTGTTTCGCATCGGCTGACATATGTACAGTCACTTCAAACCCTAATTGAGCACTCATAATTCCTATACTGAGTCCTAAATTCCCCGTCGAACCAACCGCAATTTTATGCTTGGAGAATAGTTCTCGAAACGCATCGTCCGCAAACTTGCTATAATCTTCTTCCTCTGTAATCAGTCCATGTTCTAGTGCTAGCTTTTCAGCATGTTTTAACACTTCGTAAATACCGCCACGCGCTTTAATGGATCCCGAAATGGGCAACGCATTGTCTTGTTTTAGCAACAGTTCTCCTGGAATTTCAATCGAGTATCGCTGTTCCAGTACTTTCTTCATCGACGATATCTTCGTCACTGGCGACTCGATAATGCCATTTGACACGTTTGTTTCGGGAAATACCTGTTCTAGATAAGGCGCAAAACGGTGTAATCGTGCAGATGCGTCTTTTACTTCTTTTTCATTTACCGTTAATTTAGATAGCCCGTCAACGGTATTTTCCACTAAAGGATTTACCCAAAGTACTTCTTCCCGGTTCATCACTTTCTCAATAAGTGGATGCTTCTCTTTCAACTCCGCTAATCTATGTTGTTCCATCATATATGCGCCACACCTTTTCTAAGTATTTACTGAAGAGTATAACATATGGTTATTCTCACTGTTCAATCGTACAATATGAATGCTTATTTTTTATCAATGCGCAGTAAATATTCAATTAATTTAGAATAATCTCAGATGGACTCATAATCCGCCACCTCCTCTTCATATAATAGATTAATTAGAAGGAGTGATAAATTAATCCTTACTAATCCAGTCGCACACACCGTCTGCTATCCCTTCGAATAGAATAAGGTAACAAATCATCAAGACGATGTTTCACCTCTATGAATAACGAGATTTGCTGGCCTATTTTTAAGAAAGGAGGTCGCGAATTATTTGTTTGAAGGACTTGCGATGACCCCTAACGGTTCGAGGAGGCGTTCCTACAGGCGACGGAAAATCAATTCGACAAGGTTGATTGCAAAGTTCTTTGCAACAAATGCATAAATGTATGCATGGGATGTTCAGCCGGCATCGGATAAAAGGATGATTTGTTACGCGCCAACTGCTTAGCTAGACTGGCAAGAGGATAGATGAGTGAGTAGGAAGGTGATGGAAAAGGTCGTGCAGTACGAAATACTACCGACTTTATTGACGATGAAATGAATAAACAAAATACAAAACGCTACCTATTTATTAGGTAGCGTTTTTCCGTTTATAGTTTGGTACGTACATCCCAAAGTTCTGGAAAAAATCGGTGGTTCAGCACAGTCTTTAAATAAGCAACCCCCGAAGAACCGCCTGTACCTGTTTTATTCCCAATAATTCTTTCGACTGTCTTCATGTGACGAAAACGCCATTGTTGGTGGCTATCTTCTATATCGACAAGCTTTTCGGCAAGTTGATATAAATCCCAATACGTGTCAACGTCTTGGTAAACCTTCAGCCAGGCATCTGCAACGGAATCATCTCCGCTATATGTCATTGAGAAGTCCCTTTGTAATAGTGATTCGTTGATTGGAAAACCCGCTTTCGCCAATGCTTTGATCGATACGTCGTAAATACTTGGTGCTTCATAAGATCTTTTTAATTTCGCAGCAAGTGCTTGATCCTTTTCATAAATCTTTAAAATATGTGGTTGCTTATAACCTAACGCAAATTCAATTTGACGATTTTGATAAGATTGAAATCCAGATGCCCGCCCAAGATGATCTCGAAATTCCATATATTCTGCAGGCGTTAACGTTGATAACACATCCCACGCTTGAATAATTTGCGTTTGCACACGGGAAACCCGTGCCAACATTTTAAATGCTTCAGGCAATTCATCCCGTTGAATCGCTGTAATGGCCGATGTGATTTCATGTAAAATGAGTTTCATCCATAATTCGCTCACTTGATGGATAATAATAAACAACATTTCATCGTGATGGCCAGATAAACGCGTTTGGCTTGATAGGATTTGGTCAAGATTGAGATATTCCCCGTACGTCATCTGCTCTTTAAAATCCGTATAAATCCCTTTATCGTCCATTCAGTCCACCTCTTTCATTGCCCGAATGACAGCACGAACCGGACTTCCATCAGCCCCATGAAGTGGTAACGGCAAAGCAATCAACTCATAATCTCCCGGCACTACGTCATCCAGAACAATATTTTCTAAAATCATAATGTGCTGTTCATATAATGCATGATGTGCATCTAGCGTCTTACTTTGTTCTGGGTCAACAGATGGTGTATCGATACCAACTAATCGAACCCCACGTTCTTTTAGTAACGGCGCAATGTCTGCACGCAAATAAATAAAAGGTTCAGGAAAAATAGTGAAGTCCTTACGACAGCCTGTTTTCAATAAAATCCGTTCAGCACCGCCAAAGTCAAGTGCCTCCAACTCTTGTCGACCAATACTCGTAGCCCCCGACAAGTCTATGACACGCGCTCGACCAATATACAGTTCAATCGGCAGTTCATGCACTTTTTCACCGTCATCTGCAAAATGAAAAGGGGCATCGATATGTGTACCCATATGAGTGCTCGTCGTTAATTTTCCAATATTAACGGATCCTGTATCTGCCTTTTTAAAAGCAACTTCATAAGAAAAAGGTGTGTCTCCAGGCCACTCGGCAATCCCATTTTGAAGCGGTTGTGAAATATCTATCCATTCACTGGTCATGCGACAACGCCCCTTTTATTTTCGAATCGTTCATATCGCTTTTCATCTAGTATCCGTTTTAAAATTTGCACCGTTTGCCATATATCTTCAAATGTATTGTACAAGGCAACAGGCGCAAGTCTTACCCCATTCGGTGCACGGAAATCCGGGATGACACCTTCCGCTTTTAAAGCCTTACAAATTCGTGCAGCCTCTTGATGTTCCAATAAAATATGACCGCCACGGGTCTCATCCATTGGATTGCCGATTGTAAACCCATACCCTTTCAACTCCACGTCGATGAGCATTAAAAAATACTCCGTTAAACGTAAAGACTTCTTTCTAATCCGCTGTATGGTTGCTTCTTCAAAAAGCGCTAATGCGCCAACAACAGGCGCTAAACTTAAGACATGCGGCGTGCCAATTTGAAAAGCACTTGCATCTTGTGCAGGTGTCATCGTATGTGACATATCAAATTGGACAGCTTTATCAGAACCAAACCAACCAGTAAGTCCTGGCATCGTTCCAAAATGTTTTTCATGGACAAATAAACCGCCTACGGAACCGGGGCCTCCGTTTAAATATTTATACGTACACCAAAAAGCAAAATCTACTTCTTGTTTATGTAAACGATGCTCAATCGTGCCAATTGAATGACATAAGTCAAAACCAATTGGAATGCCTCGTTTCTTAGCTTCCTGTGTTAAATAAGACAGGTCCAACACTTGCCCGCTTCGATAAAGCACTGCCGGCAAAACAATCAGCGCTACTTCTTCGGTCATGGCGTCTACAATATCCGCTTCTTTTAAAAATCGACCATCCCGACTTTTCACACGAACAAGATGTTCTTCTGGATTGTACCCTTTCAATTTCAACTGACTTTGAAGTGCATAAATATCTGATGGGAAATTCAGTTCATCAGCAAGAATTTTCGTTCGTTTTCCAGACGGTTTATAAAATGTTGCCACTAGCTGATGTAGGTTCGTCGTTGTTGAGCCGGTCGCGATCACTTCATTCGATTGTCCCCCGACAAGTGGCGCCATTTTCTTCCCGACAAATTCAGACAAATAAAACCATGGATGCGCTCCATCTGTCCACCCGTCAATCCCTAGACTTTTCCACGAATGCAACAATTCTAACAAGACCTTTTCAGCTCGTTTTGACAATAAACCGAGCGAATTCCCATCCATATAGATTTTGTCTTCCAGAAGATAGAACTCTTCCCTGAAATGCGCCAACACATCTTTTTCATCCAAATGTTGCGCATACTCGACCGTTGTTTTCTCCATTTCCCATTCCCCCTATGTTCTATGGATATCATGTTGAATAAATTACTTAAACCAACCCTTTTCCTTATACCGAGAGATGGCTTCAATTCGATTGCTCACTTCTAACTTCTCAAAAATCGTAGAAATATAATTTCGTACCGTTCCCGCCGTTAAAAATAGTTCATTCGCAATTTCTTTTGTTGTTCTTCCTTTAGCCACAAGTCTTAACACTTCATTCTCCCGATTCGTTAATGGATTTTCCCCATGGTCCTCAAAAGCAATATCGACAAGTTCTGGTGCGTAAATGCGTCTCCCATCCATAATTAGTCTAATGGATGTGACCAACTCTTCGATTGGACTATCCTTCAATAAATAGCCGCGAACGCCTGCTTTTCGTGCACGTTCAAAATACCCCGAACGTGCAAAAGTCGTTAACATGATGATTTTACACGGGAAACCATTCAATGCCTCTGCCGCATCTAATCCCGTCTTCACTGGCATTTCGATATCCATAATACAAACATCAGGATTTTGCTCCTTGACGAGTGTGACGGCCTCTTCCCCATTTTTAGCCATCCCAACAACTTCCATATCTTCTTCCATTCCAATCAATGACCCTAAGGCGCCTAACATCATCCCTTGGTCTTCTGCGATGACAATGCGAATCACCTTAATCCCCTCCCTTACTTTGTTTAAGTATTACTGGGACGCGGATCAGTAATTCCGTTCCCTTTTCGCTATGAATCTCTAGTTGACCATTGACAAACTCAAGTCGCTCACGAATTCCTTTTAACCCGTTACCAGGGAGATTCCAACCTTTCGCAGGAATGCCAATGCCATCATCTTGTATACGAATGCTGAATTCCTCAGGCAATTGTTCAAATCTAATATGACAAGCTGACGCATAACTATGCTTGACCACATTGGTCACCGCTTCTTTTAAACACATACTTAGCACATTTTCAACCAATGGCGGAATGTTTGTGAATTGCGGATCCCCTTTTACTGTGAAAGTCATCTCCGCCGCTTTCAACACTTGTCGTACACGAATGAGCTCCTCTGCTAATTTTATCATCCGTATGTCATCTACTAAATCACGAACTTCTTTGAGCGCTGCACTAGCCGTTTGTCGAATATCCATTAATTCTTTTTCGGCAGCTTCTGTATTTTTAGAAACTAATCGAGCGGCAAGATCACTCTTCAGACCAATAAGCGATAACTTTTGCCCTAGAATATCGTGTAAATCACGCGCAATCCGTTCACGTTCTTCCAAGATAATAAGCTCTGCAATTCGTTCTCGGGCATGCTCCAGCTGCCCTTCCAACTTTTCGCGCTTGTTACGATTGTATAAATTAAATGGCAGCAGCACTGTGCCAATGACCGATATTAAAATGAAGTGAAATTGTGGTAAAAACAATTCAATCTCAATGAAGAATCCTGTCACAATGGCACCGATTGTCAGTGCAATATGTAATCCATAAATAATGAAAAAGCCAACGGGATGACGAATGTTTCCGATAAAGAACGCGATAAAAATAGATAAATAGACATAACCGAATAACAGCGTCATCGCAATATTAATGACCATTTCGAAACTGACCCACATATACACAAGGCCTGTTTTAGAGCTGTATGAAAATCGATAAGACAAGAAAAACAACAACAATAATGTAATCCCAATCGCTATTTCGATTGGTGAAGATGAACGAAAGATGAAAAAGAAAGGTAATAAACAAAAAACGGCCCATGCGTAAATACTTAGCCATGGATTTTTTGGAAATAAACTAAACCAATGCTGCATCTCTAGTGTCACCGCCCTTAATTGTACTCATTGTACCAAATTTTCAAACAAAGTTATATGCGTTATGGTAGAAATAGAAAAAAGCAGAAGAGATGTAAAAATCCCCTTCTGCATTAACTTACGGTATGATTTATTACTTGCCTTCAAAACTAGTCTTTTTCGGTTCCAAATCTACCTTAGCACTTACTTCTTGAAGGAGGTGTTTAATTTCACCAAAGGTTACGAAGTTTTTCTTTTCTGGTGCATATAATTTGTACTTTAATGATTCTAGGCTTGATTTAAGTGTAATTGTTGTTGCCCTATGGAGGGGTGGCGTTGAGTTATGCGCTTCTTCCAAGTTGTAATTTGGCACTCTTGGAGATAAGTGGTGGACGTGATGGAAACCGATATTTCCTGTCACCCATTGAAGCACACGTGGCAACTTGTAATAAGAGCTTCCTTCAACAGCCGCTTTCACATAATCCCACTCGGACTCCTCTTCGAAATAGGAATCTTCAAATGTATGCTGGATATAAAACAACCATATGCCGAGTGCACCTGCAACAAACATCGTCGTTCCTTGAACTATGATAAACGCTTGCCAGCCTACGAGTAAAATCATCCCCGTATATAAGGCGACAAGAATTAGATTCGTTAAATACGTATTGTTCTTTTCTTTCTGTCTCGCATCTTTCCGGTTAAAACGACTGGAAATTAGGACTAAGTAAAGTGGTCCGAGCACGAACATGACGAAAGGGTTGCGGTAAAGTCGATAGCTAAAGCGTTCCCATTTAGACGCCTCTAGGTACTCGTCAATTGTCATCACCCAAATATCACCAACGCCTCGCTTATCAAGATTTGAGCTGGATGCATGGTGAATCGCATGTTCACGTTTCCATTTTTCATAGGCAAATAATGTGAGGACACCTGTTATCGTTCCAATGACATCGTTGGTTTTCTTGCTTCTCATAAATGATCCATGTGTACAATCATGGAAAATAATAAACATCCGGACAACAAATCCCGCTGCCAACATTGCAAAAGGAATCATTAACCAAACTGAAATTTTTAAGCTTTCATAAGCCAAATACCATAGTAGGAAAAATGGGGGAATCGTGTTTACTAATTGGATCACACTTTTCTTTGTGTCTGACTTTGCAAAAGGTGCCACGTCTTTATGCAACCTTCTCGTCTTTTCTTTACTCATGTTATCCTCCCTGTCAAAACTATTTTTTATATTCAATTACTTCTTATCTTTATGATAAATGGAATGTTCATTTCATTGAAGACATGTTTGTCATGAGTTTTATATGACAAGTGTCATGGGTGTGATCATGTACGAGTAATCAGAATAAAATTGATTTCCGTTCCAGGCGCATGCTTTTCCAGCACGACTACTATTGTTTGAATTAATCCAAAAAAATTTCTTTTCATTTTGTTGTATACTTTTTTAAGGAAATTTACTCTTTACTAATGAAGGGTCTTAGAGAGGAGGAGCTATGAATTCACAGTTTTTGTTGGAAATATATAATAAACAGGCAAAAATGATTTATTTTTATTTGAAAAAGAATGGTTGTAGCCATGAAGATGCGGAAGATATTGTTCAGGAAAGTTATATGAAATACATCACCTATAGTAGTGGTGTCTCATCCAACAAAGCGCTCTCATATATTTTTACCATCGCTATGAATGAATTTAAAAAGGTGTTGAAGAAAAAGGGAAAAGAACAAACGTTAATAATTGATGATTATCATTTCTGGGATAATTTTACGAGTGACTCAGACACTGAGTCCATGGTCTTAAATCATGAAATGAGGCATGAAATTACTATTGCCTTAAGCCACATTAAGGAAGTTTATAAGCAGCTGCTAGTACTGAAATATGAACTAGAGCTCAGTTATAAAGAGATTTCTCTGTTACTAGGAATGAAGATAGAAACAGTTAGAACCTATTTATTTCGGGCAAGAAAAGAATTTCAAGAAACATGGAGGAATTTATATGAATGAAATTACAGAGGATATTTTTGACGAGAATAAAATAAAAAAGGCGATTAAAAAGGGCAAAAGAAAGACAATCATAACCATTGTCATCGTGTCTGTCATTGTATTTTTTGTTCTCAACGTAGTCAATTTTGCGGCATATACCTATTTCAGCCAGAAGGCATTTAAACAATGGGATGCTTACGTCCGACTTAGTACGCCGAATGGCTATATTAGTGAAACAGTGGATACGAAGGGGATTTTAGGTGGAGAGAGCCAATATAAGGTCTCTAAGGATATGAAGATAAAGTCAATTGTTATTGAAAAAAAGCAATACCAATTTGGTTTGAATCCTTCATTTTCGATATCAAGAGGAGCTGGTGGCAATATCGGGATAACGGGAGAGGACTGGCAAGTTACATATAAGGAAAATGGTTGGCGAGATTTGATGTTCTTTCATCCGAATATTACTTATAAAAAATACAAAAATGATGGTCATCTGATTAACCAGATGGAAGGAGACAGAATATACGAAGTAGCTCTTTCATTTGATAAGCCCTATAAACAGAACGAACTACCCATTTTCGAACTACCTGAAACGACTTGGTTTTGGATAAATACCTATAGTGATAAACAAATAAAGACATTCAAAACTGAGGCAGAAGAACATGACTGGACTTCAACTTTTATTAGCGAGAAAGAAGCCCTAGGTTTTTCTACAACTTCAACTATTTTCTCAACTGTTAGTTTGGAATATGAATATAATGATTTTCTTAGTCTTTTAAAAACTAGCTTATCTCAGGAACACCGAAACGCCTATAACACTGTCAAAGATATAAAGGTAGATAATATTGACATACTTGGGATAGTCATTTATGGTACAGCGGACGAAATTGCGGATATTATCGAAAAACCTTTCATTAAAGCTGCTTCTCTGGGAGGAGTGATAGATAATTATTAGTTGGTTATAGGATGGCATTTTCTGCTCCATATTGTAACAAACGTGCGCGATTTTTTAACATCGGCGTGGAAGACAGAGTCAGCTCAATTGAAGTCGGGAAAGACGCGGACTTTGTTATTTGGAACGGGGACCCGTTTAATCTTCGTTCGACCGTGGAAGCAACTTATATTGATGGAAATAAGGTTTATCAGAAATAACAAAAGGCACTCCATTTTGTTGGAGTGCCTTTTGAATTATTTTAAATTAGCTGCTTCTAGCCCTCGATTAATTTCACTTTCCATAATGACTGTATGAGATGCGTTCCAAACTTGTTCACCTTTATTTAAAATAAATGCTTGTGGGGATTGGTGGGTAACGCCTAAATCACTTTCAATCTCGTTGGAAACTGGGCGACTTTCTCTAACTTTTAACCAATATTTCGGCATGTCCGTTTCATACGCTTCAAAACGGTTATAGGCATGCGTACTAATCGGGCACGTCGTACTATGTTTTAATAGTAGGATTGGCTTGTCCTTAGATTTTTCTAACACTTCTTTCCACTCTTCAACAGTTACTAATTCTTTCATGGTGGTCAGCTCCCTTTATCTTTGATTTCTATTTTTATTATAGCAAAGATGCTTTTAATTACGAGTTGAAGCGCTCATCAGTTATCTTTAACACTTATTTTAAAAATAGTATACAATCGAATAAAATGGAGGGTAACGATGAAAGGACTATCAAAAAACATTTTAATTGTACTCGTAATTATTGTTGTGAGTGGGAGTTTATTTATGACCATGGCCAACCTCGTTAGTAGCGGAAAAATTGAAAGCTTTGATTTACCGATCATTCGATTTGTCCAAGGACTAGAGGCGCCTTGGCTAACGGTCCTTTTTAAAACATTCACTTGGATTGGTTCAGCCAAAGTCGTCGTTCCAATCACAATAATGGTCTGCTTTCTTTTATTTTTCGTTTATAAACATCACCAGCAGGCATTTGTATTCGCCTTTTCAATTGTTGGAACGATTGCTTTAAATGAATTGCTGAAAGGTCATTTTAAAAGAGCACGCCCTGAAATATATCGAATTATGGATGCCGGTGGGTTTAGTTTCCCGAGCGGTCATACGATGATGGCCTTTAGTTTATACGGAATGATTACCTATATTGCATGGCGCCATATTAAAACGGTAGGAGGTCGTGTTACTCTCCTTTCATTTGCTTCGTTTATGGCCTTTATGATTGCCACTAGCCGGATTTATCTAGGTGTTCATTATCCAAGTGATATTGTTGGTGGAATCGCAGCAAGCACAATATGTGTGACCATTAGCATCGTCATTTACAGCGCTTGCCAACATCCACGCGAAAACAACGAGACAGAATCTTCGTAGAGAAGGTTCTGTCTCATGAACTGTTTATCCATTCTTCTCAAGCTGCAATTGCCAGGAAACGCCAAACCTGTCAATAATCCAAGCAAATTTTACAGCAAACGGAGTTTCCGCTAAGTCAATGACAATCGTTCCATCTTCCGACAACCTTTGAAAAACGTAATCGACCTCGCTTTCTCTCTTACAAGTGACAAATAATGACATTGCCGGTGTACAATCCACTATTTTCTCCTTACTGTTATCCACTGTCATGAAAACTTGTCCATTAATTGAGAATGTCCCGTGCCGTACTCCCCCATTTTCTTGATGTAAAATGCTTTCAATTGCAGCATCCTCAAAAATGGACGTATAAAACTTCATCGCTTCTTCTGCTTCCCCATTGAACATTAATAACGGGATAATTTTTTGGTCGGACACAACTGGCCCCCTCCTTCTGTTTGGTTGTCTGTCACTTTACGATTCAGTATACGAACGATATAAGAATTTAATCGATAAGGAGCATACCTATGAAACCATTCACAAAAAACGTCATTGCACTAATTCAATCGATTCCATACGGTCGAGTCGCAACGTACGGCCAAATTGCGAAAGCAGCAGGAAGTGCACGTGCTGCGAGGCAAGTCTCCTGGATTCTTCATTCAGCGAGCGAAAAATATCAATTACCGTGGCATCGGGTCATTAATTCAAAAGGAGAAATTTCGCTTACTGCAAGTGAACAACGAGAAATGCTTGAAATGGAGGGCATTGAATTTTCATTGCACGGAAAAATTGATTTATCTAAATACCAATGGAAATTCTAAGAGCAGGGGCTTTACAAAGGCAAAGAACTTTTTTAGAATAATAAAGGTTTCATTCCTATAAATTCCGGGGATGAAGCATCGTATACATAACAATAGATATGGGGCTGAATCATATGTGGAAAGACTTTAAAGAATTTGCCTTTAAAGGAAATGTGTTGGACTTAGCGGTCGCTGTCGTCATTGGCGCAGCGTTTGGAAAAATTGTTTCCTCTCTCGTCGAAAATATTATTATGCCGATTGTTGGCGCTCTAACAGGCGGCATTGACTTAACCGGCCTCAATCAAAAAATAAGAGGCGTGGATATTACATACGGTGTATTTTTACAATCTGTCCTCGATTTCTTAATCGTTGCATTCGTCATCTTTTTATTCATTCGTTTACTATCCAAATTTAAACGCAAAGAAGAAGTTGTCGAAGTAGAAGAAGAAGAAACAATTGATGCACAAGAAGCATTACTGACAGAAATCCGTGATTTATTAAAAGAACAAAACGCAACTAAGTAAGGTTTAAAGAAAACAGGGCATCTAACATGCCCTGTTTTCTTTTTAATGATCAACTGTGACAGAAAGTTCCTTGACTAATAAAGATGGCGAACCATAGCCGCCTGACGCGAACTCCAAATCTGAACCTACTTCTTCGATTTGTTTCAGATAATCAAAATAATTCCCCGCAATCGTCATCTGCTTTAAAGGAGAAGCAATTTTGCCATCTTGAATATGGAATCCTGTTGCTGCCACTGAAAAGTCTCCAGAAATGGTATTGGCTCCTGAATGTAGACCAGCTAAATCTGTAATAAACACGCCGTCTTGAATAGAAGCGACTAATTCATCTTTGCTTTTCGTCCCTGGTGCAATATACAAGTTAATCGGCGCTACGGATAGCGTTCCTTTATAAGAGGACTTTCGAGCATGCCCCGTCGTTTCAACGCCGTCTTTTTTTGCGGTTTTACGGTTATGGAAAAGTGTTTCCAACTTTCCTTCTAACACGATTGTCTGCTTTTTCGTTGCGACCCCTTCACCGTCAAAGTTTGTTCCCCGTAAGGAATCTGGGTGACTTGGGTCGTCCACTAGTGTATATGCTGATGAAGCAATTGTTTCGCCAACTTTTCCTTTTAATAATGATTGGTCTTTTTGTGTATTTTCCGCTGAAAAAATAGATGAGAATGTTGAGAGTAAAGACGCTGAAGCATCATGGCGCATAATGACCGGATACTTTTTTGTCGGAATCGATTGCTCTCCGAGGTGTGACAATGCCTCTTCAGCTACCTCTTTTGCAAATGCATCCGCATCAATGGAATCGAAATCGCGTGTCATTTTAACAGCACTGCCCGTTTTCATCTCTTCTCCATCTTTCGCAACAGCCGAAACGAAAACGACAAGCCCATTTTGCTTTTCATCTATCGATAACCCTTTATCATTTGCTATCGCACGTTCTGTAGAGAAATCTTGAATCACACAGTAATTCAGCGTGACAATCCTTGGGTCATACGCAAGCACTTTCTTTTCAATCGACTGAATGAGGGCAATCTTTTCTTCGTTTGGCACATTTGCTAATGCTTCATTATAAAAAGAATGCGTATTGTACTCCTCGCTTCCTTCGAAAATTGTCGTTCCGTCATCCTCGTCAAGAATCGTTGCATTTTCTTTTGCTTGATGAATTAAAAAACCAATAGAATCGTCGTCAACTTTTTCAGTATAGGCGTACCCCATTTTCCCGTTATACAAACCGCGAAAGCCGATTCCGCCCTCTTCGGAAGTTTCGTAACTATCGATTGCGCCTTCAAAAATTGTACAGTGAAAAGAAGCAGATCTTTCATAATAGACTTCGGCTTCCGAGAAACCCGCATTCTTCGCTTCAGCTAATAATTTGGATTGAAATTCATTGTTTTTCAACATTTAGTCCCCCTTCGTTCCGCCGACTGTTATTTCACTTACGCGAATCATCGGCTGTCCGACGTTAACCGGTAAACTACCACTGAGTGAGCCACACATTCCCGCGCCATGTCCTAAATTATTCCCGACCATATCAACTTTTTGTAATGTTTTTGCACCGTTTCCGATAAGCGTTGCACCACGTACAGGTCTATCTATTTTCCCATCTTTTACAAGATACGCTTCCGAAACCGCGAAGTTATAATCACCGGTTGCTGGATTTACAGAACCGCCGCCCATATATTTTGCATAAATGCCGTTTTCTGTAGCCGCAATAATTTCATCCGGCGTCGATTGTCCAGGTGCAATATACGTATTTGTCATCCGAGATGTCGGATTGTATCGATACGATTGTCTACGTGAAGAACCGGTTGCCTCAGCATTCATCCTACGTGCGTTAAATTTATCAATTAAGTACCCTTTTAAAATTCCGTTTTCAATTAATACATTTTTACGCGTTTTTTCCCCTTCATCGTCAATATTCAGGGAACCCCATTCATTCGGAATCGTACCGTCATCAATATATGTGACAATATCCGGCGCAACTCGCTCACCGATTCGATTCGCAAAAACTGAGTTGTTTTTCGCAACCGATGTCGCCTCAAGCCCATGTCCGCAAGCTTCATGGAAAATTACGCCGCCAAATTCATTATCAATAATGACCGGGAACCTCCCACTTGGACATTCATCTGCTTCAAGCATTGTCACTGCAATACGCGCCGCTTCCCCTGCGTAATGATGTAAATTTAAGTTCTCAATAAACTCAAATCCTGCATAAGCACCTGGTCCATAAAATCCAGTTTGCATCTCCTTACCATCCGAAGCTGTCGCCTGCATTGCCATCCTACTTCGTACGCGCGTATCTTCGACAAACTTACCTTCCGAGTTTGCGATGAGTACGTTTTGTTCTTCATCGATATAACGAATGCCGACTTGATGAATTCGTTCATCATAATTTCTCGCTATGATATCGGCTTGTTTCATAACCGCCACTCTTTGTGTATGTGCAACGGTTCTAGGCCATTTTTCAATATGATGAATCGGCTGGATGATTTCTTTTTGAAGCGGATGAATCGTCCCATTCCCGCCGCCTTTTATGGCAAGCGCCGCTCTTTTGGCCGCCTTAACTAAACCTTCCTCAGAGAAATCTGTCGTATACGTATACACATTTTGAAGTCCCGAGAAGATACGAATCCCTATCCCAAAATCTCGGCCTGAAATACTTTGCTCAATCTTTCCATCCTGAAGTCCAATCGAATTCGCATAACGATCTTCAATAAACACTTCAGAAAAATCCCCGCCCGTTGAAAGCGCGGCTTCAAGTACATTTTCAATGATTGACTGTTTAATCATCGTCACAACCTCCCCCTTTTACCATTATAGCAATCTATTCGTTTTACGAAAGAATCTGCATAGAATACTTTATATTTTCAAACAATAACTAGTCTATTCATCTTGTTGGTTGGTATATGCCTTATAAACTTCAGGTATAATTAAAAGATATAAAATATAGTAATTGATGAGCCTAATTGAAAAGGACGTTGCTTTTATTTTTAACGCTTATTTTGTTAGCCATCTTACGATAAATGCTTAATATAATAGATAAGAATTCTTAAACGTGGTTCATATGCGAAGGTTCATTAGTTTAATGTTATCTTCGTTGATTGTAGTGGAGGGCGGCGACTCCTGTGGGATTAGCGGGACAGGTAAGACCCCCGAAGGAGCGTAAGCGACTGAGGAGGCTTACCGCCCGCCCCACGGAAAGCGTCCGCCCGGAACGGAAATCAACAGTAATCGGATGAATAACATTCTCTGTATTGCCACAATCTTCCGCGTTATGACATTGCCCGAAATTTCTTAAAGTGATATAATAGATGCAAAGTGAGTGATCGATAAAAGGGAGTGAAGGCTTCATGTGGTTCTTATACATTATGTTTACACTATTTGCATTCGTTGGTATCGGTACAATCGCTGGTTTAGTTCGTACGTTCAGCAGCGACGGCAACCAGTAATTAATTCACAAGTCATTTTTAAAAACGCTAAAATAAAACAGGCGGAGAATCCTTTCTCCACCTGTTTTTTCATTGTCGTTAAATTTTTAATTCCTGCGTAACGCCAATCTTATCTAGAATAAACGCATAACATTCCGCTGCTTCTCTTAAATGATTAAAACGACCCGATTTTCCGAAATGACCGGCCCCCATATTCGTTTTGAGCACGAGTGTATGATCATCCGTTTTTAAAGCTCTTAGCCGCGCGACCCACTTGGCCGGTTCCCAATAGCCGACGCGCGGATCATTTAGACCGGTTGTAATATACATATGCGGATAATCTTTCGCCTCCACATTGTCATAGGGGCTGTACGACTTCATATAGAAATAATCTTCCCGCTCTCGAGGGTCGCCCCATTCATCCCACTCCAAGGTAGTGAGCGGAATCGTCGTATCGAGCATGGTCGTTACGAGGTCGACAAACGGAACTTCTGGAACAATTACTTGGAACAGTTCACCGCCCATGTTCGCGACGCCCCCAACAAGCAGCCCACCAGCACTTCCTCCGCGAGCGGCCATTTGACTTGGCGTTGTGTACTTATGTTCAATCAGATGTTTTGCTGCGGCAATAAAATCAGTGAACGTATTCCGCTTATGCTGCATTTTTCCATCTTCATACCAACTGCGCCCCATTTCAGAACCACCACGCACTTGAGCCGTGACGAATACAATGCCATTGTCCAGCGCTGGAAGACGATAAGGACTGAAATGTGGATCGCTATTCGCTCCGTACGATCCATATCCATGTAAAATCAACGGCGCAGGGCCTTGAGTAAACGCATCTTTCTGATAAACCATCGTCATCGGTATTTTGACACCGTCTTCAGCAACCGCCCACAAATGATCTTGACGATAATTCGAGGGATCGTATTCCCCGCTAACAGGCGCCACTTGTAAGCACTGTCGTTCACCCGTTTGCAAATTCAGCGCATACGTTGTTGTTGGCGTCAGGAACGATTCATACTCAACTAACACTTCATTCGCCTCATAACTTTGATTAGACAGAACGGACACTGTATAAAGCGGGTCTTCCCATTCCATTCGCTCCAACGCACCATCTCGGAGCATCCAAATTTGCGTTAGACCATTTTCTCTGCCTGCGACAAGCAAAGCATCACGAAAAGGATGTACCGCTAAAAGATATTGCTCCTCCTTGTACGCAACAACGTTTTCCCTCGAATTCAGGTCGTCAAGTGGACAGCGAAGCAACTGGAAATTCTGCGCGCCTTCATTTGTTAAGATCAGTAAATCATCGCCCCAATGCTCAACGGAATATTCGATTCCATCGCACCGCTCATCTATTAGCTGTAAAGGGGCTAGCGGGGAATCTGCATCTAGTAAACGAACCTCACTCGTCGTTTTTGAAAACGATTCGACAAAAATAAATTTCCCACTTTGCGATTTAGCGATAAATACTGTAAATGTCGAATCTTTTTCTTCATAAATCATTTCATCCTGATCCGTATCAGTTCCTAAACGATGCCGCCATAACTGGTATGGGCGTTGATGTTCATCCACAGTAATGTAAAAAATGTATTCGCCACAACGACTCCATTCCATACTCCCAAATAAAAAGACGTCTGGAATCTGGTCCGCCAATCGTTTCCCTGTTTCCAAGTCTTTAATAAAAATCGTATACCGATCCGTTCCATCCCGGTTCTCTAAATAAGCGAGGCGGGTTTGATCCGTGTTAATTCGCTGCTCGGTCACACTTAAATACGCATCTTCATTAGCTAATTCATTTAGATCTAACACTATTTCTTCCTGCGCTTCAGATAAATCCCCCCTATTTTCCGCTCGCTTTCGTGCATAAATCGGATATTGCTTACTTTTATCCATACGAGAATAGTAGAAATAGGGCCCATGTTGCACGGGTACATCCGCTTCCGAATCAGGAACGCGGTCAATCATGCTTTGATAAATCTGTTCAGTTCGTTCTTCAAGTGGGCGCATGATTTCGTCATAATATCGATTTTCTTCCTCCAAATACTGAATGACCTCCGGATTTTCTTTATCCTTCAGCCAATAATAGTCGTCCTCACGTACATCACCATGTAATTCATGGGGATGCGGAATTCGTTTTGCTACTGGTGGTTTCATAATTAACTCCTCCTTTAAATACAAGTATCCTCTTCGCGAGATCATTCTTGAAATCCTCTATTGATTAATCATTAAAATAAAACCGGCGAAGAAACAATCAATGATTTCTACGCCGGCTCCGTATTATGGCAACGCCTATTTTTTTAAGCAGTTACATCACGTTTTGTAAATGAAAGGAAACTCAAAACTAGGAAAATCACAACGTAAACAACAATAACTACCGCCGAAAAGGCCATCGTTGTATTGTTCAACATCGGATATCCAATTTCATACTGCGTTAAATTCGAATTTGCAAATAAAATAAACTTCGCAAACTTATATTTTTCCAAAAAGAACACAATCATATTGCCTGTGAAATAAAGGAAAATAGAGATCCCAATCGCGAGCGACGTAGAGCGGAAAACCGTGCCTATCATAAATGCCAACGTCGACATAACAAGTGTATTAATCAACGCTAAAAACATTAGATACAAGGACTTCCCCCAAACGGCGGACGTAGCAATTTCTGTGTTGTAAAAAGATAGCGTGCTTTCTGTTGCACCTGGGAAGAAAATAAACGCCCCAATCACGCTCGCTACAAACATCACGACCATGGCCAATACACTAAACAAAATGACCGTCACATATTTAGACGTCAAGATTTTCCAACGATTCACTGGCCGTGATAACAACATCTTAATTGTCCCTTGAGAAAACTCAGCTGACACTAAACTTGAAGAGACAATGATTGAAACTAGCGTCACCATTGACATGAGTCCAAACGTGTCCAAAATAATCGACTCACGTGTTTGCGGTTTAATACTTTCAATACCAAAAGCAATGTCAGCCTGAAGTTCTTCTTGTCGCTGCAATAAAACAACTTTAGACTCTTCATCTAAATCCGGTGAGGCTAACTCTTTTTCAACGTCGGCCAATTCGGTCTGCATTGACTGGGTCCATTCTGTGTTATCGTACATTCGCTCAGATATTTTCGCCAGCCCTGAAAATCCAATAATAATTGCCGCCAGCAAAATCATCATCGCCCAAGTACCTTTTTTCTGCCATAATTTCATCCATTCATTTTGTATGAGCTTCAGCAATTTGGCCACCTCCTGTCAATAGAATTACATAAGCGAGAATACTCTTTTATCTACATCAAACTAAGTCCTTTATGCTTTCACGTCTCTCTGAATAAATGTCCAATAACTTGTCACTAGAAATACAACAATGTAGACAGATAGAACCATCAAGGAGAAAGGCATTGAGATATCTTCTATTATTTTATATCCCGTTCCATATTGCGTTAAATCCATATGTGTGAAAACAAGGTATTTTGTAATCGAAAATCTTTCAAGCATCAAGACGATTGATGTCCCTGTAAAGTACAGAAAAATTGATAAACCAATCGCCATTGAGCTAGAACGGAATACAACCCCAATCATAAATGCAAATGTCGAAGTAACAAAGACACTTCCGAATGAAAGGGCTAACATGTAGACACTTTTCCCTAAAATCGATGTCTCGACAACCTCTTGCCCATTCCAAGACAATAGCTGTCCGTCACCAGTCTGGAATAATAAATAAGAAAATGAAACTGAAAGTAGATACCCAATTAGGATGAGTAAAGCACTAAACATATTGACTGTGACAAACTTAGACGTTAAAATTTTCCATCTTCTAACAGGGCGGGAAAGCAACATTTTAATTGTTCCTTGCGAAAACTCTGCTGCGACAATTCCTGCAGCTACAACGACTGTAAACAGTAGAACAATCGAAGTAAATCCTGATGTATCCGTCATCATACTTTCGCGACTTGGGGTTTCCAAGGGTTCAATTGAATTTGCAAGGCGATATTCAAGTATCTTTTCTTTTCCTTCCAATTCCTGAAGTTCTACTTTTGAAAGGTCCTTGGCGTTCAGTCTTTCCTGAATATAGGCTAATTCATTTTCCACCACTACTTTCCAATCATAACTTGCTTCTTCCGACTCCACTTGAATTTCTATCACGCCATTTTGAGTCTGCGAATCAACCCTGTCATCTAACCCGTGAAGCCATTTCATCAAGCCCATCATTCCTGGAACGATTAAAAACAGAAGCAAAACCATGACCCATGTGGATTTTTTCTGCCATAACTTCATCCACTCATTTTGTATGAGCTTCAGCAATTTGGCCACCTCCTGTCAATTCTAAGAACTGATCTTCTAGTGTTATCACATGAGGTTGAATCGCGTAGAGTTGAATATTTTCAGCTACCAATCGACCTACAAGACTAGGAATCTCTTCTTTTTCAATTTGAAGAAGCAGTCCATCTTTAAACCACTCAGCTGTTTTTCCTTCTGCCGTCACAATTTGCTCTACTCTTTCTAACGGAGATGCTTCGATGTAATAGTGTGATTCCTTTGCATCGGACATCTCTTCAATGTTTAATAGTTTTCCGTTTTGAATCACCGCAATCCGGTCACACATCAATTCAATTTCCGAAAGCATATGACTCGATACAAATACCGAGACGCCTTCTTTTTCCGCAATACTTCTTAAGTACATTCGGAACTCCCGAATTCCCGCAGGATCCAGACCATTTGTTGGTTCATCTAATATCAAAAATTTTGGTCGATGAAGCAGTGCTTGTGCAAGTCCTAGCCGTTGCCGCATACCAAGTGAATAAGAAGCAACCTTTTCATGAATCCTGTTTTGCATCCCAACTTGTTGGACAACTTCGTCAATACGCGCTTTCGTCACATTCGGATGCATTCTCGCAAAGTGCACCAAATTTTTATACCCAGACATATATTTATACATTTCAGGATTTTCAACGATAACCCCTACTTTTGAAAGACCTTCTTCAAAATTCTCACGAAGCGCAACGCCGTCTATGAGTACGTCCCCACTCGTCGGTTTCATTAGTCCAACCATCATCCGAATCGTCGTCGTTTTCCCCGCCCCATTCGGCCCTAAAAACCCCGTAATTTGTCCAGGATACAAAGACAAATTTAAGTTATCAATAATTTTCTTCTTCCCAATTGTTTTCGATAAACCGCGTAGCTCTACTACTGGTTTTTCAGCCATATTACTTCTCCCCCTTAAATAAAGACACCATCCAAGTCGTCGTATCTATGCCGTGCAACTCTCGAATGTCGTCTACCAATTCATGAGCAATTACTTGCCCCCCTCTTAGTACTACGACTTCATCAAGCAAAGGTTCCATTTCTTTTATTTCATGCGTAGACATCAATATCATTTGACGCTCGATATCCGTAAATTGAATTAACCCCTTAGCAATATCTTCCCGTACCATTGGATCCAGCCCTGAGAACGGTTCATCCAATAAATAAACCTTCGCTTCCCGGCCAAGGGTTGCCGCAATTTTCACCCTACCCCGATTCCCTTTCGACAGGTGCTTTATTTTCGAATCAAGCGAGAGATTTAAATACTGCGCAATTTCCTTCGCCTTCACAATATCGAAATCCTCAAATTGTGAATCGTAAAAATCAAATAGCTGACGAACCGTGAAATATGGATAGAAAAGATCTGCGTCTGGCATATACGCAATATCTTTCGCGATTCTTCGAGAAATCGGTTGCCCATTAAAAGTCGCTTGCCCGCTATTTGGCGTAAGTAAGCCTGCAATCAACTTCAGAAGTGTCGTCTTTCCACTTCCATTTTCACCGATAAGACCAATGACTTTTCCGATAGGCAATGTCAACGTCACATCTGTCAATGCTTTTCGACGTCCATATTTCTTGGACACCTGTGAAAGTTCAATCAATTTCTTCACTCCGCTTCTTTATATGTGCAATCATTTCATTCGCAGTAAAACCGAGTGCTTCAACACTTTGAAGGAATGAGGTTGTTAAATCCTCTTTCATTTCTTGGCGGACCTGGGCAATTCTATCGACATTTTCCGTAACGAATGAACCTTGCCCCCTTTTCGTTTCCGTAATTTCCATTTGCTCCAACTCCTTGAAGACGCGCTGCATCGTATTTGCATTCACGCCAACTTGAACTGCATAATCCCGTACAGACGGTAATTTTTCACCGGGCCCAAGCGTTCCCCGAATAATATCTCCCGTAATACGTTCGATGAGCTGTTGGTAAATTGGCTTATCTGGTAAAAAATCTATGCTCATCGCTATAACCTCACTTTCTTTTCAAACAACAGCGTGCCTAACCAAAGTAATGCTAGTGTGATAAAACCATAAAATACAAGACTGCCAACGGAAGTAATGACACCTTCGGGAACAATTCCTGTAAAAAAGTAACTAGTCGATTCGTTGTAAAAAGTTGTCTTTGTTAATTTAATTGGTCCAATTTCACGTACTGCATGGAAGAGACCAGCCACTCTAAATTTTTCCCAGACGTAGGAAGCGACAAAGAAAAACCCTATCGCTACTAAAATAGCAATGCCTCCAATTCGTGAACGACAAACTTGATAAACAGACCAGAAGAAAAATGCAATCGACATAATAAAAATCGAGTTCAACACAATGGCGATTAAGACACTGACCAGCGTAAGAAACGCATCAAAATAAGTAACAGCTAAAGTAGCATCAGAAAAGAAAAATTGTACAACGATTAAGATTTGGCACCAAGCAGTTAAACATATTGTCACCAACGTTGAAAAAACAGCCTTAACTGTGACAAATTCCAACATGGATACGGGTGAATGAAGCCATATATGAGGTTGCTTCATTTCTTTTCCTAAACTCGAAAAGATGATGCCACAATTCATTAGCGTACCAAACACTAGCCACAACCCAGCAATCACCATAGTATTTTCGAAAAAATTGATTGGAACGCCGAACAAGTAATGAACAAAAGTAGGACCTGCTAAAACAACAATCATGGTGATCAATGTATAAATCAGAATTCCTGATTTCATTAATACCCATTCTTTTTTTAATAAACCTTTCCATCTTGTTGCTTTCATTTCATAACCTCACTTTCTTTTCAAATAAAACTGAAGCAACAACGAATAGAATCCCGGCAAATGTAACGCTTAATAATATTTCTCCAACATACAAAAACGACTCATCCACCCTAAAGTAAGTGGCGTCTTCCACAAGATGAAAACGACTTTCCGATACGCTCCAAAACTTTCCGAATGTAGAAGTCTTTTGATATACCGGTAAGGCTGTCACTATTTTCTCAAGCCACACAAATAAAATAAGGATTCCAAACGTTATCGCAGTCGTGAATTTTTTTGTATATGGGAGAAGTACCAGATATAGGACATGGAAAAATAATCCGATAAACAGTAGCATAATTGATGCAAAAAACATGACACTCAGAAACAGTATCCAAAAATCTTGTGTATGATTGTCAAACACGAATTGAATTGGTTGAATCCGGAAACTAAATAAAGCAGTTATAAGTATCAAGGAAATGAGAAAGTTAACAGCTCCAGTCATCATCGAAAAAAATAGTTTCGCACTAAATAATTGGAAAACAGACGCTGGCGAATGAAGCCAAATATCTGGTCTTCTAGATTCTTTCCCCAAACTAACCATTAAAATAATCGTCGGAATGAACACATTCAATATCAACCAAATCGGAGCCAAAAATATAAAACCTTCGCTTAATAAATTCGATGAAGTATCTAAATAAAGCGTTGCTAAAACCGGAAAAATAAATGCTAATAAAACCGTGGCTATCATTGTTGCGTAAAACCAACCATTCATCAACAACCATTCTTTCTTAAATAACCCTTTCCATCTGTTCATATGATCAACTCCCTTCCACACCAGTGTATTAGTTACATAGTACACTATATGCAAAGAGACTGCAATGTGATTCATCCGAATATTCATTATTGGTAAACTAAAACTCAACTTACTCAATTAGTAAAATGGATGCTAAATAAACAACTCAATAACTTTTTCTTATCTTAGGGGATTAGAATAAACGAATAGTGTATTAATTACTAGAAGGCTATACTAAAGATAGTAAGTTTAAGGAGTGATTGACGATGAGCACATTTCTTACAGGTATTGATCATATTCAAATCGCTAGCCCACCAGATTCCGAGGATGCAGCTAGAAAGTTTTACGGGGAATTACTCGGCATGGAAGAAATCCCAAAACCCGAAAATTTGCAAGGCCGCGGAGGTTGTTGGTTCATTTGCGGTTCTCAAGAAGTACATGTCGGCATTCAACAAGATTTCGTCGCAGCCAAAAAAGCGCATCCCGGGTTTACCGTAAATGCGCTTGAGGAACTAAAACTTCGATTGCAAGAAGCAGGCAATGCGATTCATGAAGAACCGCCCATTGATGGACGTTCTCGCTTTTTCACAAATGATCCATTCGGCAATCGGATTGAGTTTTTAGAATTTGAATAAACTACAAGAATATGTCGTAAAAAAGATTTTCTACAAATATTAACGCTCAATTACCATACGCTCTTCCTGATCCAAACGTTCAAGCGCGGCATTCATCTCATCGCGCTTCCTTGCAAGCTGGTCAAGTACACGTCGAACCTCACTCGATATCGTATTCAGCTTGCTTTTTGTATCTGTAATTCGCGAATGAACCATAAAATCGGAGAATATATTATCAAAGAAGAGATCTGTAAAGGTAAAAATATCTCTTTTATTGACAGTAAGCGACTCTGCGGTAATATCTTGCACATCCATAAGTTCTGTTTCAAAATGTCGTAAAGCGCGCTCAGCTCGGTGAATATGGTCGTCTGATTGATTAATTTCGGAGTACTTCAAGGCAGAGACAATCATTCCGCCGCCTAAAAACGTATCCCACATGGACATGCCTTCCGCAGAACCAAGTTTGTCGAGCGCATGATCTAGCGCACGAATGGCGATTCGACCCGCCTCCTCTGCCTCCGTCACTTCACGTAAAATTGAGCCAATCGACACACGCTCGTCTGCAATCTTATGCAATAAAGCATTTGCCTCTGAATCATAACGGCGAATCCAAGTTTCTTTTTCTTGCAGAAACGCCGCCCAGTCCTCATCAATATAAGTAAAATCAGGATTTTTCATTTCTTTCTGAAGCCTATTCACTTCAGCTTCCAAATCAATGACATTTTTTTCAGCTTCGTTATAGCGCAGTTCTGCTTCTGCCACTTCAGCCATTTCCTTTTCCATTTGTTCGTCCCATTTCCCGGTCCACTCATTAATTTTATTCATGATTGAAAATTTACCAAGCTTCACAACGTCTTGTTGTTCTTTCGTCAATTGCTTATGCAGTCGATTACGAATTTCACGTGCCTCCCGCAAGTTAACTTCCGCACCTTCTAGTCGTCGTTTTACACGATTTCTTTCATTTCGAATCATCGATAACTCAATTTGTTTATCATATATATCTTTTTTCATCGGATGTACCCCCTTTTCTTATATACGAAAATAAACGGGAATCGTTTCAATTTTCCGCAATAAGGTAGGGATGATTATTTCCATGAATCGTTGTATGTGTATAATTGTTCATTCGACAGAAAACGAGGTTATCCACATGTGTATATCTAAATGAAAAATTAGTCGAAATGTATTTATCCACACTTAGTCTTGATATCATTCTTTTGGTTGTTGATGAATTTAATTTAAAAAAGTCTGCCGGGGCAGACTTTTCATGTTGATCAATGCTTCGTTTTAAAACGTTCTTTACGATGCGCCAAACGTGCTGGTCCCATTTCGAATAAAGCTTTTTCTTCTCCAGTCTCAGGTTGAATTGCTGGAACGGGAACTGGTTGGTTATCATCATCCATCGCCACCATCGTTAAGAAAGATTCGGTCGTTAATTTTCTTACGCTTTCTTTAAGTGGATTAATCGAATGAACCGTCACATACACTTCCATTGAAGTTCGCCCTGTTGAGCTAATGACCGCCTCTAATTCCAATACGTCTCCTACTTTCGCAGACGAAACAAAATCCACTTTATCAATCGAAGCCGTTACAACAGCACGATTAGAATGTTTCATTGCCGTAATTGCTGCAATTTCATCAATATATGCGAGTACATTTCCGCCAAAGATCGTCTCTAAATGATTTGTGTCCGGTGGCAAAACAAGTTTTGTCTGAATCGTACGTGATTCGCTCATTTTTCGTGATTTCAACATATTTTTTACTCCTTTAATTAACGGTATTTACAAGTATACACTTATTTTGATCCGCTGCTGAATTTTTTCAATGTCCACGTGAAAGTTTGCAACGTTTTCGAGAAACTATGCAACGTTCACGAAACTTGATAACGTTTTAGACAAACAATGCAACGATACAGCGAAACTTTGCAACGCCTCCAAGAAACTTCGCAACGCTCACGAAACTACACAACGTTTTTGACAAACTATGCAACGTTACATCAAAACTTTGCAACGCCTCCAAGAAACTTCGCAACGCTCGCGAAACTTCACAACGTTTTTGACAAACTATGCAACGTTACATCAAAACTTTGCAACGCCTCCAAGAAACTTCGCAACGCTCACGAAACTACACAACGTTTTTGACAAACTATGCAACGTTACATCAAAACTTTGCAACACCTTCAATAAACAATGCAACGCTCGCGAAACTTCACAACGTTTTTGACAAACAATGCAACGATACATCAAAACTTTGCAACACTTCCAAGAAACTTCGCAACGCTCACGAAACTACACAACGTTTTTGACAAACTATGCAACGTTACATCAAAACTATGCAACACTCTCTCCAAACCTCGCAACACCTACAACCCATACCCTCAAAAACAATTATTTCCAACCCAAAAAGCAGCTATTCTACAAGAATAACTGCTTCTGAACCGGTGCTCTATTTTCTTTTTGCATCAATTCTTCATCATATAAATGGCAAGCGACCGAGTGACCTTTCGTTTTTTCAATCCACTTCGGTTTTATCTTCGTACAAACAGGCATTGCATAAGCACACCTTGTTCTAAACACACACCCAGACGGTGGATCGGTTGGACTCGGCAATTCGCCTTCTAACAAAATTCGCTCACGCGTCTCTTCAACGTCAGGGTCTGGAATTGGAATTGCTGACAGTAAAGCTTCTGTATAAGGATGTAAAGGTTGCTCATACAACGCTTCACTCGTCGTTAATTCGACAATATGACCGAGGTACATGACCGCAATTCGATCTGAAATATACTTAACCATCGACAAATCATGCGCGATAAATAGATAGGTTAATCCTTTTTCTCGCTGCAGACGTTGCAATAACTTCACCACTTGTGCTTGAACGGATACATCCAGTGCTGAAATAGGTTCATCTGCAATAATGAAATCCGGGTTTAGTGCCAGCGCGCGGGCAATGCCAATTCGTTGGCGCTGGCCGCCCGAAAATTCGTGTGGATAGCGGTTCGCATGGTCTCGGTTCAATCCGACATCTTCCAACAACTCAATAACGCGCTCTTCTATTTCTTTTTTCGAATTTAACATCTTATGAACAATCATGGGTTCTGCAATAATTTCAAGAACCGTTAAACGTGGATTTAAAGACGCATACGGATCTTGAAAAATCATCTGCATTTTTCTCAAAAATATTTGACGGTCTTTTTCATTCATCTCATGGATATTTTTATCTTCATATAAAACATTGCCGCCCGTTTTATTATATAAACCTAAGATGGTTCTTCCTGCTGTCGATTTTCCACACCCTGACTCACCCACAAGACCAAATGTCTCCCCTTTATAAATATCGAAAGAAATCCCGTCAACCGCTTTTAATTGAACACCTCGGCCGACATCAAAGTAACGCTTTAAATTTTGCACAGAAAGCAACACCGATTGTTCCATACCCTGTCTCCTTTATTTCAACCCTTCAATTTCCAGGGCTGAATCTGGTGATGTTCAAGCAGTGGCAATTGAAAATGTGGAATAAATATATTTCTTTTTATTCAACCCCAGGTAATATCGTCAATGTTTTTTCATTCGCATCTAGCTTAGCTTCTACGCCAAGCGGAACAGCAAAATGAGGTTCGCAGTGACCAATTTTGAATCCTTTTACAACAGGCACTTGAAGCGGACTAAAATAATGGTCGAGCACTTCATCTAACGTCAGTGTCCACTTTTTCTCCGTTTCCGTCCTTGCAAAATCACCTACCACGACACCCGCAACATCCTTAAACTTGCCCGCCATGCGTAAATGATTCAACAAGCCGTCGACACGTGCAGGTTCTTCTCCGATATCTTCAATCAACAACAGCTTTCCAGCCGTATCCACTTCAAATTTCGTCCCAATCGTCCGAGCAAGCAAAGATAAATTTCCACCAATTAACTCTCCACGTGCTACGCCGGAAGTGATTGTTTCTAACGGAGAAATATCTTCTGTATAATGCAATTCCATCGGTTCAAATAATTGTTGGAACATTTTTTTCGATAGGTCTTCAAATGTGTCTTTCCCGATATTTGGCCCAAGCATTGGCCCGTGGAATGTCACTAAGTTTGAATATAAGCCCATCGCTGTATGGAGAAATGTAATGTCGCTAAATCCCCAAAACACTTTTGGATGTTCTTTCATAATTTGCAAATCAATTTGATCCACAATTCGCCCCGCTCCGTACCCGCCACTTGAACAAATAATGCCATTCACTTCTGGATCTTGAAACAACGTCTCTAAATCTTCGAGACGCTCCTCGTCAGTTCCCGCCAAATAACCATTAATATTTTTAGCATGCTTTCCAAACTTCCATTTTAGCCCCAACTCTTCAAGAAACAGTAGTGACTTTACTAATTCTTCTCTCCCTGGTGGACTAGACGGCGACACGATGCCAATTGTATCTCCTCTTTGTAAACGTTTCGGACGAATTCTCATCAACTATTCACTTTCCTTCCTATCATTTGCTCTACATTCAATCTACCATATCATTACGACAACTTGCGCGTTGATTCCTTGAATGAAAAGAAAATGAACGTAAAAAGATATACTTTAAAGGAGGCCGCTAGTCGCCGCCCCCCGTTTATATTCCCCGTCTTACTTTTTATCTGCTTTCTTCAAATCAATATACCCAACTGGGTGGCGCAAAATATTTACTACACCTGGCTTTTCAAGCGTCACCGCATTGTAGTAGTACAGCGGGAAGACTGGCATTTCTTCCATTAATAATCGATCAGCTTGAACAAGTAAATCCCATCTCTTTTCTTCGTCCACTTCATTTTTCGCTTTTTGAATTAATTCGTCATACGCCGCATTAGACCAAGTCGTCCGGTTCATTGGCGAATCGGTGATGAAACTTTCAAGCGCGTTGACTGGATCCGCATAGTCTTGTAAAAATGAAGAACGCGAAAACTGATATTTATGCTCTTTCTGTTCTGCCAAAAATACAGACCCTTCCACATTTTGAAGCTCAACTTCGACGCCAAGCACTTCTTTAAATTTAGCTTGAAGCGCCACCGCAATATTCTGGTGAGACTCACTTGTTGAATACGTTAGCGTAACTGTCGGAAGTTCATCATACCCCTCTTCCTCCATTCCCTCCGCTAACAATTTTTTCGCTTCGTCTGGCGAGAACTCTACAAGCTTTCCTGCTGTGTCCCTAAACTCTTTTCCATCTGGTCCGATGAATCCATAGGGCACAAAACCATGTGCTGGCTTTTCATTGTTTTTTGTAATGTACTCAACAATTTCTTCTTGATTGACCGATAGTCCGAATGCTTTTCTTATTTTTTTATTCGTAAATGGCTCCATCGATGTATTAAATCGGAAGAAATAAAGTCCCGCTTGGTCATCGATTCGAAGCTCATTGCTATCTGCCAGTTGTTCGGCTAGTTCAGCAGGTACGCCCGACACGTCTAATTCTCCTGCTTCATACATTTGATATTCCGTCGTTGAATCAATGACCATTGCCCATTCAATACGGTCTAGATTCACAACGTCAGCATCCCAGTAATGTTCATTTTTCTCAAAAGCAAAGCTCACATCATGGTCCCATTCGACAAGTTTGAAAGGACCATTTCCGACAAATGTATCCGCTTCTGTATGCCATTTTGGATTGTCAGTTGCTACTTTTTCATTCACCGGGAAAAAGCTTGGGTTCGTAATAATATTGAGGAATGACTCCGTTGGTGCTGTCAAAACAACTTCAAAGGTACGTTCATCAACTGCTTTCACCGCCACATCTTCTACGGCGCCTTCCCCATTATTATACGCCTCTGCCCCTTCGATAAAATAAGCTAAAAATGCGGCCGGAGAAGCCGTTTCAGGATTTAACATATGGAGCCAACCGTAGACAAAATCACCCGCAACGACCGGGTCGCCATTTGACCACTTCGCATCTTCACGGATTGTAAATGTATACGTCAATCCATCATCGGAAATCTCAATTTTCTCTGCCGTTGCCTCTTCTGCTAAATGGTCCTCAGAAAGGCGCGTCAACCCTTCCATTAAATTGTTTAATGGACTCCACGAAACAGCATTAAACCCAACTGACGGATCAAACGATGTCGGTTCATCTCCGTTATTCAAATAAAGAACCTTTTTATTTGTCTTTTCTTCGGTTGCCTCTTCAGCCCCTTCTGTTTCCTCTTCTTCCTTTTGCGGCTCCTTTCCAGCATCTTCATTCGCCGTACAAGCGACGAGTGCGATTGCCATCAAAGCAACAATGAGCAACATCCACCATTTCTTCAACACAAACTCCCCCTTTTATTTATAAACAGCACTTTCATGCGGCGTACCTAATTATCCTTGCAGCTGAATGGCTCGTTCATCTTGAAGCCAACAGTTTACTATGTGGTCTTTCGTCAAATGCGTGTCTGCCGGATACACTAAGTCACACACTTCCATTGCAAACGGACATCTAGCTGTGAATGAACACCCACTTGGCGGCGAAAATAAATCCGGCGGCGTACCTTCTATTGGCTCAAGCTCCTCATCTTTTAAATCTAAGCGAGGTACAGAGTTTAATAGGCCCTTCGTATAAGGATGTTGCGGATGATAAAAAATTTCTCGCTTCAATCCAATCTCAATGATTCTCCCCGCATACATCACGGCAATTCGGTCGGCAATTTTTGCAACGACACCAAGATCATGCGTGATTAATATAATTGAAACACCCGTCTTTTCTTGAATTTCTTCAAATAGCTCCAAGATTTGTGCCTGGATTGTCACATCGAGTGCCGTTGTCGGTTCATCTGCAATAAGCAATTTCGGCTCACAAATTAACGCAATGGCTATCACAATTCTTTGACGCATCCCCCCTGAAAACTGATGCGGATACTGATTTAATCTTTCTT
Source organism: Sporosarcina ureilytica (assembly GCF_001753205.1). Lineage (GTDB taxonomy): Bacteria > Bacillota > Bacilli > Bacillales_A > Planococcaceae > Sporosarcina > Sporosarcina ureilytica. Next base: position 318,257 of record NZ_CP017560.1, on the reverse strand, counting down.
CAGCACCAGGAATGCCTACAAGTTCTAACATATCCATCGCTTTTTTCTTCGCAGCCGATTTGGATATTTTATAATGAGTGCGCACCCCTTCAATCAACTGCTCTCCTATTTTCAAAGTCGGATTCAGTGCAGTCATCGGGTCCTGAAAAATCATCGAGATGTCTACCCCTTGAACCTTCCTTAATTGAGCTTTATTTAACTTTGTCATATCATGTTCTTGGAAAAGGACTTGGCCCGCTTTAATTTTTCCGGCCGGTTCAGGAATTAATCCCATAATTGCGTTCGCCGTTACACTTTTTCCGCATCCTGACTCCCCAACGATTGCAAGCGTTTCTCCTTTATTCAACTCAAACGTGACACCACGCACTGCTTGAACTTCCCCACCAAATGTTGTGAATGCAACGTGCAAATTCTGAACGGAAAGCATCTTCTCATCTTCCCTATCCATGTGTTTGACTCGCTTAGCCAACAGGCTCACCTCCTTAATTTCGGATCCAGTGCATCTTGCATGCCATCTCCGAGCACATTAAACGCAAACATCGTCATTGAGATGAAAAATGCCGGGAAAAATAAACGCCACCAATGCCCTGACAAAATGACAGGCAAGGCGTCATTGGCCATCACTCCCCAACTGGCAAAGGGGGCTTGTATCCCTAGTCCAAGAAAACTTAAAAATGCTTCCGCAAAAATAGCACTCGGGACTGTTAATGTCATTTGAACGATAATCGGTCCCATTGTATTTGGAAGTAGGTGTTTTCGAATAATTCTAGGTGTGGTTGCACCGTACGACTTCGTTGCTGTGATAAACTCATAGTTTTTAATTTGCAAAACCTGTCCCCTTACAATACGCGCCATGCCAACCCAACCTGTAATCGTTAAGGCAATAATGATTGTCGTTAGGCTTGGCCCCATCACGACTAACAATAAAATGACAACGAGTAAGTGTGGAAGCCCATATAACACTTCAATAATCCGCATCATAATCGTATCGGTCAATCCACCTTTATAGCCGCTAATGCCGCCGTAAATGATACCAATAAAAAAATCGATTAACGCTGCCATAACGCCCACAAACAACGAGATCCTTGCCCCGTACCAGGTCCGTGTAAAAACATCTCTCCCCATTTCATCGGTCCCAAACCAATGGGTCGCTGACGGAGGCAAATTTTGGTTCGGTAAGTTCATTTCCGTAACGGAGTGGGGCGATAAAATAGGACCCAACACTGCAAAAAGCGTCAACAAGGAAAGGAAGAATAATCCCGTCATCGCAAGCTTATTTTTCTGCAGTCGTTGCCATGCATCTCGCCAATAGGAGATAGAGGGACGAACAACCGACTCGGCTTGATGAACCTCTTTTTTAAGTGGTTTAAACCATTCGTCTTGAACACTTTTACGTGTTCCAAGCTCTTGTCCACTTTTGGTCATTACACATCCCCCTCCTTCTTATGCAATTTAATTCGCGGATCAAGAAAACCATAAACAATGTCAACAAGGAATAGCATAAAAACAAGAAAAGCACTATAAAACACAGTCGTTCCCATAATCACTGGATAATCACGATTATTAATACTGTCTACGAAATACTTTCCCATCCCCGGAATTGCAAAGATTTTCTCGATCACAAACGTTCCTGTTAAAATCCCTGCAAGCATCGTTCCCATAATTGTCACGACAGGCATTAACGCATTTCGTAAGGCATGTCTAGTTACAATTCGAAACGGTGAAAGCCCTTTTGCACGTGCCATTTTAATATAATCTTGGGTTAACACTTCCAACATACTAGACCTCGTTAAACGTGCGATAATGGCTGTCGGTCCTGTTGCTAGGGCAAAGGTCGGTAAAATCATATGCAATGGACTACTCCACGTAGCGGGGGGGAGCAATTGCCAATCGACCGCAACCTTTTGAATTAACAACGTTGCAAGGACAAAGTTCGGGACAGAAATCCCAATGACAGCAAAGGTCATTGCTAGATAATCGATGATGCCATTATGCCGCAGTGCAGCAAATGTCCCTAGTATTACCCCGGAAATAATTGCAACGAGAATGGTCACGAGCCCAAGCTCCAATGAAATTGGAAACCCCCGCGCAAGTAAACTATTCACTGTCTCATTTGGTTTTTTAATAGAAGGACCAAAATCAAACGTTGCAATCGATTTTAAGTAATGTACATATTGCACAGAGACTGGCTGGTCTAATTTATAAAATCGTTCTAAGTTTTCCTGGATAGCTGGATTCGAAGTTCGCTCCTCGTCAAACGGTGAACCTGGAATTTTATGCATTAAAAAGAATGTCAATGTTGCAATGATAAGGATTGTAACAATCATCATAAAAAAGCGTTTAAGTATGTACAATACCATTTAGCGATCCCCTCTTCATTCATGCATTTTGAACATCTGTTAAATGCTTACAACCAACCTATAACAACCTATAACTCTCTCATAGGACATAGCCTATGTGAACGTAGTTAGTTTTATGCAATTAGAAGCATCGCTTGGTTGGTAGAGGGAGTTTGTAGAAACGGTGGAGGCGGAATTCAAATGGACGAGAGAGGAATTCGCATGCATAACTTTACGGAAAGTTAGAAAAAACCGTTACCGAAAAAAATCGGATAACGGTCTCAACAAGATGATTCTACTACTAGGTGTTTTCAGTTACGACGAAAAAGTCGTAACACACAAGTCAGCACGTAGCCAACTCGCATATTACGACTTAATTAATTACTTCTTACTTTTTAAAACCAATTTCATGTCTATAGAAATTGTCTTCACGATCGATTGTGTAATTTAATAGATTTTCATTCACTGGTACTAGTACAGCACGGTATAATGTAGGGAACACTGGAATTTCTTCCACCATTAATTGTTGCCACTCTTTATACACGTTTTGACGGTATTCTACGTCAAATGCTTCATCGGAAACACCTTTTTCTAGTAGTTCAGTGTTTTTATCGTTCACATAACGTGGGAAGTTAAACATTGCTTTTGGTCCATATAATCCTGTAGGGTCAACGTCTGATCCTACTGACCAAGCACCCATATACACGTCTACTTCAGGATCATCATTTCCACCGTTACCAACGCGGTCATAGAATGTATTAAATTCTTGTAAACGTCCGTCTAATAACTCAATGTCAAGTCCGATATCTCTCCATGATTGGATATAATAGTTTGCGATTGGCTCCGCAACTTCTCCACCCGACATTGAAGCGAAATTCAATTTCAATTCATTGCCGTCTGGATCTTCTACAAATCCATCATCGTCTGTATCTACATATCCTGCTTCAGTTAAGATTTCAATTGCTTTTTCTTTATCGTACTTCGGTGTTTCAATTGTTGCATCGTGGAAGTTCGCATGAGATGGTGCGATAAGTGTTGTACCCGCCCAACGTAATCCTTGGTAGAAGTTTTCTCCTACTGCATCATTATCCACCGCATACCACATTGCTTTACGTAACGCAACGTCACTTACTTTTGATTCTTCAGGTTTGTAAACAACTTGGGCATTTTCTTTATCCCATGTACCAAATTTAAATCCAATATAAGTATATGCGTTATCGACATCGCCAAGGAATTTTACACCTTCCATGTCTTTGTTCGTTTCATACTGATCTGCTGGGAATGCATCGACAACATCGATTTTTCCAGAAGCAAGTTCATTTGCAACAACTGATGGATCGACTACTTTTAGAATAACTTCATCAAGTTTTGGTGCACCTTGCCAGTAATCTTCGTTTTTAGAATAAACGACTGACTCACCTGGTACAATGCTTTCCACTTTGAATGGTCCCATTCCAATAGGATTTTTACGAACTTCATCAGAAGATGACATATCTGCTACCGCAATATCTTTAAAAATATGCTTTGGCATTGCGTATGTCCAAATTCCGCCCGCAAGTAATGATGGTGTTGGATTTGTATATGTGATTTCTAAAGTCTTTTCATCTACAACTTTAATTCCTGAAATCTCATCAGCTTCACCCGCATTGTATGCTTCCATGCCTTCAATTACCGTGAAATCAGAACCATAACGTGGGCCATCATAGTCAGCATGTCCAATTACTTCATATGAAAATGCCCAGTCTTCTGCTTTAACAGGCTCTCCGTCATGCCAGTTTACATTATCACCAATTTTGAACGTAAATACTTTGTAATCCTCTGAGTGCTCAAAAGTTGCTGCTCCATCTTGTGTATATTGGAAGTCCTCATCAATACTTAGTAAACTTTCATCAAACCACTCGATTACTTCCGCATCCGGTGCACCAGCATAGAAGTTAAAGTTTAGCGTACCTTCAAATGGTGTATCAGATACTAGACCAAAGTTTAACGTTCCACCTTCTTCAACTTCTCCAGTTTCCGAACGCGTGTCGAAAGCGGAAATTGGTGAATCAGCTACTGCCTCTTCGCCAGCTTCTTCTCCTGCGCCTTCTTTTTGTTCTGTTTTATCTTCTTCCTTCTCTTTCCCCGCGTCTTTCTTATCATCGCCGCCGCTACATGCAGCTAACGCCAATACCAGCACTAACATTAGCGCTAATAACGCTTTACTAAAATTCTTCATTTATGAACTCCCCCTTCTTATGATTTTACCTTGATTCGTTTACCAATGCTCTACAGCTATGTTTCAGCTCTAGTGCATCACCTCCTCAAAGTTATGATTTTGCCCCTCTATTGAATGTCACGATTAACCTCTTCTTTGCCTTGCATCTGTTGCTCGTTTCATCGCTTCTCCAACATTTCGCACTGCTAACATTAAAACCAAAATGAGCAGCGCTGCCGGTAACCAAATCCACCATCTATGTTCCAATACTTGTGGATTTCGCGCATAACTTAATAACGTCCCTAAACTCGGCGTAGATTCAGGAAATCCAAAACCTAAAAACGATAGGCCGGATTCAATCCCAATATTCGCTGCTAAATTCAAAGTCATCGTCACAATAATTAAAGAACTTAAGTTTGGCAATAGTTGCGTAAACATAATCTTAATATGTGATGAGCCTAATGTTTTAGACGCTTGAATATAATCTAACTCGGCTTCTTGTAAGGCTCTAGATCGAATAAGCCGGGTAATTCCCATCCATAAAAACAACGTCATAATTAATGAAAAAGACATAATGCTATACTTTGGAACAATCGCAACAAAAACGATAACAATCATTAAAAATGGCAATACCATGAAAAAGTCAACAACGCGCATCATAATATTATCGACCGTGCCACCGAAGTAACCTGAAATAATTCCGACAACAATGCCGATAAAACCACTCATTAACGTGACTAAAATCCCAATGGTCAATGAGTTTTTCGTACCGATAATTAATTGTCCAAATACATCACGTCCACCGTAATCTGTTCCAAGCCAATATTCACTTGAAGGCGCTTCATTAATTGCAAACAAGTCTACCTTTACAATTTCATCTTGGTTTAAAAAGAGTGAAATCCCATAAACAAATGCCGCGATTAAAATTAAAAGCACTAACGATGTCAATGCCAATTTATCTTTCAATAATTCACGCCAAATGACTCTTAAACCACTTGGACTTTCTTCAAGTTCTTCTTTAGCCTCTATATTTACACTTGATTGATTTGTTTCCATTTCATTTCACCTCTTTTTGAGCATGTATTATTTAATCCGAATTCGAGGGTCTACAAGACTTAATACAATATCTGAAATTAATGACCCAAGAATTGCAGCTAAGCCGAAGAGTAATACCGTCGCTGTAACTACAGAATAGTCTCGTAGATTAATAGAGTCTAAAAATAGTTGTCCCATTCCTGGGTAACTAAAAATCGTCTCAACGAAAATCGAGCCGCCAATTAACCCTGCCATTTCATAACCGAAAAA